>NZ_FMVA01000045.1:0-1008 GCF_900101425.1 Rhizobium sp. NFACC06-2 | reverse complement strand
CCGTCGCTCTCCGCGTTGGGGGGAAGGTTCACATGGCTCAATTCTCAATGGAAATTATGCGCCTAACCGGCTCAGTTCCGCGTGGAAACCAACAGCCTGTCAATAATAAGCAACGACGATCGGGACAAGTGGCTCATGAAGAGGATCCGAAGAATTGAGAAGGCAGGTGAAAACATGAATGCAGATCGACTCTTTACCCAAAGTGAATTGCACGGAAAATCGGCCGATCCGTTTATCCAGGACGGCGGGCATTCATTAATGGCGAGGCGGTGGTACTGAATGAGGAAGGCCGCCCGGACTTTGGAGCGCTGCAGCGCTGGCTCGGCAGAAGAGGGGGCAAGCGCGTTTCGACGGAGTCCGTTCTCTTCGCCTTTGACCTTCTCTATTTGGACGGTCACGATTTGATCCGGACCGAACTGTCAGTTCGCCGTCATCTCTTGACAGACTTGCTGGAGGGCGCCGTCGGTGCGATCCAGTTGTCCGAAGAGCCAGTTGTCCGAAGAGATAGAGGGAGACGACGCTGAGCTATTGGCCAAGGCCTACTCGATCGGCATGGGGGGCGTCATCGCCAAACATCGAGTTAGCCCCTACCGCCCTGGTCGGACCGGCGACTGGCTGAAGATCAAGTGCGTGCAGAGCAAGAGTTTCATGATCGTCGGCTACGAGCAGTCGGCGGTGGCGCGCGGCGGGATTGGCAGTTTGCTGCTGGCGGCTCGCCGGGACCACGATTGGTCTATGTCGGCGCCGTCGGCGCGGGCTTCAAGGAAAAGGATGCAGCCTACCTGAAGAAGACGCTCGACACACTGAAGACACGGACACCAGCCGTGCCGCTTAAAGGCAAGAACTACGTTTACGCGCAGCCGACCTTGATCGCGGAAATTGAATTCCGCGGCTGGACCGACGACGGTAATTGGCGACATGCATCTTACAAAGGGTTGCGCGAGATCCACAATGCCGCTGTTTATGACCTCAACTGAGCAAAGGGTTTCAGTGCGTCGGCGAGGTCTT
>NZ_FMVA01000044.1:0-1203 GCF_900101425.1 Rhizobium sp. NFACC06-2 | reverse complement strand
ATTATCAGGCTGGAGCAGTTGCTTCCGTGGAATTGGACGCCGCCGACCGTCAACGCTCAAGCTGCCTGACCTGTGGCCTTCACCGGAGGCTTACGATGGGGGCGCGTAACGCTTCGCGGTTTCGTAGTGAACTTCGCACTAAGATGGAAATCGCTGCTATCAAGGAAGCGCCAGGCGCCCGGCTTACTTTCTGGGAAGAAGAAAAGGAACGCCCTAAAAAGGCTTCGCGCAAATGAAGGACAACCAAATTTTGATTGAGGCAAGCGCAAGAAAGCCCGCGAACGACACTTTTGTCTTGTCATAATGTGTCGAAATGCGCCTGAAATGTTTAAGCCCATTAAACATTTCTTCGATGCGGTTGCGGTCATTGTAGCCAGTGTAGCCGCAAGGCGGCGGATGCTTTCGCGGGAGCCCGGCGGGATTGAACTACCCCACTTGCGACCGGATAGTCGGCATAAGCAGGAAGGCTTAAGCACAGGCTTGAGGACGTTCGTTCGGCTTCTTATGCGGCAGGATACTGCCGCCAGCCAGTATGGATTCCGCGAGCGCGGTGCACTTCAGGCTTACGTGTTGCTAGCACTCATCTTCAATTTGATTCTCCGAACCCCGTTCAAACTCTTCGCCAATGCAATCCTGAGACCTCCGTTGCGACACGAGAATTTACTAGGCTGCCTGCATGTAAGTCCCTCTGTGTTGCAGTATCGCCTAGGCGACGCGCGCCGTCTTGTTCGCCAGTGCCACGATCGCGAGCATCGGTGACTTTCTGTGGGGTATGCCAGCCAACCAGGCGGTCGGCTGGGTCCTTGACGCGCCTGACCCAAGATATGACCACACTCGCTCCCATGACTAGATGACGTCTTCATTGCCGTTCGCCCATCGTGGATATGCGGGAGCTCCTTCGAAAATTGGCTGCCCACCTCAAATTACATTGGTGCAAGAGGGCCACAAGCCTATTCCCAGCATTGACAGCGTCGTAAGTTGGAGTTCAAAGAAATTGCAGTTGCGCAAGCCCCTGCAACTGGAATAGTCGTCGTGATCAAAGACGCACGATCACAATCACAGGTTGAATTCAACAATCTCTCGATGTTCTTACGCTTGAGGCGCGCGATCCTCATACGTTTATGTTATCGCGGCATGCGCCAGATGCGCGTTGTCGGACCATGTCTTGGTCCTTAATTTTCGTGACTGTCTTCCTTTGAAACG
>NZ_FMVA01000043.1:0-1335 GCF_900101425.1 Rhizobium sp. NFACC06-2 | reverse complement strand
GTAAGCCCACGGTGAAGGCCGTCTTGCGATGACGGCCTTCTGGCTGCCAGTCCTAGTGGTAACACTAGGAGCAGTCATATGACGAAGCATGCAATTGAGGTGATCACGTCCGTAGAGCGCCGTCGGCGCTGGTCACGAGAAGACAAAGAGCGCCTGGTCGCTGCCTGCTTTGAGCCAGACGCGGTCATCTCCGAGATTGCCCGCGCGGCTGGTATCCATGTCAGCCAGTTGTTTCGTTGGCGCAAAGAGCTGTGCCGGCTCGACGAGCCGCAGACCGAGACGGGAACCGTGTTGGTGCCGGTGATCGTGTCCGAGGCCATTTCATCAGTCTCTCCCATTCAGCCGGGAGCGCCGACCACACCCCATCCTCGTCGGAAGCGCAGCGATGTGACAATCGAGCTTGGACGGGGTCGGCGCGTGCGCGTGGATAGCGACATCGATACCGAGGCGCTCGGCCGCATACTCGACTGTGTGCTGGGGCTGCGATGATCCCGGTTCCTGTTGGCGTGAAGGTCTGGCTGGCCACGGGCTATACGGACATGCGCAAGGGCTTCCCCGGTCTGTCTTTGATGGTGCAGGAGGCGCTGAAGCGTGACCCGATGTGTGGACACCTGTTCGTATTCCGCGGCCGCGGCGGTGGCCTGATCAAGGTGATCTGGCATGACGGCCAAGGCGCTTGCCTGTTCACGAAGAAGCTGGAGCGTGGCCGCTTCATCTGGCCATCTGCGGCCGATGGCACGGTGGTGATCACACCTGCGCAGCTCGGTTATCTGCTGGAAGGTATCGACTGGCGGATGCCGCAAAAGACCTGGCGGCCGACGTCGGCCGGATGAGCAAAAACACTGGAATGACAGGCTCGAATATGATTCCATCCTGTCATGAGCAATACGACTGAAGAGCTTCCGGACGACCTTGCCAGTGCCCTTGCACTGCTGGCCCAGGAACGCGCTCGACGCGTTGCAGCCGAAGCAGAAGCGGCGACCGCAAAGGCAGAAGCCGCCAGCGCAAAGGCCCTCATATCGCATTCCGAGGCGCTGATCGCACGGCTGAAGCTGGAGATCGACAAGGTTCGCCGTGAACTCTACGGCAGCCGGTCCGAGCGCAAAGCGCGGCTTCTCGAACAGATGGAACTGCAGCTCGAGGAGTTGGAAACGGACGCCGGTGAAGATGAACTGGTGGCGGAGATCGCAGCCAAAGCTTCAACTGTCAAAGCCTTCGAGCGCAGGCGTCCGTCACGCAGGCCCTTTCCCGAACATCTGCCACGCGAGCGCATCGTCATCGCCGCTCCCGCCAATTGCGCCTGCTGCGGATCGGCCAAATTGTCGAAGCTTGGCG
>NZ_FMVA01000042.1:0-1439 GCF_900101425.1 Rhizobium sp. NFACC06-2 | reverse complement strand
ACCACAACCTGTTCGTCGTGATGAAGCACCAGAGCGAGGATATCGGCCATCTCCCGATCGCCGCCCAGGCGACGCAGCATCTGGTCCTGCAATTGTCGAAAGGCCAGCGGCAATTCCAGGAAAGGCGCACCATTGCGCAAAGCACCGGGCTTGCGTTGGATGACGGTAAGATAATGCCGCCAGTCATAAATCGTCCTCGGCGGTTTGTCGTGGCTGCGTTCTATGATCCGCGGATGTTCGCAGAGGATATTTCCCTCGGCTGCAACGACCAGCCGCTCGGGATAAATCCTCAGGCTGACGGGGCGGTTCGCGAACGATGCTGGCACACTGTAACGATTACGCTCGAAGGTGATCAGGCATGTCGGCGAGACCCGCTTGCTCTGCTCGACGAAGCCGTCAAACATGGCGGGCAATGCCATTAAAGCAGGCTGCTCATCACCCCAAACATCCGCGATCGAACCGGGCAGGCTCCCGTGCGGTGTCTCCTGCCACAGGTCTTGGCAATGCTGCTCCAGCCACAGATTCAACCCTGCCAAATCCGGGAAGTCCGGCATCTGGTGCCACAGACGTGGTCGGGCATCCTGAACGTTCTTCTCGACCTGTCCCTTCTCCCAGCCTGCGGCGGGATTGCAGAACTCTGGCGCAAAAACGTAGTGGTTCGTCATCGCAAGGAACCGGATGTTGACCTGTCGCTCCTTGCCGCGGCCAACGCGATCGACCGCTGTCTTCATATTATCGTAGATGCCGCGAGCAGGGACGCCGCCGAACACACGGAAGCCGTGCCAATGGGCGTCAAACAGCATCTCGTGCGTTTGCAGCAGATACGCCCTGACCAGAAAAGCCCGACTGTGCGATAGCTTGATATGCGCGACCTGCAGCTTCGTGCGCTCGCCGCCAATGACGGCATAGTCCTCACTCCAATCGAATTGGAATGCTTCGCCTGGGCGGAAAGACAGCGGAACAAATATGCCGCGGCCCGTCGTCTGCTGCTCACGTTGTCGTTCCGCTCGCCAATCACGGGCGAAGGCGGCAACCCGACCATAGGAGCCGGTAAAGCCGAGAGCCACCAGATCGGCATGAACCTGCTTCAGTGTTCGTCGCTGCTTGCGCGACTTCCCGGCCTCTGTCTTCAGCCAGGCCGCCAGCTTGTCGGCAAAAGGATCAAGCTTGCTCGGCCGTTCCGGTACCGTGAATGTCGGTTCGATCGTGCCCGCGTTCAGATACTTTGCGATCGTGTTCCGCGACAGCCCCGTGCGCCGGCTGATCTCGCGGATCGACTGCTTCTCGCGCAGCGCCATCCGACGGATGATATTTAAAAGTCCCATGTGGATCACTCCGTTGCCCCCGTCGCTCTCCGCGTTGGGGGGAAGGTTCACATGGCTCAATTCTCAATGGAAATTATGCGCCTAACCGGCTCAGTTCCGCGTGGAAACCAACAG
>NZ_FMVA01000041.1:0-1538 GCF_900101425.1 Rhizobium sp. NFACC06-2 | reverse complement strand
CGTAAGCCTCCGGTGAAGGCCACAGGTCAGGCAGCTTGAGCGTTGACGGTCGGCGGCGTCCAATTCCACGGAAGCAACTGCTCCAGCCTGATAATCGGCGTGTCGGCGATGCGGGCAAGAACGTCGGCCAGCCACGCCTGCGGATCGATGTCGTTGAGCTTTGCCGTCATGATCAACGTGGCCATGAAGGCTGCACGATCCCCGCCGCGGTCTGATCCGGCGAAGAGCCAGGACTTCCTACCGAGTGCGAAGCCTCGCAGGGCTCGCTCCGCGGCGTTGTTCGTGAGGCAAATCCGGCCATCCTCCAGGAATGACGTGAAGCCATCCCAACGCTTGAGCATATAATCGATCGCCTCGGCGACCGGAGAACTGCGCGACAGTTTTGCACGCTCGGTTTGAAGCCAGACCTGCAGACTGTCGACGAGCGGCAGGCTTTCCTTGCGGCGACGTTCCAGGCGTTGATCGGCCGTAAGCCCGTTGATCTCCCGCTCGATATCGAACAGGCCGTCGATCCGTTTGACGGCTTCGAGCGCCATAGGCGAGATCGGCGCGGCGTTCTTTCCACGCTTGGCGTTCGCATTAATGTCTGCGAGCACGAAGAACTTGCGACGCGCGTGTGCCCAACAAAACGCCTGTCTTAGCGGATTTGGATCGCGATCGCCCTTGAACAGCGGAATTGTAGCCGCCATAGGCGTCCGCCTGCAGAATACCCGTGAAGGTCTTCAGGTGGCGTTCCGGATGCTCCTGCCGTCGATCGCGCGAGGCATAGTAAAGGGTTGCCGGCGGTGAGAGGCCTCCGAACGGCCGATCATCCCGGACATAGGTCCAAATGCGGCCCGTATCTGTCTTTCCCTTGGCCAGGATTGGCACGGTCGTGTCGTCGCCGTGCAGACGTTCGGCGGCAAGGACATGCGCTTCGATCAGAGAATGAAGTGGCTTCAACGTCGCGGCGCAAGCTCCGACCTGATCTGCAAGCGTCGATAAACTAAGGTCGACGCCCTCGCGAGCATAGCGTTCGCTTTGACGATTGAGCGGCTGGTGCTGGGCAAACTTCTCGAACAGGATCATCGCCAGCAGGTTTGGCCCGGCAAAGCCGCGTGGCGTTACATGGAAGGGTGCTGGTGGCTGCGTGATCTTCTCGCACTCGCGACAGGTAAACTTCTCCCGTACCGTCTGGATAACCTTCCACTGGCGCGGTATGACCTCCAGGGTCTCGGTGATGTCCTCGCCAAGCTTCGACAATTTGGCCGATCCGCAGCAGGCGCAATTGGCGGGAGCGGCGATGACGATGCGCTCGCGTGGCAGATGTTCGGGAAAGGGCCTGCGTGACGGACGCCTGCGCTCGAAGGCTTTGACAGTTGAAGCTTTGGCTGCGATCTCCGCCACCAGTTCATCTTCACCGGCGTCCGTTTCCAACTCCTCGAGCTGCAGTTCCATCTGTTCGAGAAGCCGCGCTTTGCGCTCGGACCGGCTGCCGTAGAGTTCACGGCGAACCTTGTCGATCTCCAGCTTCAGCCGTGCGATCAGCGCCTCGGAAT
>NZ_FMVA01000040.1:0-1849 GCF_900101425.1 Rhizobium sp. NFACC06-2 | reverse complement strand
GAACCTTCCGTCGGAAGCGTCGGCGATAGCTACGACAACGCTCTCGCCGAAACGATCAACGGCCTTTACAAGGCTGAGGTCATCCATCGCCGAGGACCATGGCGCAACTTCGAAGCTGTGGAGTTCGCCACGCTGGAATGGGTCGATTGGTTCAACAACCGGCGTCTACTGGAGCCCATTGGAAACATTCCGCCTGCAGAGGCCGAGGAACGATACTACGCCATGCTGGACGCACCAGCATTGGCCGCATAACTTAAACCAAACGGTCTCCGGCAAAGCCGGTGCGGTTCACCTTCTTGCCAATATGCTGTTTGAAAACATGATTGAGTACGAAGAGACCTTCTCTCTTGGAGAAGGGAGGCTGGCGCAGGTTAGCTATGCCCTTGACGCCGAAGCGGTCGCAAGCGCAATTAGCGGTTTGCCCTCGTCTCTTCATCCAGACGAAGACAGCAATTAAGATCGTTCAACGCCGGATTGAACTAGGGTCGCTTCTTGTGCGCCTCAAACGCGCTCTAAAGGATCCCCCACGCCCGAAACCTCCCCCTGCCCGTCATCTCGCGAAGCCCGAGTTCCGAAACGATCCGCCGCGCCGCCTGCGGCGTGACCTCGAGCGTTTTCGCCACCATCCCGGCCGACACCAGTGGTTTCGCCATGACAAGCGCGACCAGTTCCGGCAGCTTTGACGACGTTCGGCGCCCCTCCAGCTTCCGCTCCATCATTGTGCGGGCAAGCGCCAGCCGGTCATGCTCCTTCATGCCGATCTCGGCGGCAGCGATCAGGCCGTGGGCAATGGCGAGCAGCCTTGTCTCACGATCGCGGCTTCGGCGCCGATCGACGGGTATGGTTTTCAGACCAAGATTGATGGCGACGAGATGCGGACCGATGGTGATGCCGGCTTCCCGCAGGATAGAGGCGGCCAATAGCCGGCCAATCCAGGGCGCGTGCTGAAGCACGGCAAGCTCGTTCCAGGCATCGAGGGCAATGATCGCCCGAAACACCGCCGGCAGGTTTTCGGCCTGGCGCAGCACGCCGCGCCATTCTTCGAGTCGGGCATCCTCGTCCCAGTCGAGATCGTAGATCATCGGATCTTTTTCCGGACGGCTGGCCGTCGCATGGCTGACGTCAGCGACGCCGGGCCGCCTAGCGTCCTCAATGGCCGCCTCCGATCGTGCGAGCATCGCATCGATGGCGGCATAGTCGACGCCGGGGAGATTATCCGGGTCATCACCATCGTCCCCCTGCCCTTCCGGTTCGACGGCGACCGCGGGCCGAATGACGCCGGCCGTTTGCACCTCGCCCATGCCGACCGAATTGATGTCTGACGTCTGTCGCAAAGTTCGGATACCCTCTGCGGACAACGCCCACTCGGGCACCTGACCAGCGATCCGCCGGCGAGTGCGAAGAACGTCACGGGCGATTGTCAGTTCGTGGGTAGGTGTGCGAACATCTCGCGTGGCGTCGTGGAGGACAAGGTCTTCGAGATGGACGAGCTCGCCATCGATCCACAGCGAGGCGCAGGCATCGGCGAAATTTTGCCGCTCAAGAAAGCCCGCGCCGACCGGTGAGCGAGGAATGCGCTCGTCGATACGGGTGAGCGCGACGGCCGCCTCAAAAGCGGGCCCCATCAAGTTTGAGATGTTGATTTTCGCGAGGTCGTAAGCCATTGATTTTATGGTAAACGATTTCTTATAAGAACTCTATCTTATTATTGGGGTTCGTCACATGGTATGATTGCCGGTTGAGGTTCTAACCATCGATAAGTACCTCTTATCGATGGTAGTTGATTTCGCGGCGCAAATCACCGATGTCGGTCGTCCTAATTGAGCGGATTCCCCACATTTCCGGCGAT
>NZ_FMVA01000039.1:0-1940 GCF_900101425.1 Rhizobium sp. NFACC06-2 | reverse complement strand
GAGCGACCGGCAAAACGTTCGGCAGTGCGTTCGCATTGACCGTGTCCAAAAATACGGCGGGGCGGTCCGTACTAAAAGCTTGGTTTTGCCTGCTGTCGCTTGATACCTGTAATGCAGTGAAACTTTCGGCTTCGCCAAGCTGGCCAAATTGTTCGGACAGAGTTGCCGGAGTTATCCCGTGCTCCTCCAACTGCATCGTGTAAAGTGCGTTGAGTTCCTTCAAACGCTCCAGCTCTGAAGTGAGCTTAGTGTTCTGTTTTTCTAAAGTGGATATCTTCAGCCTAGCATTCTTTGCTTCAGTCGCCTTCCTCTCCCGGCACGCGGCAGCGTTCACTCTGTTCCTAAGGGCCCTGCGTAACTTTTTCTGCTCATCCGTGAGATGCGAAAGGGAGTTCCGTGGATTTGTTCGCAACCGCTCCTGATACTCAGTACCTAAGTTCTCGTCAGTGCGCTGTATAAGCTCACCTCTATTAATCGATTCTGTCCAGATGTCGAAATCGCTCATTTTTAAATCCGTCGTGATCTAATAATTGCATTAAAATGCAACCAATATATCAGATGCAATACAGGTTTAGGTTTCAAAAGTAACTCCGATGTGAAAACGTAAATTACTTGCATGCCCGAAGCTCATTTGCGTAACCGGCGTGCCGCCGCATTATTTCACAGTTCGGCAGTGCCGAAATACGGGTGGAGCTCGGGGTTCAGGTCCTAGTGAGGCATTCCAACCTGCTATCCGTCCGTGGACTAATCTCTGCTGTGAAGCATGACATCCAGTCGATTGCCTAATATGGATGGATGTCAGTGCCGTATATGCTGAACCATTATTACAGAGATGCTCAAGCCTGCGCGGGCCCTGGCGGAACTGAAGCGTTTCTCGACACTTCCAGATTCAGCCGGCGCACACCCGAGCCGGAAATCACCCATTGATGTTCTCTCAAGGCAACGATCTATCGTTCGAGGGCATCGCTCAAAGGTGGGCGAATGATTCAGAGCAGCGCTCCGGGTACGATACGCGACGATTTCAAAAGCCGTCTTCAGTCAAATGTCTGCCTCTCGATAAATGATAATAGCGGATTATCCGCATCATCATATTACTCCGCTACAAATGAAGCGGCTTCCGGCATGACGGCCAAACTCCCTTATTCTATATTTTCAGGACCTAATATCCCAACTGTAGGTATCATCAACGGACGTTTTGAGCAAACATGACCAACCAAGAAAACATAGGCGACATCGTTAATCGTGAGTGCGGGACTAAACGCAGTTTTTCACAAGCCAAGTTCAGTGGGACACAGTCATCGCAGAATTGGACCGTAGCGGACATTCTCCCGCCCCTTTCAATGTCCCAAGAAATGCTGATGCTTTGCTTCCTCTCTGGTCAAGTAGAAGCCTCAGCTTGGCGGGAGCACCTTGAGGAAGATCAAATTCTAGCAGCCCATTTTTCTCTCGCAATGTCGAGAAGGCAATCTGAAGATCAAGTGTATCGCTCGGCCTAAAGTGACCGTCGCAGTGAGCTATGAGCGCAAGAACCACGTGGATCTTCGAGAAGGATAGGAAGCTAAGTGATCTAGGTCCTGTTGACAAAGTCGGATCGGGCGCATGTGGGTGATCGCGATGTGGCTATTATCAGCGGATGACAACCGCTCTTTGCCGGGTCTACGTTTTTCGAAGGTCAGGTTTCACTCCGTCCGGCGACACTGTGATCAGTGTTGCTCCTATGGACCGCGTTGTTTCGGTCTATTGTCACGAAAACGGGGGTGGGCGAAGACGGCCTTTTTTCGTCGTTCGGCGGGCAGCGGTCTTCAAGAATAACACCCCCGAGAGTGCTTCATCGGCAGATGGGGGGTAAGCCCACGGTGAAGGCCGTCTTGCGATGACGGCCTTCTGGCTGCCAGTCCTAGTGGTAACACTAGGAGCAGTCATATGACGAAGCATGCAAT
>NZ_FMVA01000038.1:0-2095 GCF_900101425.1 Rhizobium sp. NFACC06-2 | reverse complement strand
CTTGAATATTTGACCATTCAAGTCGCTTAACAGAAAGCTCCTCCGCGTAAGCGTCGAGGAGCTTTTTGCGTTTCTGCGCAGTGTCCAGTTCGCCGGCGCGAAGCTTCTCCAGATAATCGTGCTGCTTCAGCGCCTCGAACTGCTTCTCGAGAACCGTTGCGGCTTCCATCGCAGCCAGGATCGAGGCGATGCGGCCGTGGACTTCGAGGGATGCCGGCTGGTGGCCGGGGGTCTTGCCGATGACGACCGGGCGTCAGGTTGGGCCGTTTGTGTTCCGGCGCGCTGGCGCCGGCCTCGGCCCACTGGCGAAGCTGTTCGGCAAGACGGCTGTGGCCCTTCTGGGATTCGGCGGCAGCCAGCTGCATCGCAAGGTCGTAGAAACGATCCTTGTCGCCCTCAGCATGGCTCTTCACGAGCCCTATGATCTGTTGTGCCGATGCCATGGTCTTAACTCTAAGCGTGTTGCCGGATTTAGGAAGCCCATAACGATTATATGGGAACTTTCTGAACAGATTTACATGTATCCTGCCCGAATTGGCTCGCGCGGACCTTACGATCCGGAAAGAGCCACAGGCATAACGCTCCGCCCCGATAGTTGTTCGCAAGCTCATAGCAGTCAGGATCGGCCGACACCACCCGATTGAGGGAGAACGAGAAGGGGCGAAGAAAGGCGGGAAGGAACATGATCACAGGGTTTCCGCGTCGGCGTCGGTTGCGCTCCCCGATCGCCCTGTGTTTGGGTGTATGTCTTCAAAGGACTGAAAAGGGAGCACGAGCGACTTCACCCGTCATTCGGTGATCGAGTGCGTCAGGATAAATAAAAATCTCTTTGTTTCAGTTCTTGGCTGCTCAAATTGAAGACGCCAACTTAGGGGGTCGACGGTTCGATTCCTTTCAAGGCGGTACGATCTCTATAATTTGTAATAAGCGGGGGATTTCAAAGTTTTTATTCTGGAGGGTCATCAAAAGTTCTTCTGACCCCATCGCCGTACTGCTCGTGTTAGGTCTAGGACAGCCGATGTGATGTGCCATCTCTCGCAGTTCATCTCGGCGGCTCCCAACGATGACGAGTATGCTTATGGACCTGTCGAAGATAAAGACGCTTATCGATTTTGTCGGACGATCAACTGTCTCCGAACTGACGGTTACCCGCAAAGACGTGACCGTTCGAATTTTTCGGAGCGCAAGTGATGGTGCAGCTGCGACCGTCGATGCGGCCCCCGAGATATCAAGTGACACAGACCTCAAGGCATCCGAAAGCCCAAGTCTTGCCACGGCTGTGCGCGCACCGATTTTCGGCGTTCTCCATCGCGCCTCCGCTCCGGGCCAGCCTCCTTTCGTTGATGCCGGAGATAGCGTCGAAGAAGGCGACACGCTGTTCATCGTGGAGGCCATGAAGGTCTTTAACAAAATCACGGCCCCATGCGCCGGGCGCATCATTTTCCTGACGGACATCGATGGTGGAGAAGTCCACGCCAATGAACTCTTGGCGGAGATTGCGTAATGGCGGACGGTTTAAACGAAAAAGAGCCGCTTTTCGATACGGTCCTTATCGCCAATCGCGGCGAGATTGCCGCTCGTATCCAGCGCGCGTGCCGCGAACTTGGTTTGAAAACGGTCGCGATATGCTCCGAGGCCGACATACAGGCGTCACATGGTGAGACTGCCGACACGGTTCTTTGCATCGGCCCTGCAAACGCGACGAAAAGCTATCTTAACAAGGACGCCATCTTGCTCGTGGCGCGTTTGACGGGTGCTGGCGCAATTCACCCCGGTTACGGCTTTCTCTCGGAAAACGCGGCATTCTCGGAGGCTATCGAAAACGCCGGGCTCGTCTTCATCGGCCCGGATGCCAAATCGATTGCAACGATGGGAGACAAGATTGCTGCCAAGCGCACCATGATCGCGGCGGGTGTGCCTTGCGTTCCCGGTCCCGACACGGCGCTTCCCGATAATCTGGAAACGGTCGAGCGTATCGCAGAGGAGATCGGATACCCCGTCTGTTGGTTTCCACGCGGAACTGAGCCGGTTAGGCGCATAATTTCCATTGAGAATTGAGCCATGTGAACCTTCCCCCCAACGCGGAGAGCGACGG
>NZ_FMVA01000037.1:0-2500 GCF_900101425.1 Rhizobium sp. NFACC06-2 | reverse complement strand
CACGGCGGGTGCTAACGTCCGTCGTGAAAAGGGCAACAACCCTGACCTCCAGCTAAGGTCCCCAAGTCATGGCTAAGTGGGAAAGGATGTGAGGATCCCAAAACAACCAGGATGTTGGCTTAGAAGCAGCCATCATTTAAAGAAAGCGTAACAGCTCACTGGTCTAAATAAGGGTCTTTGCGCCGAAAATGTAACGGGGCTAAAGCCATGCACCGAAGCTGAGGATTTGCACTTTGTGCAAGTGGTAGCGGAGCGTTCCGTAAGTCTGTGAAGGCGGACCCGTGAGGGCTGCTGGAGATATCGGAAGTGCGAATGTTGACATGAGTAACGATAAAGGGAGTGAGAGACTCCCTCGCCGAAAGACCAAGGGTTCCTGCTTAAAGTTAATCTGAGCAGGGTTAGCCGGCCCCTAAGACGAGGCGGACACGCGTAGTCGATGGGAACCACGTTAATATTCGTGGGCCTGGTGGTAGTGACGGATCTCGTGTGTTGTTCAACCTTATTGGATTGGTTGGGCGGCGAAGAGGTTCCAGGAAATAGCTCCACCGTATAGACCGTACCCGAAACCGACACAGGTGGTCAGGTAGAGTATACCAAGGCGCTTGAGAGAACTATGTTGAAGGAACTCGGCAAATTGCACGCGTAACTTCGGAAGAAGCGTGACCCTTTTGTACGCAAGTATGATGGGGTGGCACAGACCAGGGGGTAGCGACTGTTTATCAAAAACACAGGGCTCTGCGAAGTAGCAATACGACGTATAGGGTCTGACGCCTGCCCGGTGCTGGAAGGTTAAAGGGAGGGGTGCAAGCTCTGAACTGAAGCCCCAGTAAACGGCGGCCGTAACTATAACGGTCCTAAGGTAGCGAAATTCCTTGTCGGGTAAGTTCCGACCTGCACGAATGGCGTAACGACTTCCCCGCTGTCTCCAACATAGACTCAGTGAAATTGAATTCCCCGTGAAGATGCGGGGTTCCTGCGGTCAGACGGAAAGACCCCGTGCACCTTTACTATAGCTTTACACTGGCATTCGCCAAGGCATGTGTAGGATAGGTGGTAGGCTTTGAAGCAGGGACGCCAGTTTCTGTGGAGCCATCCTTGAAATACCACCCTTATCTTCGTGGATGTCTAACCGCGGTCCGTTATCCGGATCCGGGACAGTGTATGGTGGGTAGTTTGACTGGGGCGGTCGCCTCCGAAAGAGTAACGGAGGCGCGCGATGGTTAGCTCAGACCGGTCGGAAATCGGTCGTCGAGTGCAATGGCATAAGCTAGCCTGACTGCGAGACTGACAAGTCGAGCAGAGACGAAAGTCGGTCATAGTGATCCGGTGGTCCCGTGTGGAAGGGCCATCGCTCAACGGATAAAAGGTACGCCGGGGATAACAGGCTGATGACCCCCAAGAGTCCATATCGACGGGGTTGTTTGGCACCTCGATGTCGACTCATCGCATCCTGGGGCTGGAGCAGGTCCCAAGGGTATGGCTGTTCGCCATTTAAAGCGGTACGTGAGTTGGGTTCAGAACGTCGTGAGACAGTTCGGTCCCTATCTGCCGTGGGTGTAGGAATATTGACAGGATCTGTCCCTAGTACGAGAGGACCGGGATGGACGTATCTCTGGTGGATCTGTTGTCCTGCCAAGGGCATAGCAGAGTAGCTATATACGGAATGGATAACCGCTGAAGGCATCTAAGCGGGAAACCAACCTGAAAACGAGTGTTCCCTATCAGAGCCGTGGAAGACGACCACGTTGATAGGACGGGTGTGGAAGCACAGCAATGTGTGAAGCTTACCGTTACTAATAGCTCGATCGACTTCTTCGTTCCCATTGAATATGTTCATCAAGCGAAGCTTGATGATCTGTTCTGTCCTGACGCCCGAAGGGCTCCGGACGGGCCGCGCCACAGGGCGCGACGACCTCTGGTCTGTATGGCTGCCACGCTCGATCTCGAGCAAGGCAGACAAACGGATCGGTCACAGAAAGACGTGTAAATTAAATAGAGCTTCGGCTCTCCAGCTTCTCGAAACAACAGTTTCCATGTGAAAACATGGTCTGTGATCGCTTGGATCAGACGTTGCCTCATATGCGAGGTGACCGTATGGCCAATTGGTGTCCCCTGTGAGCGGCAAGCGAACAGGATAAGGTACACCAATAAACAAGCAATCATATGATCCATGCGAAACGCATGGATCATATGTTGCGTTTTGCCGACCTGGTGGTTATCGCGGGGCGGCTGCACCCGTTCCCATTCCGAACACGGCCGTGAAACGCCCCAGCGCCAATGGTACTTCGTCTCAAGACGCGGGAGAGTAGGTCGCTGCCAGGTCTGCAAAACGCAACTCAAAATCTTCTCAATCACTAAAGGGCAAAAAAGCCCAAATCAAAAGGCCGCAAATGCGGCCTTTATGCTATAATAAAACCATTCAACGCGGGGTGGAGCAGCCCGGTAGCTCGTCAGGCTCATAACCTGAAGGCCGCAGGTTCAAATCCTGCCCCCGCAACCA
>NZ_FMVA01000036.1:0-6800 GCF_900101425.1 Rhizobium sp. NFACC06-2 | reverse complement strand
GCGCGGACTTCAGGGGAGAATTTGTTCGTCGTCTTGCTTGTCATAGACCCTACTTCTCACGAGTTGGGGTCTCCGGTAAATCCGGTGCGGTTCATCCTCGGAATAACCACGACGCCAAGATCGCCCGACCATCGATGTCCGCGCTTCCGGAAACGCCTCCCGGACCCATGCGGTTAGAGTGCCGCGACCGGGGTAGCCTAGTTCCCTCATCGTCGCAGAGATGCAACGATCGTGCGTGCGGAAGTGCTCAAGGGCAGCCTGCTTTTGGGCCTCGGAGAATTTCGGTGCTCGAGCTACCGCCTGAACACGCAAGTCGAGATTCTTGACGTACTCGCGATACCAGCCCCTCAGGGCATTCTTTGTCGGATAGCCCAACTGCCGAATGGTCGCGTTAAGCCGCTTGCCAAGCCCGATATACAGCTCAACGGCCCGAACTCTGTCTGCGTAGGAATACATGAACTACCTCCTTGGTGGTCCAAGTTTTCGTCCGCACCCCCACCGGCTCAGTTCTGCGCGGAAACCAACACGCAGACGTAAAAATCAAGGTGTCGAGGGGTTTCAGGACCGGCAGATGTAGAGGTCGACTTGCGACGGGCGTTCTCAAGGAAACAGCAATACGGATGGAGAGGTAACATGCATATCGATGGCGCATGCCAATGCAAAAAGATCACTTATGAGGCCGAGATCGATCCGGAAGACGTCGCGATCTGCCACTGCACAGACTGCCAGAGATTGTCCAGATGCGCTCTTCCGGCACGTCGAGTCCACTGTTGTGCAATCGGTCACTGAGATCACGAGGCGTATAAATCGAATTGTTGGTCAGGACCAAGAACGGTGTATCGATCGCTCGCCAGCGCTGTATGAGTTCGACCGCGCCTGGGATTGCCTTGTTATCATGCACCAGTACGCCGTCCATATCGGTCAACCAGGATTTGATACTAAGTTTGCTCACCTTCAGAGAGCCTCTTCGGTTTTAACTTCGAAATGGGACAACGTCGCTATTCCGAACGCGGTTGTAAGTGCCACGTCGGTTGCGTCACGACCGGTCGCCATCAGAATTCGGCCAATGCGCGGCGTGTTATGTCTGGCATCGACTGTATGCCAATGGCCCCCCAAATAAACTTCGAACCAGGCACTAAAATCCATCGGATTTGGGTCCTTTGGCACGCCAATATCGCCAAGATAGCCGGTGCAGTAGCGGGCAGGTATGTTCATGCAGCGGCAGAGTGTTATGGCGAGGTGGGCAAAGTCACGGCAAACGCCCACGCGGTCCGTGTATCCACCGAACGCCGTCCGAAGCGGATCCGCCTTTTTATAATCGAACTTGATGTGGTTGTGAACGAAGTCGAGTATTGCTTGCACACGCGGCCAACCAAGCGGAGTGGAGGAAAATTGCTTCCACGCAAAGTCAGCAAGATGATCGGTATCGCAATAGCGGCTACCGAGTAAATAGACGAGCACGTCGTCTGGTAGATCCTTTATCTCGTGCTGAAGAGCGTTTTGCGGAATAGGATCCGGCAGACCGCCGTCATAGATCTCGAACTCGGTCGATATCGTCGTTAGGCCGGCTGGCGCGACGATTCGGCTACAGGCATTGCCGAAGCCATCCATATATTCCCATGCCTCAATCGGTCGGTCGAAACTCAGAGTTTGTTCGGTCAATAGATCCGCGCGCCGGGTCGGATGAATATTTAGGACGAGCAACATTGGGGTTGGTTGTTCGCACTCGTATCCGAGATGAAAGCCGGCACGTATTTTCATGAAAAGATTCCTCTGCGGCGGCGAATTGCCGTGAGACTGGGGTGTCCGGCAAACGCTGGGGTGAACAATGCGTTCCGATCAGCTGATCTCGGATAAGATACGATCATCCGTGGTGACATTGACTTGGACGGACATTCCATCGAAGTCAGCGGCCGTTCCGTCGTAACTTCCCCACAGAGGCACTGCCTGCTTCGGATCGCGTGCCACGCCGACACGGATAAGATCACGGTTGCCGACGATACCGTTGGTCGGGTCGAATTCCGCCCAACCGGCACCCGGTAAATAAATCTGGCACCACGCATGGGTGGAACCGCCGCCGAGAGTCGTCGATCCGTCACGGTCTGGAACGTAAATATAGCCGGTGACGAATCTCGCCGCGAACCCAAGTGATCTGGCGGCCTCCATCATTAGAAGCGCAAAGTCGCGGCATGTGCCTCGATGAAGCCTCAGCGTCTCGGTCGGCGTTTGCGTTCCATGCTCGTGTCGTCGGGCATAAATAAACCCCTCGTGAATGGCGTAACACATCGTCATCAGGAGATGGCCTGTCTCGGTGGGCTGCCCGATCCGCACAAATTGTCGGGCCCATTTGCCAACCTGATCATCCGGGTCAGCATAATGGCGTTGGATGGTCCGCTCGAGGTCAAGCGCTTCGTCTGCGTCGTATGAAAACGGATAAGTCAAGGCCTCCTTATCGATCTCTAGATCGATTGCGACATGCGGCGTATGGTCAAGCCGGATGACGGTTTCGAAGCGAAGCTCATTTGAGGGCTGCGCAAAGCCGATCACCGCGACACAATTTCCGAAAACATCGTGTATCCAGCGAATGTATTTTGGTTCCGGCTCAATCAGGAGACGGGAACTGAGCAATGTCTGATCGAAACTGTCCCTTGGTCTGAAAAGCAGCTTGTGGTCTCCAAACTCAACCGGCCGCTTATAGCAATAAGACGTGATATGTCGGACGGAAAATATAGTCATCGATCACCGATGCGGTTTGTGAGGTCCAGGCCGAGTTATCACCTTTAACACTCACAGAGAGCAGATGCACCGTTGCATCGCCCCTAACAGCTTCTGACCTCGCCGAACAGGACGAGCGATTGCTGATGATGGTACTCCTGGTCTGCCTTGAGTCGTCGTTGTGTCAATTGCCGTCATGGCATTGCCGTTACGCCAACAATGAGATGGATCGATGGTCGATGGTCAAGCAGACAAAGGCATAGTGAATTCAAGCAACGGGTCGAGGGTTCGTTTCTCTTCAAGGCGTGCAGTCGATAGTAGTTTGATGCACGCTCCAACAGACTATCTACATAACCGGGGTGTTCCGATTCGTTGACGTTTTAACGCGGATCGCGGGGAGCTTTGTCAGGAGTACTGTTGCGACTTTTGTCACATGTAACCCATGGGCAATCGCGCCATTGTAACTACAATCGCGGAACAGTTTCGCCGGGTGGACAACATTTCAAGCGCAACCCTCGCCGAGCCTCAATCACGAGCTCTGGCAAAAAATACATCCGGTAATTGAGCTTGAGCGCCATGCATGGTTCCATGCCGGACGCGTAGCTGATTCCTCCCCGTCGATGCCAAACCGCGATCCGAGAGGCCCATGTCGATTTCAGATACGATTTTTCGCCCTTTCGAGACGCTGATACGGCCGCTCGACATTCCCTTCCGGCCGCTGCCGTCGAAAGGCCCCGTCGCGGTGCTGTTGCATTTCATTGCGATGTTTCGCGGCGTCCTCATTGCTCTTGCCCTGTCGTCCATGGCGGTGGAGGCCATCAACCTGTCGATCATCTGGGGATTGTCCGTTATCGTTGATGGCGTGACGGCGCAGGGTGCGGAGGCTTTCCTGCGCAATGAATGGCCGCTGCTTACCGTCCTCGGGCTGTTGATCTTTCCCGCCATGCCGGTGGCTTCGTTTCTTCTCAATACGCTTAATTCGCACACGCTCGGCATCGCCATGCCGGTGGCCATCCAGTGGCAGGGCCACAAGGCTGTGGAGCGGCAGGATCTGGCATTTTTCCATGAGCTTTATGCCGGACAGGTCGCCTCGCGTCTTTCGCAGGTCTCGTCAGCCGTTCAGCAGCAGATCATCAACGCATTCCAGATCGGACCGCGTTTTCTGCTGCAAATGATCGGCTCCCTTGCGCTTCTTGCCGCCCTGTCCTGGCAGCTGGCGCTGCCGGTGTTCATCTGGATCGCGCTGAATGTGGTTCTCGCCGTCAAACTGGCTCCCGTCTTCACGGAACGGTCACGCCGGTCGGCGAAACAAAAGAGCCTTGTCTCGGGGGCGATCACCGATCTCTACAGCAACATGCAGATGATCAAGCAATTTGCCGCCGAGGACAGCGAGGCGGGCGCAATCCGTCGCATTCTGATGAAGGCGGTGCAAACCCAGCACAGGGAGCAGCGTGTCTACCGCGCGTCCGAGCTGGTCGTGGTTGCGCTTAACATGGCGTTGTGGCTGGCAATTCTGTCGGTGGGGTTTTCCGGTCTGGTGAAGGGCTTCATCACGGTCGGAGAATTCGTCGGTGCGGTCTATATATTGCAGCGGCTTTCAGGGCACACATTCACCTTCCTGCAGATGGGCCAACAGATTTTTCAGGCGATCGGCACCATCAAGGACGCCATGCCTGTCATGACGACGCCGCCGACCATTACCGACAGGGCCGGCGCGGCTGAACTGAATGTCGCGCGTGGAGACATTGATTTCGACCACATCCGCTTTGCCTACAAGTCCGGCAGACCGGTGATCGATGATTTGTCGCTTAAGGTCCGCGCGGGAGAGAGGGTCGGCCTTGTGGGTCTGTCAGGTGCGGGAAAAACGACGCTGGTCAATCTGCTCCTGCGGTTCTACGACATTCAGGATGGCGCCATCCGCATCGACGGTCAGGATATTCGCGAGGTCACGCAGATGAGTCTGCGCCGCAATATCGGTGTGATTGCCCAGGATGTGGCGTTGCTGCACCGGTCGGTTGGCGACAATATCCGCTACGGGCGACCGGATGCGACGCAGGAGGAGGTCGAGCAGGTGGCGAAAGTGGCCAAGGCCGATGCCTTCATCGCCGATCTCGCCGATAGTGAGGGACGAAAAGGGTATCAGGCCTTTGTTGGAGACCGCGGCATCAAGCTTTCCGGCGGACAGCGACAACGGGTCGCCATTGCGCGGGTGCTGTTGAAAGACGCGCCTATCCTCATCCTCGACGAAGCCACCTCAGCGCTTGATAGCGAGTCCGAGGCCGCCATTCAGGAAAAGCTCAATCTGGTGATGGAGGGCAAAACGGTGATTGCCATTGCCCACCGCCTGTCGACCATCGCACGGATGGACCGGATCATCGTGCTGGATCACGGCCGAATTGTCGAAGAGGGGCGGCCCGAGGAACTGGTCGAGCAGGATGGATTGTTTGCGCGACTGTGGAAACGCCAGATTGGTGGGTTCATTCCTGAAGACGAGTGGGTGGAGCCGTAAGTTGCAGCGGGTCGACACTGTGGCGGAATTTCGTAACGCGTGAAGAGGGTATGATGAGAACCGATTGGAATTCGATCAGAGGCATGTTGAATGCAGCAATCGACGCCTGCGAGCGCATAGAGGCGCTGCAGTATGCCGAAGCCGACCGGGAGGCCACTACCGATATCGGCGGACAAAAGGTCAGCGTGCATGATTTTCTTGTGAGCGCGTGGGCATACCCGGAGAAGCTTCGCTATCTGATCATACGCGAACGCCACGACACCGGCGTCGATCTGCCATACGTACCGGAAACATCACGCATTCTGTTGGCAATGTCCCAAGCTGCAATTGAATTGGTGAACGCGGGTGAAGTGACCCCTGCCAAACAAGATATCCAGCAGATGATCAAATGGTTTGATGAGGACTTGGTGCGTGGGATTGAAAGTGCCGTCGCCACTCACCGATAAGCAAGACCGCTATAACCGCATGGCGAAAAAGCAATAACGTACCGCAGTTGGCAGCCAGACATTCCACTGAGCGACATTCTTGATTTTGCAAGTGTGCCATCCAGTTCGCTCATTCACGACAGCACGTGCCGCCGTATTTTCAATGTCGCTGATCCGTTCAATCGGCTCGAAAGGGAAACACGGAACGGCAAGCAGGGTCGGATTGCCGATTACCTCATACGCCTCGACTTCATCATCCTCGATGAACTCGGCTATCTGCCGTTTTCGCAGGCCGCGGCCAGCTCATCTTCCATCTGATCAGCAGGCTATATAAGCGCACTCAAGCCCCGCCATCGTCAATGGCCATAAACAGAGCCGTATCGAGGAATTGCTGCCGTGGGTATCCAAGGTGAAGTAACAAGCCCTGGATCCTGCAATCGGGTAAGCTCTGATCTGTTGCGGGATGGACGAGATTGCGATAGCCGGAAAGAATGACAACCACCTCAAAATCCAGTGTGATCCGCATCAAAGCTCTCGGCCTGCATTGGCGAGGTCCCAGGCTCCTGGCATTTGAGGTTTACGACCACGAAGGACGACTAAAAGGCGTTCGTCCGCTGGGCGGCAGCGTCGAGTTTGGCGAGTCCGCAAAAGATGCAGTTATCAGGGAGTTCAAAGAGGAAATCGACACTGATGTTTCGATACTCGCAGGTCCTTTGGTGGTTGAGAATGTCTTCTTCCATGAGGGTGAACGCCGCCACGAAATCCTGTTCATTTTTGATCTCGCGTTTCCCGAAGGAGCGTTCGAGGGCCAGGAACGAATCAGATTTCAGGAGGATGATGGTACCTTGATGATCGCAGCCTGGTATGATCCGCAAGAGCTGGATATCGAAGGGAAGCCGGAGCTTTACCCCAAAGGTCTTAAATCTCACCTCATCAGTCGATGATACTGCTGGCGCGCCACCAGTACTCGCATCTTGACGGCAAGCTTCGAAACGGCACACGCTACCTTGTCAGTGTGAAGGTAACCGCCCTTACGAACAATCCTGGAACAGCTTCATCTCATTCAGCCAAGCAAGGAACGGATTTCGTCCAATGATCCCGGCACAAGATCGACCGGGCGCTTGCCATCCTTATCGCGGACGAGGCGATCG
>NZ_FMVA01000035.1:0-7130 GCF_900101425.1 Rhizobium sp. NFACC06-2 | reverse complement strand
CGATCGCCTCGTCCGCGATAAGGATGGCAAGCGCCCGGTCGATCTTGTGCCGGGATCATTGGACGAAATCCGTTCCTTGCTTGGCTGAATGAGATCAAGCTGTTCCAGGATTGTTTGTAAGGGCGGTTATTGCCATCTACGAGTCCACGAAGCTTTGAAGCCAAGGATAATCCTTGTCCCGGCGCTTCTTTACGTGATTGTACATCTCCCCGCTGAAGTCTGCCCCCGGCGAGATAATGCGCCGGATTGCGGTCAACGACTCCTTGAACTTCTTCTGACGTTTCGTCTCGGATTGCTGATGCGGATCGCCGTCAACGAGCTCGACCTTGATTTCGAAAATTCGACCAACGGAACAGCGCGGACCGATGCCGATCATGAGCGGTCTTATCTTATGGGTATGGGTGTGGTCCGCATCATCAAGCTGGCGATGCAGGCATATGATCGGTTCGACGCCCCAACGGTAACCATCCAGCGCCATCCTACCTGCTCGGCTGCAGTTTTATCGCTTATCGGCGTGGCCGGCGCGATCGAGCATGGCCGACGTGTTGCGCAGCGCCTGTTTGCGAAGGGCGGCCGCATAGAAAAGCTGGCTGATCGTTTCCGAATCGTCTTGCCGGAGACGGTGACCGATCTTGAACTGCACGAACGGGAGCTCGATCGTCTTCAGAGAAGGTACTACAGGGAAAGTTTCGCGGAGGGATATCCGAACCCACCCCGAAACGTTCATCTCGCAACGCGCGCCGGAGCTTGAAGTTCAGATACCCGGCATATCCTTGCGCGCAAGGATTCATGTCCTCTTGCCGCCGCCCGTCCGGAGGCCGACGAGAGGGCCTCGAGTGTTCCCGGACCCAGTGATGATGAGCATACCGGAGCGGTCAGCATCGCGCCGCTTTGGCGGGACCGCGGGCATTCGCGCATGCGGTGATCGGTTCCTGGTGGCAGCCACAGGAGCGTCAGCGAAGCGGCGGGACGCGGGACTGACTGCCCCCGACGCCGTATTCCATAGCCCTCCCGGAACGCCGCAGTGGACTGGCTCGCCCTTCGACCTTGCGTTTTGAGACGTGAGGGGTTCTAAGTGGGGCCTGATTTGATACGTGAATATGACGGGGGCCACGATGACGGAGCTGAATTTCAAGGGCAAGGAATTCGTCTACAATCATCACCTCTCGGTTCCATTCCGCCCACTGGAAATGCATGCCGAAAAGGGAATAGGTACTCCCCGGCTGGATGGCAACCTGATCATCCAGGGCGACAACCTGCATGCCCTGAAGGCCCTGCTGCCGATCTATGCCGGCAAGGTGGACTGCATCTTCATTGACCCTCCTTACAACACGGGCAACGAAGGCTGGGCGTACAACGACAACGTCAATTCGCCGATGATCAAGGAGTGGCTTGCGTCCAATCCCATTGGGATCGATGACGGCCTCCGTCATGACAAGTGGTGCGCCATGATGTGGCCGCGGTTGCGGCTTCTTGAGGAGCTTCTCGCCGAAGATGGTAGCATCTGGATCACACTCGATGACAACGAGAGTCACAGAGGCAAGCTACTACTGGACGAGATTTTTGGAGAGGACGCCTTTGTCGCCTCGATCGCTTGGCAAGCGCGGTATTCTGTGTCGAACGACACAACGATCTCCAACTCTCATAACTACGTCCTTGTCTATTCAAAGGCACCAGAAATATGGAAACGCTTGAGAAATCAGCTTCCTCGGGACGAAGAGCAGGCAAAGCAATATTCGAATATCGATGGTGATCCAGACGGTCCATGGAGAGCAATCCCGTGGGATGCGCCGAACGTACGAGAGAACCTATCTTACCCGATCGTTACAGAGAAAGGTTCTGTCAAGCTCCCCCCTCCGGGTAGATGCTGGTCAAGAGAGGAGAGCAAATGGCTGGAAATCGTAGCGCAAGGGCTTGCCTACTTCGGCAAAAGCGGCGACGGCGCTCCATCGTACAAGCGGTACTTGAAGGATGCCGGAACTGTGGTTCCAACAACCTGGTGGCCCCACACAAATTCCGGTCATACCGATGAGGCAGCAAAAGAGCTTACGGCATTTAATCTCGGCGTCCCCTTCCAAACACCTAAGCCCGTCCGTCTGCTGGAAAAGATCCTCACTATTGCTTCCCGACCAGACAGCTTAATCCTTGATAGCTTCGCAGGATCCGGAACGACCGCCCACGCCTTGCTCAATCTGAACAAGCAAGATGGCGGCTCACGTCGTTTCATACTCATCCAGATGGACGAAGGAGACGACGTCAACGCGGACACGCTGACCGCCGAGCGCGTGCGCCGAGTCATCAACGGATACGCGTTCAAGGGAACGCAGAAGATTGAGCTTCTTCGGGAGCGGATTAACTGGCGGACGCTGGAAAAGCCGAATGGGTTGACGGACAAGGTGCAGGCCATTGAGAACCTGCACGGCCACGAATTCGACCGGATCAAGAAGGAAATCAAGGATTCGGAACTGGTTTTGACGGGTGAGAAGGCAGTTGCTGAACGCGCCGAAGGACTGGGCGGTGAGTTCACCTATTGCACTCTGGGTCCAGCAGTGGAACTGGACAAAATCCTGACAGGCGAAACCCTTCCGGACTTCGCGGCGCTGGGTTCGGTGCTGTTCCATACCGCCACCAACCATGCCTTTAATCCGGCGGCGGCGGATTTCGAGAAGGGCTATCTCGGCGCCGTCAGCGGCCAGCATGTCTGGCTCATCTACAGGCCGGATCTTGAATGGCTGAAATCCCCAGAGGCGACGCTGACGCTTTCCAAGGCTCGCGAGTTCGCGGCTGCGCATCCGGGAGACAGACACCTCGTATTCGCGCCTGCCCGATATGTCTCCCAGAAGTTGCTGGCGGATGAGAACCTTCCGGTGGAGTTCGTGCCGTTACCCTTCGCCCTCTACCGCATTGAACGGAGCTGAGGGGGATGCTTCGCGAACTTGATTATCAGAAGCGTGTTCTGGAGACGCTGGACACTTATCTCGACATTCTCGGACAGGAGAAGGCCAGCGCGGATGAGGTGGCCGAGCTTCTGGCCGCCAAGCCTCACCTCAAAATCGCCGCGCCGGACTTCGCGGACACCGCCTGGCAGAGACTGAAGGCTGATAGCAAGCTGCCTGCCTCGCGTTCCGCGATTCCTTTCTCTCCTCGCGCCGATGGCATTGGCCGAACTGTGCCGAATGTCGTCTTCAAGATTCCCACGGGCGGCGGCAAGACCTTCCTGGCGGCCAATGCACTTTCCCGGATCTTCGGGCGGTTCCTGAACCGCAATACAGGGTTTGTGCTGTGGATCGTGCCGAACGAGGCGATCTACAGCCAGACCTTGAAGAGGTTGAAGGACCGGCAGGACCCATATCGCCAAGTTCTCGACCGCGCCGCTGCGGGGCGGGTGAAGATCATGGAGAAGTCGGATCGGCTTGACGCGCGCGACGTCGAAGGTCAGCTTTGCGTAATGCTGTTGATGCTTCAATCCGCGAACCGTGAGACGAAGGACACATTAAAAATGTTCCGGGACCGTGGGGACGTCGCGGGATTCACTCCTCCAGAGGGCGACCAGAAGGCGCATGCCGAACTAATCAAGTCGGTTGGCAACCTTGATTGCTATGACGATCTGTTCCCAATGGTGAAGGATTCGCTGGGCAATGCGCTGCGCATTATCCGCCCCGTCGTCGTTCTGGATGAAGGACACAAGGCCGTTTCCGACCTTGCCTTCAAGACCCTCTATGGATTCAATCCGCGCTTCGTTCTGGAGCTGACAGCGACGCCGCACGACGTGCAGCCGCGTGGTGGGAATGATCCGAGAGAGGGCCGCTATTCGAATGTTCTGGTTGAGGTGACGGGCGTTGAGCTTGATCGCGAAGGCATGATCAAGATGCCTCTCAACTTGATTGCAAAGCAGGGGACAGACTGGAAGGGCACGCTGAACGAATCCCTAAAGCAGCTCAACCTTCTCGACGCCAAGGCGGCGCAGTTGCGGGCCGACACTGGGCGGTACATTCGTCCCATCATGCTGGTGCAAGTCGAACGTACTGGCAAGGATCAGCGTAATGCCGAGTTCATACACTCGGATGACGTGAAAGAATGGCTGTTGACGGTAGGATTCGACGACACCGAAATCGCCATCAAGACGGCGGAGACGAACGACCTCAACCAGCCGGAAAATCTTGACCTTCTGGCACCCACCAACCGAGTTCGCGCCATCATCACCAAATCAGCCCTTCAGGAAGGCTGGGACTGCCCCTTTGCCTATGTCCTGTGCTCCTTGGCGGCAAGTTCTAACCTGAACGCCATGACGCAGCTAGTGGGCCGCATTCTGCGCCAGCCGGCTGCCATGAAAACCGAGATTCCCGAACTGGATGAGTGCTTCGTCGTGACCCATCACGCCGGGACGGGTGACGTTGTGAACGCAATCAAGAAGGCACTGGAAGGCGATGGCCTCGGCGATCTGGTCTTGCGGTTGGTTCAGACCGACGCAATGACAACCGCGAAGGTAAGCCGCACCATTCAACGCCGCAAGGATTTCGCATCCACTGACATCTATCTGCCGCTGGTGCTGCATGTGGATGGTGAGAATGTCCGTCCGCTCGATTACGAGACGGACATTCTCGCCAGCCTGGACTGGCGCGGCTTTGATCCTACATCTATTGCAGCCGGGATTCCCGACAATGCGCATCGCCCGGAGGGCCAGATACGGCGCATCAGCCTCACCGACACGAGCGAGCATTTTAAGGCGGAGCGGGTGGCAGCGGCTGCGGAAAGCCTGATCTTCGATGCTGCCTATGCTGTTCGGATGATCTCCGATCTCGTGCCGAATCCTTTCGTCGCGCGATCCATCGTCGGCAAGCTTCTGGATGCGCTTGATGAGCGTGGCTTCACCGCTGAGAGGATCGGCGAACTGGGCGGGCTGATCATTGAAGAAATGCGCCGCAAGCTCGACGCCGCGCGCACAGGACTCGCGGAAGGCGTGTTCCGGGAGATGGTCAGGACCGGAACGATTCAGTTCCGACTTCGGCTCGATAGCAAGAACTGGCGCATGCCCTTCGAATTCGACGTTCCTGAGCCAGCGAGCCTGCAACACCTTCCCCGGAGTGACGGCAGCCCTCTGGAGAAGAGCCTGTTCTCTCCGGTGTTCGCCAACGAATTGAACGGCGACGAACAACAGGTTGCCGTTTACCTGGACGAAGACAAGGCCCTGAAGTGGTGGCATCGCAACGTCGCCCGCACTCAGTACGGCCTGCAAGGCTGGAAGCGTGGCAAGGTCTATCCGGACTTTGTCTTCGCGGCCAATCGCGACAACGGCGCTGCCCGCATCACCGTTCTGGAGACGAAGGGTGACCAGTTGGACAATCTCGACACTGCCTACAAGCGCGAGCTTCTAAGGCTGTTATCTGAGAACTTCGCCTGGGATGCGACGGTTCCAGCCGGACAGCTTCAGCTCGTTCAGAATGACGGCGCAACGGTGGAGTGTACCCTGATCCTCATGAGCGATTGGAAGTCGAAGCTGCCGGAGTATCTGAAGGACAGCTAGGTCGCGTAGTCGCCCCGTATTTGCGCCGGTCCTTCTGCTGCCTCATCCTTTCCTGTAGGATTGGGGAGGTCGCACATGGATAGGGAACTCAAGCTGAATAAGCGACGGAGAACCTGCGCTGATTGGATTCGCCGCAATGTTGCGAGACGGCGGCGCCGCGATCCTGCTTCGAGAACCGTGCTACATCTGCTCGGCCTGTTGTCGGCGATGCTGGCTCTGGTTCCGGAGAGTTCCGCTTCCGCGTTTCCTGAACGCGGAAATAATTTCCGCCGGGATCGCCGGACTCCACCCTCGGACTATGAGCTTGGCGCTGACGCATGGGCACGAGAACGCGGTCTTGAGCCGATCTGGTACCCCGTTGATCAGCCACGGCCCCGCCACTCCTGGAACCGTCTGGTGAAGGATCTGAACCGTCGATCCGCGAAGGACCGCGCGCGGATCTTGATCGAAGAGCGCGTTCCACCGGAGGCCTTGGAGTGGCTGCGGGAGATGATTAAGGCGCAGGACTGGATCGCGCTTCGCCTAGTCGGACATGACCGTCCTGAAGGGGAAATCCGGGACCGGGCGATGATGGCGGCCCTACGATGGGAACTTGAGCGTCAGACGAGCGCCGTCGCCTCCTCGGGCGCGACTGACGACGCGGGGGCGCCGGGGCCCGCACGGAGGCCGAAGTTTTAGAATTACAAGGACTCGCAGTCCGCGACACGGCCCCGAAGGATGCCGATGCTCAGATACCGCACTTCCGGACGTCGCGGTGGACCGCGTAGCCCCACATGAGATGCAGAAAAATCGTCAAACCCGTTTAAGTTGACATAACGTGACCAGTAGTCGAATTCTTGGCCAGTATTGTTATGATTCTTGAGGGGGATTAATGGCTATATTAGCTGAGCATAAATTGAAAATTCGCTACGAGGGTGGGTTAGCGGATCAAAATGCGCTTCCGGGCTACGATGGGGTAACATCTATCGACGGAATTACTAGGGCCGTCCATATTGCCCTTCATGCCTACATGACGGGAGAGATCACTACTCGGGCAACAGCCTTGAAAAACGCCTCGGTTCTTTTGAAGCCTGCTCGTCAAGGCAGTTTCATATTCGAGTTGATAATCCTTGTTGAAGCATATCCAGCAACCACTGGAATCGCGGCAGCTCTTGGCGGACCGATGTTGTATGACTTCTTGAAGACCGCATTCAAGCGGGCGACGGGAAGTCTCGATGCGGAGCCGGAGACCACGAGCCTTCGGAAATTGTACGAAAGGAAAGACCCCCCACTGTTGGTTTCCACGCGGAACTGAGCCGGTTAGGCGCATAATTTCCATTGAGAATTGAGCCATGTGAACCTTCCCCCCAACGCGGAGAGCGACGGGGGCAACGGAGTGATCCACATGGGACTTTTAAATATCATCCGTCGGATGGCGCTGCGCGAGAAGCAGTCGATCCGCGAGATCAGCCGGCGCACGGGGCTGTCGCGGAACACGATCGCAAAGTATCTGAACGCGGGCACGATCGAACCGACATTCACGGTACCGGAACGGCCGAGCAAGCTTGATCCTTTTGCCGACAAGCTGGCGGCCTGGCTGAAGACAGAGGCCGGGAAGTCGCGCAAG
>NZ_FMVA01000034.1:0-8106 GCF_900101425.1 Rhizobium sp. NFACC06-2 | reverse complement strand
CTGGTATCCACTCCAGCGCCCCGATGAGATGGCGACGGCACTGAACACCTTCTGGAGCAGCTAATCGATCAGAGCACCCGAGCAGCAGCGAGAGGATGACACGCGAGTCTTCCGCCGCCGTGAGGCATCTTCGAGCCGGCAAATAGTGCCGAAGAACCAAGTGTTCTCCGGCAGCACGAACAACCATGCGAGGCTGTGCCAAACTGACAGTCAACGTCCTGGCCACATTTTCATAAATGTCGCCACGGTCTCGTTCAGTTCTTCCTCACTTGCGCCTCCGCTGGCGGCAACAAGGAGACCGTCCGTTGTTGCCTTCAGCAGCATGGCCAATCCACGGGCACTAATCGTTGGGGGAATATCTCCTTCCCGATCGGCACGCTCAAACCGTTCAAGGAGCCTCGCGCGCCAAAATCGGCTCTTCTCGAGCACATATTCACGTATGCCCTCGTCGCCTGGCGCATAGGCGTTGGAGTGGACCACGCCCATGCTACCTTTCGGACTCGCGGTATTAGTCCGCAAATTAATCGTTGCTCGTAAGAGATGTTCGGCAACACCTCGGCTGGTAGGTTGTCCCAGGGCGTCCAGCATGTAGGCTGATTTCTCGCGCTCGTATAGCTCCATAACCTGCTTAAAAAGCTGCTCCTTATCCCCAAAGGAAGCGTAGAGCGTCGCACGGCTTATACCCATCGCCGCAATAAGAGTGCCGATGCTCGCGCCCGTATATCCATGTTTCCAAAACACCTCCATGGCCGATGCAAGCGCTGCATCCTCATCGAACTGCCTTGGCCGGCCCGGTCCGGCGGGTCGGCTCAGATTTGAAAGGGGGGCATTCGCGGTCACGGCTAGGATACCTCACGGAGTTGACAATTTGGAACGATCGTTCTATCTATTTTTGGAACGATCGGTCTGGTGAGCTGCTGAAAGTCAGATTTCGACGTTCCGTTACAACGAAGGAGTAACTTATGTCATATTCGGAGCAAGAGAAAGCAAACCTGCTCGCCATCAAGGATGCCCTCGCCGCATCGGCACATGACTTCACCAAATTTTTCGCGGAGATGTTCGCCGAAGATGCTGAATGGACCATTGCAGGTCACGGTCCCGTCGCGCGAACCTATTTTGGGATGGAAGATCTTTTTGCCAACGCGGAAGAAGCGTTGTTTTCCCGCTTCGCCGAACCCCTGAGAGTGGAACCAAAAGGAGTATGGGCTGATGGGGATCGCGTCTTTGCACATATCGAGAGTGCGACCACGGCCAAAGATGGCAAGCCTTATGCCAACAGCTATATGTACATCATGTCGATGAAAGACGGGCGGGTGGTATCTGGCATCGAGTGGCTAGACCTCAATGCCTATTACGAGATTCTGGACCGAGTGCAGGTGTGAGGACAACGGCTAGCATGCCTCGTGAGTGCCTGGAGCCTTTTCGCGGCGCCGGAGGTTCCCTTGATGACTGCCGTGCTGGTGACGGCGTGCTACGAGCGCTTCGAGAACATCATCGACCTCCTCAATCGTATGGGCCACGAGGCGAGCAAAAAAGATCATCGCCAGTGATCTTATTGCATTCGACAATTCCGGCCGCTCCTGAATGAGCCGTTCGACAAGGTGCAGTTCGCGGGGTGGTGGTTGAATTCTCACCACCGCCCTGGGTCGGCGAAAGGCGATTTCTTTCAAGAAGGCGGCGCAAACGCAAAACTAGCTTTCTCCGGCCCCCTTCGAACCCGCACTATCTGGATGTACCATTGCCTAGGCTTAGGGTAACTTGAGTCAATCTGGCGCGCTTTCTTTGTGTGTACTGAATGGCGTCAGTGTTCACGCAGCTACTTAAGAGTAAGCGCCGCGATCGAGCGTTCAGCCCCCGCGATCGCCGCCGCTTTCTCCTCTGCTCCGACGAGCAAGCCCTCGGCTATCACGAACTCAGGCGTTACGCCGATGAAGCCAAGAACTGCCCTCAGATAGGTTTCGACATGCTCGTACCCTCTCATAGGTCCATCTTCCTTGTAGTAGCCGCCTCTTGAGAGCGCCACGATGATGCGCTTGTCGCCTGCCAGCCCGACCGGACCCGTTTCTCCATAGCGAAATGTTTTGCCGGCGATGAGAACGCGGTCGATCCAGGCCTTGAGCTGGCTCGATACCGCGAAATTATACATCGGCGCCCCAATCACGACGATATCGGTGGCCAGAAACTCGTCGAGCACCAAGGTGCTTTCCCCCGGCGGGGGCATGTCGGCCAGCGTCAAATGAGCGAAAGGCGCGGCGACGAGATCGCGATAGGCGATCTCAATATCGGTAGAAATGGATTTAAGATGATTGACGATCTTGGCAGAGAGCTGGCGACTGACCGAATTCTCGCCTGTAATGGCGCTATCGATATGAAGAAGTTTCATTTTGTGCCTCACTTACAATTTGTTCCTGTCTTCTATTTGCGATAGGACAATGGTCGCCGCAAGACGGCACATTTTTGTAACCGGAGGCACTTGGGTGTGACCGACAACCGCATCGAACCTGATCCAGGAAACTGCATGCTCGTCGTCGATGTGCTGGCCAGAGTGGGCAGCAAGTGGAGCATCCTTATCATCGGCGCACTCGGCCAAGGCCCGCGCCGCTTCAGTGAACTGAAGCGCGACGTACAGGGCATCTCCCAACGGATGCTGACACTGACTGTTCGCGGGCTGGAGAGGGACGGTCTGATTGAGAGAACTGTTACACCCAGCATACCGCCGCGCGTTGATTATGCCCTCACCGAGCTCGGCCGCTCCTTACTAACACCGGTGAGCGCTCTCGCCGAGTGGGCATCGGAAAACCGGACGGCTGTCGAACGCGCGCGCGTCGCGTTCGACAAAAGTGCATAGTGGTACCAGAGGGTCGCAAAACACTATCTCTAATCCTTGAAGGGGCTGGTGACTGTCAGGCTATTTTCGCTGCCCGGACGGCAGGCTGCACTACTGGCCAATCGATGCCCAGATGCGCTATGTGGAGAGCATGAGTGATCCGACAGAAGAACAACTTGCCGCGCTCGGCGCTGCGTTCGAGACCTTTGCACGCCGATACAAGCTTGCCGACGCGTTACGTTCGGAGCGGCCACTCGCCGAGCTCGACAAGGCGGTGCTGCTCTACGTTGCACAGCATCCTGGCTGCGGCCCGACCGATGTTGCGAGATTTCTTGCCGTACCCACCACGACGCTGTCGTCGGCCACGGACCGGCTGGTAAAACGCGGTTTCCTGAAGCGCGAGCGCATTGAAGCCGATCGCCGGGCCGTGGCCCTCACGCTGAGCGAGGCCGGCGCGATGTATGCGCAGGCCCAGGTCGACGCCTATCGACAGATGCATATGCTGATGCTTTCTCGCCTTTCGCCCGACGAACGAGATCAATTCATCGCGATGATTTCCAAAATCGTCTACAACGACGGTTGAATAGTCCGAACTTCGTTATATCTTGTGGAATGTGCCGCACGATCGGCATGGCACAGCAGATGGAGCGAAGTCATGACGATACGGGTAAACGGCACGGAAGTTTCACCGCCCGATGATGCGAGGGTTTCGCTACTCGACCTGTTGCGCGAGCATCTCCACCTCACCGGCACCAAGAAGGGATGCGACCAGGGCGCCTGCGGCGCCTGCACCGTTCTGCTCGATGGCAATCGCGTTTTATCCTGTCTCACGCTCGCCGCGCAGGCGGAGGGAAGCGACGTCCGGACGATTGAAGGGCTCGCCAGTAAGGACGACGATTTGCATATGCTGCAGCAAGCCTTCGTTGCGCATGACGGCCTCCAATGCGGCTATTGCACCCCGGGGCAAATCTGCTCGGCAATCGCCATGGCGGACGAGCTGCGGCGGGGCCACCCCAGCTACGTGACGCTCGATATCGCAGAAAATCCGCCGCCGGTGACGCGCGCGGAGATCCGTGAGCGCATGAGCGGCAATCTCTGTCGCTGCGGCGCGCATAATGGCATTGTTGAAGCAATCGAGCACTTTCTGAGGGAGACTGCGGCATGAGGGCGTTCGAATATATGCGCGCGGCGGATCGGGCCGATGCTGTGGCGCGCGCCGGAAGTGGCGCCAGGTTTCTTGGCGGTGGAACCAACATCGTCGATCTGCTGCGCCAGAATGTTGAACAGGCAAGCGAACTGGTGGATGTCAGCCGGCTGGATGGCACCATCCGCGAAAGCGATGGCGGCGGACTACTGATCAACGCGTCGGTTCGGAACGCCGCCCTTGCCGCACACCCGCTCGTACGCCGCCGCTATCCCGTGCTTTCACGCGCGCTGCTCGCCGGTGCCTCCGCGCAGATCCGCAATATGGCGACAGTCGGGGGTAATATCCTCCAGCGTACGCGCTGCATGTATTTTTACGACGTAGAGGGCGCACGCTGCAATAAGCGGCAGCCGGGCACCGGCTGCGACGCACTTGAGGGTTTCAACCGCTATCATGCGATCCTGGGCGCGTCGGACCAGTGCGTTGCAACCCATCCTTCCGACATGTGCGTCGCGCTCGCCATGCTCGATGCCGTGATCCATCTCTCCGGACCCGATGGCGAGCGATCGATCCCGCTGACGGATTTTCATGTTTTGCCGAACGCCTCCCCACACATCGAGACCGTGCTGAAGCGCGGAGAGTTGATCACCGGCGTTGAACTGCCGCCGCCTTCGGACGCAGTCACGCATTCCGAATATCGCAAGGTCCGCGATCGCTCCAGCTACGCTTTTGCACTGATCTCCGTCGCAGGCGGACTGGCGCTGACGAATGGACGCGTTACCGAAGCCCGGATTGCGCTCGGCGGTGTCGCGGCCAAGCCATGGCGGGCGGCGCGGGCGGAAGCGGCGCTGATCGGCGTTGCGCCGACCGAAGAGGCTTTCCTGGCTGCAATCCGCGAAGAACTGGCCGGCACGCAGCCGCTGTCGGGCAACGCTTTCAAGATTGTCCTCGTAGAACGAACGGTGGTCGCTCTGCTGGCCGCGCTCGCAGGTACACGCCAATGACCAAGCTGCAGAATGCCATCGTCGGCGGCGTACGCGCTGTCCTCGGCCACGTCCCGGCGAGCTGGTTACCCGGCGGTACCCCGGATCCGTTGATCGACAAGCGCGCCGCGCTCGGGACGCAGCAGTCGCGTATCGACGGGCCTGATAAGGTCCGCGGGGCGGCACAGTTCGCCGCAGAAGTTCCGATGGAAGACCTCCTCTATGCCGCCTTCGTCCATTCCACGATCGCCCGCGGCAACATCGCCGACCTCGACGTGTCCGCGGCCGAAGCGGCGCCCGGCGTCGCGCTGGTCATGACCCACCGCAACGCGCCCAAATTGGCTGTTCCGCCGACCGTGGGACTGACCAACCTCAAGGCTGCCGGTAATCACACATTGCCGATCATGCAGGACCCCGAGATCCGCTGGAACGGTCAGGTTGTTGCGGTAATCCTCGCCGAGACGCGCGAGCAGGCCGATCACGCTGCCACCTTGGTCTGCGTGCGCTATAATTGCGCACCGGCCCGTACCCGGTTCGAGGAGGGCAAGAACAGCTCCTATACTCCCGAGTCGATCCTCGTCGAGCGCAACCGCCTGGACAAGGGCGATGCACGCAGGAAGCTCGCCGAGGCAGCCTTCAAGGTTGACGCCGTTTATACGACGCCCTGGGAGAACCATAATCCAATCGAACCTCATGCCGCAACGATTGTCTGGCGGGATAGCAAGCTGATCGTTCACGACGCGACCCAGATGATACACGCTACCTCCGGTTCGCTCGCGAAGGTTTTCGGGCTGAAGGCGGACGCGGTACATGTGAGCTCGCCCTACGTCGGTGGCGGGTTCGGCGCGAAGGCCATGTGGGATCACCAGATCCTTGGTGCCGCTGCCGCAAAGCTCGCGGGCCGTCCGGTGCGTGTCACCCTCTCGCGCGCCGGCATGCATCGGCTGGTCGGCGGACGCACCCGGACCGAACAGCGCGTGGCGCTGGGTGCGGACGCGGAAGGCAAACTCACGGCGCTGCTGCACCACGGCTATGGCGTCAAGCCGCTGCACAGCGTCTGCGACGAGGGGTTCAGCCTCACCGGTCGGTCGCTCTACGCCAGCGAGAGCTTCGATGTCGTCCAGCATCATGTGGATCTTGACCTGTTGGCGAACAGCTTCATGAGGGGGCCAGGTGAGACGCCAGGCACCTTCGCGATCGAGTGCGCAATGGACGAACTGGCCCACGCGCTCGGCATGGACCCCGTCGAACTGCGCCGACGCAATGCCGCAACCCGCGACCCTGTGAGCGGGGCACCGCACTCGCAGAACGCGATGATGGAGGCTTATGATCTCGGGGCGGAGCGCATCGGCTGGAGCCGGCGCACGGCTAAGCCCGGCACGCGGCGTGAAGGCGAGTGGCTGATCGGCATGGGCTGCGCGAGCGGCACCTTTCCGTTCACGCGGATGCCTGGCACGTCCGCCCGGATCACCATCGACGGCGATGGACATGCCCATGTCGCCAGCGCGGCGCACGAAATGGGCATGGGCACCGCGACGGTCCAACGGCAGCACGCTGCCGATCGCCTGGGCCTTCCACTCGATCGTGTCACGGTGACGATCGGGGATTCGACCCTGCCCTTCGCAAGCTTCGCCGGCGGGTCGTCGCAAACCGCCTCGCTTGCGGCGGCCATCAGCGCGGCGAGCGGAAAGCTTGCGGTTGAACTCATGCGGCTGGCTGGCAACGACACGCCGCTGGCGGGCCTAAAACCGAGCGAGGTCGAGTTCTTCGACGGCGGCTTGCGCAGCGTCGAAGATCCGGCCCGTCACGAAAGCTTCGCCTCCATCCTGCGCCGCGCGGGTCGAGACGAATTGAGCGTGGTCGGGGAAAGCGGTGCTCCGCTCGAGATTCTCAAATTCTCGATGCACAGCACTTCGGCAATCTTCTGCGAACTGCGTGTCAGCGACGTCACGGGCGAAATCCGCGTGGACCGTCTGGTCGGCGCCTTCGATTGCGGACGCATCCTGAACGCTAAGACGGCGACCAGCCAGTTCAAGGGTGGCATGATCATGGGTCTCGGCATGGCCTTGACCGAGGAGACCCTGCTAGACGAACGGACCGGACGTATAATGAGCACGTCTCTGGCCGACTATCATGTGCCGGTGCACCTCGACGTGCCCGACATAGATGTCCTGTGGACCGACATCGCTGATCCCCGTACGCCGCTTGGTGCGCGCGGGATCGGCGAAATCGGCACAACCGGCGTGGCTGCAGCCGTCGCCAACGCCGTCTTCAATGCAACAGGCAAGCGCGTGCGCGACTTGCCCCTTACACTCGACAAACTTGTCTAAGCCTTGGTCGTCTGTGGTCAAGGCTTTGAATACCCTGGCTGCTGGCGCGGTTCGCAAGCAAGGAGATCAGCATGCCCGCCTTTTTCGTGCACGGCGTCCCCGAGACGCACCGGCTATGGGAGCCCGTCATCGAAAGGCTCAGCCGGAAAGACATCATTGCCGTCGACCTGCCGGGATTCTCGTCAGCTGTTCCCGATGGCTTCGATGCATCAAAGGAGGCTTATGTCGACTGGTTGATAACGCGCATTGAAACAGTCGGCGAGCCGGTCGATCTGGTGGCGCACGATTGGGGAGCGATCATGACCCTTCGCTTAGCGTCGCTACGGCCCGATTTGGTGCGGAGCTGGGCGGGCGGCGGCTGCGCGATCAATGCCGGCCATCCGTGGCATCCCTTGGCGAGGATCTGGCAGACTCCAGGCGAGGGCGAAGCGTACTTCGCCGACCTTGACCGTGCTGCGATGGCGACACGTCTGTTAGAGGACGGATCGTCATCGGCCGACGCCAATCGCATCGTCGCGGACGTGGACGGCCGGATGGGAGACTGTATCCTGCGGCTTTACCGCTCGGCGCTGAACGTCGGGCGTGAATGGCAGCCAGGCCTCGCCAACATAACCGCCCCGGCGCTAGTCATTCACGGTCGAAAGGATCGACCGGTTCCGCCGGAGATGGCGGAGGCACTGGCGGGCGACATCCGGGCGCGCGAGCTGGTACTGCTCGACGCGGGTCACTGGTATCCACTCCAGCGCCCCGATGAGATGGCGACGGCACTGAACACCTTCTGGAGCAGCTAATCGATCAGAGCACCCGAGCAGCAGCGAGAGG
>NZ_FMVA01000033.1:0-10204 GCF_900101425.1 Rhizobium sp. NFACC06-2 | reverse complement strand
CCGGTATTGGCGATGCGGACGGCTTTTTGTGTCGCGGCATCGAAAAGATCCAGATGTGCCTTTGAGACGTCGCATCCGATGTAAACAGGGTGTACCATGGCAAGCCTCATCCTGTGCTACGAGGTCCGCGCTCACGGCCTCCATCAACTGTTCAGGTTGGGATCATCAAGAGCGGGCGGAGGTCCAAAAGCCAGCAGGCGGTCTCTAACGACCAGGATTCCGACGGCCTTCCGCCCGCACTCTACATAGCACAAATCCAATACACAGGATTCCGGCTCAAGGCCGGAATGACGGAGGGTGACCGCTCACACAAAGCGCCCGCCGTCTCATTTGCTCTTCCTCAAAAAACCCAATGGAATAAAAATTCCATTGCAGTTAAAGTGCACACGATTTCAGTCTGCACAAAGGAACGACAATGACGGCAATCGAGGCGCCAGAATCCGTAAAGGCTTTTGAGGAGCGGCTGCTCCAGGTCGCGGAGGGTTTGCCGAAACGATTGCGGCAATGCGCCGATTATGTCGCTTCCAATCAGGATCGCATCGCCGTTTCCACCGTCGCCGAAATGGCGGAAGGGGCTGGCGTACAGCCCTCGGCCTTCATGCGTTTTTGCCAGATCATGGGCTTTTCCGGCTTTTCGGAAATGCAGCGGCTGTTCCGTGATTCCTATGTCGGCGGCTGGCCGGATTATGCCACGCGACTCGACCATTTGCGGGAAAAGGGCGATGAAAGCGCTTCCGGCCTGCTTGCCGAATTCGTGGAAGCCGGCCGTTCCTCGCTGGAAATGCTGCTGAAATCGGTCGATACCCGCCAGCTTGACGAGGCGGTTTCGGCGCTGGCGAAGGCGCGCACCGTGCATATCATCGGTCTGCGGCGCTCTTTCCCCATTGCCAGCTATCTGGCTTACGCGTTCGAGAAGATGAAGGTGCCGGCGGTTCTGCACAGTGCGGTCGGCGGGCTCGGCAATATCAGCGCCATTTCCCGCGACGACGCGCTGATCGCGATCACCTTCTCGCCCTATTCCACTGAGACGCTGGAACTGGCGGAAAACGCCCGCGTCAACGGTATTCCGGTCGTGGCCCTTTCCGATTCCGCCGTCAATCCGCTGCGGAAATCCGGTGCGACGCTGCTGACCGTCACCGAGATCGATTTCGGCGCATTCCGCTCGCTTTCCGCCACGCTCTGTCTGGCCATTACGCTGGCCGTGGCTGTGGGAACCCGCAAAACAGCCTGAATATTTTTATTGAAAACGGAAAAAATAGAATTTATGATCCAAATCCATGAAACGGGCATTCCATAATCGTCCGTCTCGTGACGAACGAAAATGAGCGGAGGAGGCTCATCGGAGCGGGATGGCGAAAGATGCGGGCGATCGTCGCCTGAATGCCGCTCCAGACATGTGAGGCAGACCGTACCGAGGTGCGGTGCTAAGGAGGAACCTTTTGAAAAAACTTGATCTCATCACGATCGGGCGCTCGTCTGTCGATCTGTACGGTTCGCAGGTCGGCGGCCGTCTGGAGGACATGGCCTCCTTTGCCAAATATATCGGCGGCTCTCCCACCAATATCGCAGCCGGCGCTGCGCGCCTCGGGCTCAACAGCGCCGTCATCACCCGTGTCGGCGATGAACATATGGGCCGCTTCATCCGTGAACAGCTGGTGCGCGAAGGCGTTGACGTGCGCGGCGTGAAGACCGATCCGGAGCGGCTGACCGCGCTGGTGCTGCTCGGCATTCGTGACCAGAACCAGTTCCCGTTGATTTTCTATCGTGAAAACTGCGCCGACATGGCGCTCAGCGAAGACGATATCGATCCCGCTTTCATCGCCGAGGCGGCTTGCGTCTGCGCCACCGGCACGCATCTGTCGCATCCGAAGACGGAAGCGGCCGTGCTGAAGGCGCTGAAACTCGCCCGCGAAAATGGCGCGAAGACCGCGCTCGATATCGATTATCGGCCCAATCTCTGGGGTGTGGCCGGCCATGGCGATGGCGAGAGCCGTTTCGTCGAATCGCAGAAGGTCACCGCCAAGCTGCAATCCACCCTGCATCTCTTCGACCTGATCGTCGGCACCGAGGAAGAGTTCCACATTGCCGGCGGTTCCACCGATACGCTGACCGCGCTGAACGCCGTGCGCAAGGTCTCGACTGCGACGCTGGTGTGCAAGCGCGGCCCGATGGGTGCTTCGGTCTTCACCGGCGAAATTCCTGCCAGCCTCGACGATGGCGAGACGGGTGAAGGTTTCCCAATCGAGGTCTTCAACGTTCTCGGTGCCGGCGACGGCTTCATGGCCGGGCTGTTTCGCGGCTGGCTGCGCGGCGAAGACTGGCCGACGACGCTGAAATATGCCAACGCCTGCGGCGCCTTCGCCGTCTCCCGCCATGGATGCACGCCCGCCTATCCGAGCTGGGAAGAACTGCAATATTTCTTCAAGGCCGGCATTCGCAACAAGGCGCTGCGCAAGGACGAGGCGCTGGAGCAGGTGCACTGGTCGACCAACCGGAAAGGCGACTGGGACACGATGCGCGTCTTCGCCTTCGATCACCGCATGCAGCTGGAAGCCATCGCCGACGAGCTTGGCGTCAAGCACGAGCAGATCGGCGCTTTCAAGAAACTCTGCCTTGAGGCTGCGCAGCATGTTGCAGGCGACAGGCCGGGTTACGGCATTCTCTGCGATGGCCGTCTCGGACGTGACGCGCTGTTTGCCGCCAGCGGCTCGGGCCTGTGGATCGGTCGCCCGGTGGAATGGCCGGGTTCGCGCCCACTGACGCTGGAACCCGATCTCGGCAAGGATTTCGGCGGTCTTTCCGAATGGCCGCTTGAAAATGTCGTCAAGGTTTTGTGTTTCTATCATCCCGACGATACGGATGAGATGCGCGCCGCGCAGGAAGAGACGGTCATGCGCCTGTTCCAGGCGACACGCCGCAACCGGCTGGAAATGCTGCTGGAGGTCATTCCCTCCAAGGTCGGCCCGACCGACGATTTGACCGCCGCCCGCATCATCGAGCGCTTTTACGAAATCGGCGTCTATCCCGACTGGTGGAAGCTGGAGCCGATGAAGACCCGCGCCGCATGGAAAAACGCCTGCGACGCTGTGCATCGCAACGATCCATACGTGCGGGGCATCGTCGTTCTTGGTCTCGACGCGCCGCAAAGCGAACTGGAAGAGAGCTTCCGCCTTGCCGCCGGTTTCGATCTGGTCAAAGGTTTCGCCGTTGGCCGCACGATTTTCGCGGATGCCGCCCGCAGCTGGCTCGGTGGCAAGATGACCGATGAGGAAGCGGTCAGGGATATGGCGCAGCGCTATACCAGCCTGTGCCGCATTTGGGATGAGGCGCGCGCCAAAAAGGGAGAGGCAGCGTGAAGACAATCAGATTGACGGCTGCGCAGGCCATGGTTCGTTACCTGGCAGCGCAGATGAATGAACATGGCGAAACCTATATCGCCGGCATGTGGGCCATTTTCGGCCATGGCAATGTCGCCGGCATCGGCGAAGCGCTGTATGGCATCAGGGACGAGCTGCCGACCTATCGCGGCCAGAACGAGCAATCCATGGCCCATGCTGCCATTGCCTACTCCAAGCAGCTGCGCCGCCGCCGCGCCATGGCGGTCACCTCGTCCATCGGCCCCGGCGCGGCAAACATGGTGACGGCGGCAGCGCTGGCCCACGTCAACCGCCTGCCCGTCCTGCTGATCCCGGGCGATGTTTTCGCCAATCGCGGTCCGGACCCCGTGCTGCAACAGCTCGAAGATTTCGGCGACGGCACCATGACGGTGAATGACTGCTTCCGTCCCGTCAGCCGCTATTTCGACCGCATCATGCGGCCGGAACAGTTGCTCACCGCCCTTCCCCGCGCGATGCGCACCATGACGGACCCGGCCGATTGCGGCCCGGTAACGCTCGCCTTCTGCCAGGATGTGCAGGCGGAAGCCTATGATTATCCCGAAAGCTTCTTCGAAAAGCGGGTCTGGCGCCAGCGCCGTCCTGAGCCGGATGTGGTGGAATTCGAAGAGGCCGTCGCTGCGCTCAAGGCGGCGAAGAACCCGATCATCGTTGCCGGCGGCGGCGTGCATTTTGCCGGCGCTACCGAAACCCTGAAGCGCTTCGCCGAAACCCATTCCATTCCCGTCGTCGAAACGCAGGCCGGCAAATCGGCATTGGCGTGGGATCACGATCTCAATTTCGGTCCTGTCGGCGTCACCGGTGCGGAAAGCGCCAATATCATCAGCGAAAAGGCCGATCTGGTCTTCGGCGTCGGCACCCGTTTTCAGGATTTCACCACCGGCTCCTGGGCGCTGTTCAAGAACCCCAACCGCAAAATCCTGGCGCTCAACGTTCAGCCCTATGACAGCGCCAAGCACGATGCGATCAGCCTGACGGCGGATGCGAAGATCGGGCTTGAAAAGCTCTCCGCAGCACTTGGCAGCCACCGTTTTGCGGCGCCGGATGCCGGTCTCAAGGCTGCATGGTTCAAAAAGGCCGATGCCGATACGGCGGCACCGGGCGAGGACAATGCCAACAGCCTGCCCACCGACATGCAGGTCATCGGCGCGGTGCAGCGCCAGTCGCGTGACAATACCGTCGTCATGTGCGCGGCCGGCACCATGCCGGGCGAACTTCACCAGCTGTGGAAATCCAAGCTGCCGCTCTCCTATCACATGGAATACGGCTTCTCCTGCATGGGCTATGAGGTTGCCGGCGGCCTCGGCATCAAGATGGCGGAACCGGACCGCGACGTGATCGTCATGGTCGGCGACGGTTCCTACATGATGATGAATTCCGAGCTTGCGACATCGGTTGCCATGGGCGTGAAGATCACGCTCGTCATCACTGACAATCGCGGTTACGGCTGCATCAACCGCCTTCAGATGGAAACCGGCGGCGCGGAGTTCAACAATCTCTACGCCCACACCAACGTCAACCCGATCGCCATCGATTTCGTGGCCCATGCGGGCTCGATGGGGGCTGATGCGCGCAAGGTTTCCACCATAACCGAGCTGGAAGAGGCGCTTGCGGCAGCCCGTGCCTCCAGCCGCACCACCGTCATCGTTATCGATACCGACCCTTACCCGACGCCGCAGGCCGGCGGTCACTGGTGGGATGTCGCGGTGCCTGAAGTTTCCGACCGCGCCGAAATCGGCCCGGCCCGCGTCCGTTATGAAAACCATGTCAAGGAAAGACAGTAAGATGATCCGTTACGGAACCAACCCGATTGCCTGGTCCAACGACGACGACCGCACGCTGGGCGCGCATATCAGCCTCGAACAATGCCTCGATGAAACCGCCAAGATCGGTTTCGACGGCATCGAGAAGGGCCACAAGTTCCCGACCGAGCCGGAAGGCCTGAAGGGCGTGCTTTTGCCGCGCGGCCTCTCCTTCGTCTCCGGCTGGCATTCGCTGAACCTTCTGACCGACGACATCGAGTCCGAAAAGAAGGCGATGCAGCCGGCGCTTGACCTGCTGAAGGCCATGGGCTCTAAGGTCATCATCGTCTGCGAGACCTCCAATGCCATTCACGGCGATGACAACAAGGCGCTGGTCGACCGTCCGCGCCTTGCGGCCGAGGACTGGGCGAAATTCGGCGCGGGCGTCGAGGCGCTGGCCGCCTTTGCCGCAGAACAGGGTATCACCCTCGTTTATCACCACCACATGGGAACGGTGGTCGAGAGCGAAGAGGAAATCGATCTCCTGATGAAACACACCGGCCCGAAGACGCATCTGCTGCTCGATACCGGCCATTGCCTGTTCGGCGGCGGCGATCCCGTGCGCGTTGCGCAGAAATACATGGGTCGTGTCGGCCATATCCATGCCAAGAACGTGCGCCCTGCCATTGCCGATCAGGTTCGGGGTGAGCGGCTCTCCTTCCTCGAAGGCGTGCGCCGCGGCGTGTTCACCGTTCCCGGCGACAGCGAAGGCGGCGTGAACTTTCCGCCGGTGCTGAAGGTGGCGGCCGAGCATGGTTATAGCGGCTGGCTGGTGATCGAGGCCGAGCAGGACCCTGACGTGCGCAACCCGTTCGAATATCAGAGCCTCGGGCTAAAATCGCTGAAGGCGTTCGCGCGCGAGGCAGGGCTGGATAAGGCTGAGGCTGCTTGAGCTGAACCGATAACGGGCGGCATACCCCGCCCGTCATACCGGCCTTGAGCCGGTATCCAGCCAGCCCAAGTCCTTGGGCTGAAAAGAGTTGTCCCCGCCGCGCAGACGCGCGTCGGCTGGACCCCGGCTCAAGGCCGGGGTGACGAGACGGCAAGAACCGACGAACGACTGACCAAAAAGGAACACCACCATGACCTCACTTTTGCGCAAGCCGGTCGCGACCAGCGGCAAGGTGCACGATATCACGCCCCAAAGCGCGGATTGGGGTTATGTCGGTTTCGGCCTCTACCGCCTGAAGCCGGGCGAAACGGCGGCGGAAAACACCGGCGATACCGAAGTCATCCTCGTGCTGGTTGAAGGCAAGGCGACGATTTCCGCAGGCGGTAAGGATTTCGGTGAACTCGGCGACCGCATGAATGTGTTCGAGCGCAAGCCGCCGCACTGCGTCTATGTCCCCGCAGGTTCCGAATGGTCGCTGACCGCCACGACCGACTGCACCGTCGGTGTCTGCACCGCGCCCGGCGAAAAAGGCAGCCGCGAGGCGCAGCAGATCGGCCCGAACGGCGTGCAGCTCACCGAGCGGGGCAAGGGCGCCAATACGCGTTACATCTTCCCCATCGCCATGGAAGAGCGCGATGTGGCCGACAGCCTGCTGGTAACGGAAGTCTTCACGCCGTCGGGCAACTGGTCATCCTATCCGCCGCACCGGCATGATGAGGATAACTACCCAGACATGACCTATCTGGAAGAGACCTATTATCACCGCCTCAACCCGGCGCAGGGTTTCGGTTTCCAGCGCGTCTTTACCGAAGACGGTTCGCTGGATGAGACCATGGCGGTGTCGGATGGCGATGTCGTGCTGGTGCCCAAGGGCCACCACCCCTGCGGCGCGCCCTATGGTTATGAGATGTATTATCTGAACGTGATGGCCGGGCCGATGCGCAAATGGCGCTTCAAGAACCACCCGGATCACGACTGGATTTTCAAGCGGGATAATCCGTAAGGCATTTCAGGCAAACACCGCCGCCTCCTCATCCCTGGGCTTGTCACAGGGATCCAGCCAGCCGAAGTCCTTGGGCTGAAAGGAGTCTTTCCGTCGCGCAGACGCGCGTCGGCTGGATTCCTGTGATGAGGGAGTGCGCGAAGACACGTCTTGAGACCATCTCAGCACACAACAAACGCAATTAACAAATTGATTTTATTCCAATAATTCGGGAGGAGAATACCATGGCCGCTCTTGGCGTGGGCCTTATCGGCACCGGTTACATGGGCAAATGCCACGCGCTGGCGTGGAACAATGTCACCAGCGTCTTCGGCGATGTGGAACGCCCCCGCCTCGTGACGCTCGCGGAAGTAAATCCCGAGCTTGCCGCGAAGAAAGCCGCCGAGTTCGGCTTTGCCCGCTCGACGGGCAACTGGCGCGACCTGCTTTCCGACCCCGAGATCGACGTGATCTCGGTCACCACGCCCAACGCCTTCCACCCGGAAATGGCGATTGCCGCCCTTGAGGCCGGCAAACATGTCTGGTGCGAAAAGCCGATGGCGCCCGCCTTTGCCGACGCGGTGAAGATGCGCGATGCGGCCCGCCGCTCCGGCAAGGCGGCAGCGATGGGCTACAACTACATTCAGAACCCCGTCATCCGCCATATCCGCCGCCTGATCGACGAAGGCGCCATCGGCAGGGTCTATCACGTCCGCGCCGAAATGGACGAGGACTTCATGGCCGACGCCACCCAGCCCTTCTACTGGAAGAGCGAAGCCTCCTCCGGTTACGGCGCGCTGGACGATTTTGCCGTGCACCCTCTGTCCCTGCTCTTCGCCCTCTTCGGCCATGCCGAAAGCGCCATCACCGACATGGTGAAACCTTATGAAACCCGCCCGCTTGCCGGCGGTGGTGACCGCGCGGTCGAGACGCATGATCTTGCCAGCGTGCTCCTGAAGCTCGAAGGCGGCATTTCCGCCGTGCTCATCGCCAACCGCTCCGCCTGGGGCCGCAAGGGCCGCATCGCCATCCAGATTTATGGCTCCACCGGCTCGATCCTGTTCGATCAGGAGCGGATGAACGAGTTCCAGCTCTACACCACGGATGGACGCCCGGAAGAGCAGGGTTTCAGAACCATCCTCACCGCGCCGCACCACAAGCCCTATGACCGCTTCATCCCCGCCCCCGGCCACGGCCTCGGCTTTAACGATCTGAAGGTGATCGAATGCCGGGAACTGATCACGGCAATCGAGGGGAAAAAGGCCCATATCATCGATTTCGAGGAGGGCCTGAAGATCGAGCGCAGCATTCACGCCATGGCCCGGTCGTTTGCCGAAGGGCGATGGGTGGGAAGCTCGGAGATTGCGGAATAGAACGCCCACAAAGGACGAAAACCTCTCTTCCATCATACCGGCCTTGAGCCGGTATCCAGCCACGGCGCGTCTGCGCCGTGAGAAACAATTCTTTTGCGATCAAAGACTTGATCGCGCTGGACCCCGGATCAAGTCCGGGGTGACGGTGCGCGCGATTTGTGAGCGGACAAAGCCATTCGCCTCATCAGAGGATATTGGTCAGGGCCTGCCAACAGGCCTCACCCCTTGACCGGCGTTTCCGGCACCGGCGTCAGCACCTTGCCATCCCTGAACCAGCCGAGAATATTGTCGGCCACCAGATCGGCCATGGCGTTGCGCGTCGGGATCGAGGCGGAGGCGACATGCGGCAGCAGGGAGACATTCGGCAGCGACAGGAAGGCTTCCGGCACCTTCGGCTCGGCATAGAACACATCGAGACCGGCAGCACCCACAGCACCGCTCTTAAGCGCCTGCAGAAGCGCATCCTCATCGACGCTGGAACCGCGCCCGACATTGATGAACACGCCCTCAGGCCCCAGCGCCGTCAGGATTTCGGCGTTGATCGCCTTATGCGTTTCCGGCGTACCCGGCACGATGCAGATGAGGATATCGACGGCTTCCGCCATCTCCTTCAGCGAGCCGTAATAGGTGTAAGGGAGGCCATCCCGCTTGCTGCGGGTGTGATAACCGATCTCCACCTTGAAAGGCTCCAGCCGCTTGGCGATTTCCTGCCCGATGCGGCCCATGCCAAAGAGACCCACCTTGCGGCCGCGCAGCGAAAACGGCGACAGAGCAAAGGGGCCTTCGCCAACCCATCTGCCATCGCGCAACCAGGTCTCGGCCTGATAGAGGCGGCGCACGGTGTTGATCAAAAGCGCAATCGTCGTATCGGCCACCTCGTCGTTCAGCACATCAGGCGTATTCGTCACCACGATGCCACGCGTAGCGGCATGTTTGGCATCGACGCCATCATAACCCACACCGAAATTGGCGATGATCTCGAGCTTCGGCAGCGCATCGATCCATTTGGAGTTGACGACGCCGGAAACGGCAATGGCGTTAACACGCTCGGCCGCACCATCAGGCAGAACCGGCTCGGCGCCGGCAGGCACCGTGACGATCTCGACCTTGCCTTCGAGGCGTTCGAGAACGCGCGGGTTTATCTTGCCGGGAACGAGAACGACGGCCTCTTTGTCAGACATGAGCGGATATTCCTCCTGATAACATTCCGATAGCCGGAGCGGGTTTCAGGCGAACCTTTCGCCATCCCGCTCCTCTGGGCGGCGATCCTTTCAAACAAAGACGGCCGTGAAAAGGGCAATAAGGGGATGCTATGGGGGCAGACGGAAGTTTCATGCCTATTTTTTTAAGCACCCTCACCGTCATGCCGGACTGGATCCGGCATCCAGCGAGCCCAAGTCCTTGGGCTTAGAGAGTCTTTTCACCGCGTAGACACGCGGTGGCTGGCAACTGTATTGATGCATGTTGTTTCAAGCTGCTTGGAATGTGGTTTTATCCCTGAGCATGGCGTTTGCGATGACGAGCAGTTTGCGGGCGATGGCAATGATCATGACCTTGAACGGTTTGCCTTTGGCCTGCATGGCCTGAACCATGCGGGCGAATGGCGACTTTAACCGGTAGGCCACCAGCGCCGCCATGTAGAGGGCATCGCGAACGCGCTTTCGTCCGCCGCGGATATGGCGCTGGCCGCGGTGAATGCCGCTATCGGCATTGAAGGGGGCAAGGCCTGCAAGCGCCGCCATGCCGCCGGGCGAACTGTC
>NZ_FMVA01000032.1:0-11366 GCF_900101425.1 Rhizobium sp. NFACC06-2 | reverse complement strand
TCCTCATACGTTTATGTTATCGCGGCATGCGCCAGATGCGCGTTGTCGGACCATGTCTTGGTCCTTAATTTTCGTGACTGTCTTCCTTTGAAACGAATATGTATTGGGGAAAGGAATAGTCATGAAGAACATCCTTGTCGTTGACGATGATAGCTCAATGCGAAATTTGCTGGTCGACTATCTCTCGCAGAATGCGTTCGGAGCCAAGGCGGTCGAAAACAGCCAGCAGCTAACGTGGCAGATGGCGGCGCAGGAAGCTGATCTGGTCATTGTCGATCTGAATCTTCGCCAGGAGGACGGTCTGCAGATCGTACGTAACCTCAGCACCAAGTCCGACATTCCCATCATCATCATCAGTGGCGATCGTCTCGACGAAGCAGACAAGGTGATCGGTTTCGAACTGGGGGCCAGCGACTACATCGCCAAGCCTTTCAGCCTCATGGAGTTTCTTGCTCGCGTCAAGGTCGCGATGCGCGAGAAGCCTGAGCGGAAGGGATCCGCACCCAACAAGATCTTCACGTTCGATAACTGGCGCGTAAACACGCGGCATCGTCGCCTTACCGATCCGTCCGGCGAAACCATCAAGCTGACGGCCAGTGAATTCAATCTGCTGATGGCATTCCTCAACGCGCCGCGGCAGATCCTCTCGCGCGAGCAACTCCTTTTGGCGACGCGCATGTATGACCAGGAGATCTATGACCGCAGCGTCGATGTGCTGATCCTGCGCCTGCGGCGCAAGCTGGAACAAAGCCTCTCAACCCCGAAATATATCCGAACGGAACGTGGCGCCGGGTATATTTTTGAAGCCGACGTCGTCGTCGAGAACCCGCGGGTGCGCCTCCAATGAAAGGGTACCGTCGCGTCCTTGCCGCGGCGGTGGGACTGTGTGTTTCTCTGTCTGATCCTTCGCTTGGTTTTGATCGCAACGAACCAATCGCGCCCTTGCCAGAGATCGATCGTCTCGACGCTGGCAAGGTGGCACTTGGACGGAGCTTGTTCTTCGACCCCATCCTCTCATCTGACGCCTCCCTGTCTTGCGCCAGCTGTCATGACCCAGCTGTCGGTGGCACGGTGCGGACCCGTCGTCCCACCGGAAAGGTGGACGGTAGGCCGCTCTTCAATGTGCCGACAATCTTCAACGTGGCCAACAACCAAATGTTTGGATGGCGCGGCTCTATTAGATCACTCGTCGAGCAGAACGAAAAGGTCCTTCTTGATCCAAACCTTATGGGTGCGCAATGGGGCGATTTGTTATTAAAGTTGAACGGCTTAGAAAGCTATGCAGGCGCTTTTCGGGAAGCGTATGGTTCGCCACCGACAAGAGAAGCCCTGCTGGACGCGATTGGCGCGTACGAGATTTCGCTGCGCACTCCGGGTTCGCCATTCGACCGGTACATACGCGGTGACTTGGCCGCCTTGAAGCCGCTGGCGATCGAGGGCTACGTCCTCTTCAAGGACTATGGCTGTGCATCATGCCACCAAGGCTCGAACGTTGGAGGCAACATGTCTCAAAAGTTGGGGATATTTAACGACAACAACTCTGATTTCTTGGAACCTCCGTTCGAAGGGACGACCGACCAAGATGACAGAAGAAGCACCTTTCGCGTTCCAAGTCTGCGCAACGTTGCGAAGACGTCCCCTTATTTCCACGACGGTCGGACGCTGGATTTGGCAGAGGCAATCTCTCAGATGGGTCGCTTGCAGCTGGGGCGTAAATTATCGCAAAACGATATCGCTGCGCTGAGGGCTTTTCTCGAAAGCCTGACCGGCAACGTCTCCGATTTGCCTCAACCACAATTGCATCATAGCGACTGATGAGGATCGCCATTCTCCTTATCGCCGGCCTGCTCTCTATGGTGCTCGCGCTTGGGAGGGGGCCGAACGAGGAAAGCCATCGGGCAATTCTTAACGCACTCAGGAATATCGATATCGCCTACGCCGCGATGCAGCGCGATATGCTGCAGGCGCGCTTAGGGCTCTTGAAGAACTATGATTCATTGGGCGTTGCTCTCAACAAGATGCGGGGCGAACTAGAGCTTATCAACACGCTCTCGACATCCTTCTCCCTACGCAATTTGGCGGAGCTGCGCTGGAAGCTCGACAAGGTTTCCGCTGCGATCGACGCAAACGCGATCTCGATGGAGACGTTCAAATCCCGCAACGCGCTGATCCAGAATTCGCTGCGGATTTTTATTCAAGTACTAAAGGAGATGCGTCTGCGTGAAGACGTTTCAGGCCGCACGCCATCAGCGGGTATGCAGCAGCTCGGTCAGGAGATGTGGCAGTACCAAATTTCACAGGACATAGGTCTGGCGCTCGCAATCCGCGAGAGGTTGAGGGCGTTACGCGCGGTACCCACTCCCGGCGCCGAGGACCTGAAAAAATCGCTGCTCGACCACGGTTTTCTCGTTCTCAGGCTGCTGCCCACCATTGATGAGATCGTTGCACGAATACAAACGAGCAATGGCCTCGCCGGGAGTCACGCGCTGCGCGGGGCATATCTCGCGCAGTTCGGCATGATCAGTTCGTGGGTTTCGGACATCCGGCTTGTGCTGGCGTTTATATCGCTCGCTTCCTGCGCTTATGCCATCTATCTCGCGGTTCACCTCAAGATCAGCGCAGACAATCTTCGCTGGCGTCTCCATGTAGAGCAAACGGTGAACGAGGCCATGACTTGCCTCTCTCTCGAGCCGGATCGCTTTGCGACGGTAATGGACGACGCCTTGACGCGCATGGCGGATGTTCTGGGGTTCGGGGCAATGTGCCTTGCCAGCCTCGATTCCATCACCTGGTCCCTCGAGAGCCTATACAGCGCCAAATCCGTCTCGGAGGTCCGACGCCCGCTTCTTGATGACTTCATCGCCGAGATCCGGGCGCATCCATCCAGGCCAGCTGATTTAGTGATGTGGCGGCACAGTACGCCGACGGCGCGTCTTGCGCGGTTACGGCCTTCTCGCCGTCGGCCGCTTGCCGTCGCCTCCATGGCTACGTTGCACGCGGGACGTGCGATCTTACTTGTTGCAGAATGCCAGCCTTCAAATCGGAGCGCTAGGGCTGACGGACAGTTTCTGCGAATAACGACGGACCTTTTGGCGCTTGCCATAGAGAAGCACGAGAGGCTGGCAGAACTCGATGAGCTCGATCGTCGGCTTGAGGAAAATCAGCGTCTAGAAGCCGTGGGGACGCTTGCGGGTGGTGTCGCTCATGAATTTAATAATATTTTGATGGCGATTATGGGGTATGCAGAGATGGCAGCCACCAATCTGAGGCCAGGCATTCAGACGCGGCTATATGTTGAGCATATCATAACATCGGGACGCCGGGCCAAGCTGGTGATCGATCAAATGCTGACTTTCAGCCGCCTTCGCCGCAATCCGCCGCAACCGTTTGACGCTGTCCACGCCGCGCGCGAGATGCTGCCGGTCGTCGAAATGTGTATCGGCCCCGCCGTGAAACTGGAAGCCACTTTGCCGACGGCGGTTATGCCCGTCTTGGGCAGCGAGATCGAATTGCAGCAGGTGATAGTCAATCTCTGTAAGAACGCAAGCGAGGCAATTGCCGGCAAAGGCCGCATCAAGCTGACAATCGATGAGGTAGGGGTCGCCGAAACCTACTCCGTGTCCCACGGACACCTTCAGCCCGGCAACTATGTACGGGTCACTGTGACGGATTCGGGGCCAGGCATCGCTCCAGCGCAGTTGAGGCGAATCTTCGAACCGTTCTTCACGACGAAGAGCGCCCAGGGTGGGACGGGACTCGGTCTCTCCGTTGTCCTAGGAACAATCCAGTCGCTGCACGGCGCCATGCATGTCGTTAGCAGGGTCGGCACGGGGACACGTTTTGAATTGTATTTCCCAAGTGTCCCTAGTGCCCTCCAGCCGATAAAAGTGCCGGAAAAGCCTGCGGACATCCCACGAGGCAATGGCGAATTGGTCGCGATCATGGACGCCGATGCCGACTCGCTGTCAATGTGGGAAGAAAAGGTCGCTGCTCTCGGATACGAGCCTCTGGGCGTCACGTCGGCTGCCGAAATGCTGGATCTTGTAGCAACCGGATATATTCCGCACCTTCTCGTCGTGTTGGTCGGCGACCAGGCTCAGACGGTCGAAAATATGGCCCAACTGTTCCGCAATTTGCCGGTTTTGTATCTTTGTGAAGGCAAGGCAAGTATCAAGGCCGATCGCGCAAAATCCCAAACCCTAAGCGTTATCAAACTGCCGATCGATTCACGGCGGCTGGCAAGCGCTATCGCTGACGCGGTTAAACGATGCCATGCTGCCTCCCGCGTACGCGACCTACGAACATAAGCAGCGGCGCGTATTAAGACCCCAGTTGAAAGATAGTGAACCACTCGGTAGTGGACGATGGGCGTGCAAGACGAAGTTATGGAAGGCTTTGAACGCACTGCTTAGGTCGGAGTTTCATTTGTAATGATGGCGCATACGATGCTTGATATCGATAGATATATTCCAATATAATATGAATTCGCACCATAATCCACAATGAATTATAAAACGATATAGGTACATTTTCTATGAAAGAGAATCTCTCCGTAAGAAAATATCTTGTTAATAAAAATAAGAAAGATGATATTAAAAATTTCAAGAAAGATTATATTGAAGAATACTACGATTATGATGATGTTGCTCAAGAAGAAATTGCTTTCATTAAGTCGCAATACAAAGACGAATCAAATAAATAATTATTTATAATTGAAAGGAGCATCTCCAGTGGATGCATCAGAAGACATTAGCAATCAACTTCGAGAGATGGCTCTAGGTGATAGCGGGCTGGACGACCATAAGTTTGAGATCAACGAGATGTACATGAAGGTCTACATCTCCCAACCCAAGGCCAATGGAGAGGATTATTATGGCCGGCGTCCGCGAGACTTCGGCCCCGTGTCGAGGAAGCAGGCGGAGACCCTGCTAATCGAGCTCTTGGATAGTCATGGCAACCTGATACCTGCGACCCTGCTTGACCAGCATATGTGGAACAAAGCCGGTACGGAGAAGCTTAAATGGGCGGACGCAAAAAGGCTGGCACAGAAGATCCTCAGCGATCAGAATATTCCAGTCTATTTGAACCCCGAAAGAGTATCACAGGGGAAGTTTGTTGACGACAAGGGAGTGACGCGCGATCGCTATACGTTGCAAGGGGAAGAACAGTTTCAGGAGATGGGTCATGGCGTAAAGCGCCTACAACAAGTTCAACACATGAACAGGATTACGACCGGTGATACCAAGACTGATTATCAAGTGATCTTTGAGAATATCACCCGATATTCCTGGCGGAAAGAAGGTGATGGATTAACCGTAGAATCAATTCTGCAGGCTAACGCGTCTAAGGACGAAAACGGGCGCATCGTCGGCGTCCCGATTGTTGCAATTACATCAACCTCGAACGCTAGTCACTCCAGCGGGTTTATTGATCTGCATAAAGACGAATGGGGTACCGCAGATAAAAGATTGAAGGGGCGAACGTTCGAATCCGTAAGTGAAAAACTCGGGCTCGTTTACGTCACGTTCGAGAACCAGCGCCAGGTCGAAGCCTCGGCGGTACTTAGGCTTCTACCTGAAAGTCGACAAGCGCGCAAATTGCTATCGGGTCCAGGGGACAAGAGTTTGAATGACATACCGATAAATGTCCGTAGTCCTTATGGCAACAACTTGGAACCTATCGAAAGGCTTTATGCGAAGTTTCCGGAGTATGTAAAGGCTATTGCACGCGATCACGGCATGTACGCCGGTTCCTGGGCCAAGCGCGAACCGGATGAGAAGGGCCAGATGCAACTGGCGAAGGAAGAGCGCAAGGCACTTTTGGAACGCTATAAAACCTCGGCGCCGGCGAGTGTCGCGTTCAAAGGGGCGTTCGTGTCCATATTGGATCAGGCTCTGCTCGAGGAGACAAGAAACCTGACGCCGGAAGCCCGGCAGAACGCGTATCCACCGTCGTCGATCCTACTGACCCTTGTTAGCGACAATGGCAATATCAGTGGCTCACAGCGCGTTATGTCCTCTTTTGGCGACCACGAACATATGCCCGAACACGGTTTCGACAGTGTCCGGAGTTTTTATGCCGGGGAGCATATTAGAACTACGCCCGCCCTTACGCTAAGGAGCCACGCGCCCGACGCGCCGGACCACATCAGGAATGCTCTCATAGGAGGTCCGTCTTCCGACGATGAGTATGAAATGGACGACGCCCACGTAGGGCCCGGGCAGGCTGATATGATGGGGTCATTTCAAATATCACAGCAAACACCTACACCGGCGCAAACGCCCGACCCTAGAGTCTACGATAGCACTCGCGAAAACCGTGACCGCGATAGCGGCCACGGCATACTCTAAAAGCGATTTGCTAAATGGGAGCGAAGCCCGATGCGGCTCCCGGTCGCGCCGGCCAAGCCGCACCTTAAGAAAACCAAAAAGGTTCCATCATGCCACTGAGAAAAATAGGTGTGCGCGGCAAGCCCATCAAGCCGCTTTATAAGAGAAAGACGGTAAAACGTTATGAAAAGAAACTCGCCAAAGCCGCAATTCGAACAGCGCAGCAAGAACGGGAGGTGTTGGATCATTATCGACCCTCCGATGAAAAGCAGAAAAGCTACACCGCGGAGTTAAATGAGTTCCTCAGCCTTCCCGAGGAGGAGAGAAGAGAGCTCAAACTTAAAAGCTTTTACGGAAATCGGCTGCATTATATTTCGAGCGATGACCCGAAGATGGTGATTCGCGCCAAGAGACGGCTCAACGGACGAACCTATAAGGGTATCAAGTTTACGACACCGACCGAGCCCGGGAAAAAGGCGGAAGCCTATGTACCACTACTCATCCAAGAGCAAGGCAAAAAAACTACTACCCGAGCGTACAGCGAAGACCAGCAACTGGTCAGCCGCACGACGGTCCGGGGCGAGGACCATTTCGAAGAATGGGGACCGGACACGCGGGGCCGTCTGGTCGAACTCGAATTCCATTCCAAAAAAGAAACGCGCACGCTTTCCGACCTAGACGAGCATGGCAACAGGCGACTGGTTGTGCGACGTGGGAAGAGGATGAAAGAATTCGAGCGCAATGAATCAACTGGCTTGTTGACGCAACTTGCAAGCACAGGACATCGTTTCCGAAGTGACATCCTAACGATCATATCGGATGATCGAAAGTCTGCGACGACGATCGTCAAGCCAAAGTTTGGCCGTCGTCAACGAAAATACAAGTCCGAGTTCAATAGCAGTGGCTTCGAAGTTGCTCGACGTAAGCTTTATGACGTGCACAGCGACGTTTCGCAACGGAGCTCGAGCCTCTTCAACAAGTCCGATTGGTCCGGAGAGGTTAAGCTTCTCGGTGACAGTTATATGCGCGTAGGGAGCCCGGTGCCTCGCACGCCAAGTGCGGGAGTACAAACGCCGGCCAACGAACCGAAACACGCGCTAGATGAAAAACCATTGCCCGATACTCCTTCGTCGGACAAAAGCGTGCAGGATTTAAAGGTTGGCGCAAACAGTTTACCAACGACGCCCAAAGGTACGCCGCAAACTCCGCCGCAAAGTAAAAGCCCTAGCGACCGGAAGAAGGAGCTAGATGACGACGCCTTGCTCGCTCTAATCGGATACTCTTCTACAAATAGTACGTCCGCTGGAGTCACCGGCGCTCCAACGTCAACCACGGGAGGAATGATACAGAGCCCACAATCACGACCTTCGTCATCACCGCCTCAACAGGGAAACCAAAGGACGATGAGCAACTTGCGGGCGACGTTGGGTATGACACCGCCACCCGCAACGACACCGCTCGGGACAGCAGGACTTCCATCGCTGCAGATTCGGAGTGATGACCCTGATGCAATGTTTCCAGGGCGGACGGAGGCAGATCGCCAACGTGCCGGCCGGGAGGGATAAGGCCAGTGGCCTCCCGCATCAAGCCAGAAGCATGATCGCTCCAGCGATAGGCCGATGGATCCGCGCATCTGATGCAGTGTGCCGCTAAACGTTCATGTCGCCGGGAGGCGTCCATAGATTTTTCGTAGATGCCACGTCCCGGAACGACACCAAACACCCGGAATGCATGATTGCGTGTGTCGAACAGCATCACGCCCATCGTGAGATAGGCCCGGACTATGAAGGCGCGGTTGTACAGCTTCGTGTGTGCCACCCGCAGTTTGATGCGTTCATAGCCGATGATCGCCCAGCCTTCAGAGCAGTCAAATCGGAAAGCCTCACCCAGATCAAATGCCAGCGGCCGAACGCGGTGTCCTGTTGTCTCCAGTTCTCTCTGTCGGTCCGATTTCCATTCCCAAGTAGAGGCCGCAACGTGGCAGTAGAAGCCGTCACAGCCGCTACTCACCCTTGATGGGAGCTCCAGCCAGGCTGATAGCCGCTCCTCCGGGCCACTGAACTACCGTTCAACAGAGACGGCACGCCGATATTGGCGTTTGGTCGTCCGTCACAGGGCCATCCTGCGGCAAATCTCCCGGATCGATAGATGCTCTAGAAAATGCCAGTGCAAGACCACGCTTATTAACGCCATGACGATCATTCCAGAGCCCCCGCTGAAACCACAGGGGGGTAATTGAAACATGTGTGAATCTGAGGATATTTACCCCATTCCCGAATGATGTAGGGATTCCCTTTTATGCAAGCAGTTCTTCAAACGGTTAGAGTCATATATCGTGCCTGTTGTGCGGCTCGAATAAAACCGCTGCCCGATATAGAGCTTCGCGGTCTCTACGAGCTCTTGGTTCACGAACCCGGACGCATTCCTACACCCGCCGATCTTTGGCTTACCGTTGCGCTGCTTAAATCCCCGTTTTCGTCTCCGGGCGCTTCACGAACGTCGGGCAACTATTGTCCGTGACCTCTTTTCCCTCTGACAAGGGAGACTCCGCGGGTCTCGGGAAAGTCCAAACTCGCCGAGCTCTCCAATATCTCGGGTCGGAACGTCCTTGAGCGCTTTCTGAGGGACGGGCGGTTGAGCGGAGATCAGACGCCAACTCATCTTCGGAATAAACAACTCCTTCGTCGACAGCGACAGGTTGGCTATGATCGCGAGGCTGCTGCCAACGGCAAAAGAATACCTTCGCTTCCCAAGGCTCGATTACCCCAGACGCTTGAGCGTCTCGCAAACGCCGGCCGGAGGGGCATCCATCCCATCAGTCGAGATCGTCAGGAGAACAACTATTTTCCTTCGTCCAGAGCTTGCTGTTCGAACTCATCGAGTTGGCGGCACATGGCGTCAATGAGCGTGAGTTCTTCGTCGCTTCTCAAGGTGTTGTTACTATGAGCGTTGAGAAGCTCAGTGCGCACGTTGCCGAAGAGGTCTGCAGCGTCGTACTCGTCCCCTTGCCTCCAGCGGAGGAACACATGTTGCGCGAGGGTGCGAAACACTATGGTACTTCCTAGAAGCTCCAAAGGTTGCATGTATCTCGTCAAAATTCCCTCTTGATAAAAGTTTAACACGGTTTGTGTGGCCTCACGAGTCGCGGTGGTCCGCGGCATGACGCTAAGAGAAATAGAAGATCCAGTCGGTTTATCGGTGAGAGCATCCTAAGGTTTAAGTCACCTATTTGATGAAACTCATGGTCTCGGCACCAACGACCAGCTCCGCATCGGTCCAACTATTGTTGTTCCCTTGTTGAGAGCACGTTCGGGCCCATCTGGCTTATTCGGTCGCTGCACACCGCTGCCATTTTCCGCTTTCATAGTGACGCTAGAATGCCGACCGTTGCTCGATAAGATGGCGCAGGATAACTAAGAAAAAATAGTAAAAATAGGAGGTTGCATAAGCCCGAGGCATCGCCAAGACAGGCATCAATCTCATTCAGACGTCGCACCGTTACTCACAGCGTCTATGATCGGAGAGGAAACATCGTTAATATTCGCCTGCATGCCGTTTCGGCGTATCAACAGCTCAAGATTGGATCTGAGGGCAAGCACGGGAAAATTCCCTGTGGCCGAGGCTCTGGCGGCGCGAAGTACCGTTTCGTAGGCCACGTCGCGCATGTCCTCTGGCCAGCGCTCGAAAAGATCAAATACGTCGTCCAGGCATCCAATCTCCTGGATGTAATGTCTGTTCCTGACAAACAGCGGGCGGTCGAAGCTGATGGAAAGCACAGAAAAATCCTTCAATATGTAGTCTTGGCTTCTGACAAAGTTATGTCGATATCGTGGCGTGAGATTTCGCTCAATGGGGCGGCAATATTCTGAAACCACTCTGGGAGAGGTTTGTCGAGCAAAGTTCAGTTTCAAACGAAATCAAGAGCCTTGCGATATTAATAGGATCCGTGGCTCCTCGAATTACTTCCGCAAGTCGATGCGCTGATCATAAAAGTTGGGCCTCGTCGCTTATTTTAGCCATCGCATATTGTGACCCTGCCACCTTTCGCCGCTACTGCGCCCCCTTGCCGGCGTCGAGACGATCGATCTGTGGCAAGGGCGCGACTGGTTCGTTGCGATCAAAACCAAGCGAAGGATCAGACAGGGAAACACACAGTCCCACCGCCGCGGCAAGGACGCGACGGTACCCTTTCATTGGAGGCGCACCCGCGGGTTCTCGACGACGACGTCGGCTTCAAAAATATACCCGGCGCCACGTTCCGTTCGGATATATTTCGGGGTTGAGAGGCTTTGTTCCAGCTTGCGCCGCAGGCGCAGGATCAGCACATCGACGCTGCGGTCATAGATCTCCTGGTCATACATGCGCGTCGCCAAAAGGAGTTGCTCGCGCGAGAGGATCTGCCGCGGCGCGTTGAGGAATGCCATCAGCAGATTGAATTCACTGGCCGTCAGCTTGATGGTTTCGCCGGACGGATCGGTAAGGCGACGATGCCGCGTGTTTACGCGCCAGTTATCGAACGTGAAGATCTTGTTGGGTGCGGATCCCTTCCGCTCAGGCTTCTCGCGCATCGCGACCTTGACGCGAGCAAGAAACTCCATGAGGCTGAAAGGCTTGGCGATGTAGTCGCTGGCCCCCAGTTCGAAACCGATCACCTTGTCTGCTTCGTCGAGACGATCGCCACTGATGATGATGATGGGAATGTCGGACTTGGTGCTGAGGTTACGTACGATCTGCAGACCGTCCTCCTGGCGAAGATTCAGATCGACAATGACCAGATCAGCTTCCTGCGCCGCCATCTGCCACGTTAGCTGCTGGCTGTTTTCGACCGCCTTGGCTCCGAACGCATTCTGCGAGAGATAGTCGACCAGCAAATTTCGCATTGAGCTATCATCGTCAACGACAAGGATGTTCTTCATGACTATTCCTTTCCCCAATACATATTCGTTTCAAAGGAAGACAGTCACGAAAATTAAGGACCAAGACATGGTCCGACAACGCGCATCTGGCGCATGCCGCGATAACATAAACGTATGAGGA
>NZ_FMVA01000031.1:0-12810 GCF_900101425.1 Rhizobium sp. NFACC06-2 | reverse complement strand
ATCAGCTTGTTGCCATGCGCCAGCAGGAACGGCTGCGCCTTCATACAGCCGAGCCGTCGGAGCGCGACAGCATCGCGCGCCACCTCGGCTGGCTCGATACGGAAATCGCCGCGATCGAACAACAATGCCAGTCGCATGTGCGCACAAATGTGACGCTGAACGAGCAAAACATCAGACTTCGCTCGATCCCCGGCATTGGCCAGATCACGGCGTTCACCCTGATGGCCCACATGCCGGAACTGGGCGACAGTTCGCCCGGCGGCATGGCGGCGCTTGCAGGCCTTGCCCCCTTCAATGCCGATAGCGGCATTCACCGCGGCCAGCGCCATATCCGCGGCGGACGAAAGCGCGTTCGCGATGCCCTCTACATGGCGGCGCTGGTGGCCTACCGGTTAAAGTCGCCATTCGCCCGCATGGTTCAGGCCATGCAGGCCAAAGGCAAACCGTTCAAGGTCATGATCATTGCCATCGCCCGCAAACTGCTCGTCATCGCAAACGCCATGCTCAGGGATAAAACCACATTCCAAGCAGCTTGAAACAACATGCATCAATACAGTTGCCAGTCGACGCGCGTCCGCGCGGCGGGAGGAGTCTTTTCAGCCCAAGGACTTGGGCTGGCTGGATTCCTGTGACGAGCACAGAAATGAGGGAAGAGTGGGGTGCGTCAGGAAGACCGCGTACGTGGCGTTCGGCTCTAATCCTGACTTTCAGGCGCTTTGTTAGCTTAGTGCATCAGAGCTTTTGATACACCCTGAATGGCTGGTGCCAGGGGGGTAGATGGCTTGTCAACCGAGAAAAAAGCGCGCCATCGGACCGCTGTTCGGGGTCCGATATTTGGCGCGGCCTAATTTTGACGGTTCTGTGAGCGGGCGAAAGTTTTCCCGCATCAGGCGACTGCGGCCAGATTCCGGTTGCGCACGAGATCGCGGATGGCAATCCGCACGTCGTCGGCGCTGTCGAACTTCTGTTCGTCCAGATCGTGAACGTGGAACTTCACCGCGATGAACTTCAGCCGGTCGTTGTCCGGTATGACGATGCCGACGGGTTCGCCAGCGAATTCAATAACTTGCTTTTGCATAGGTACACTCCCGCTGTGGCTTATTTACACAGCATGTTGTCGAACTGATTTTTAGGAAATTGAGACCGTCAGGTCACATTCGACAGCAGCGGGAACACGTGGATTTAAATCCAGCATTCCAGGACTCAAGACCAAGGATTGCGTTGATGTTGATATGTTTTGACATGACACACTCCCTGTATTGGTGTTGGCCCAGAATCAGGAGACTCGTTCTCCAGTTCCACACTGATAATCCAGACCAGCACTAAAATCAATGCTGATTGTTATAGGTAGAATATTTTTCTTTATGATGACAGGAGAGGGGCGGAATTGTGAAATTTTTGTTTTCGGCCGAGGCCGCCACGAAAAGCCCGGTGCAGCGGGCTTTTTATGTTTGTTTTAATTGCCGCCGGTAGCGGGCGGTGGGTAAATATGATCGTTTCCGTTGAAATCGGAAACGGAGTAACAGCCATCGCGGGTCTTTTCGGCCGCATTTCGGCTGATAGCGGCCTTGCCGTGACCGCCGGGAATGTCGAGAACATAGGTCGGCTGGCAGAGCCCGGAGACGTTTCCGCGTAACGCCGAAACGATTCGCTGGCCCTCGTCGATCGTTAGCCGGAAATGGCTGGTGCCGGGCGCAAGATCGGGATGATGCAGATAATAGGGCTTGATACGGGTCTCGACAAAGGCGCGCATCAACTCGGCAAGAACCGCCGGGTCGTCATTGACGCCTTTCAAAAGGACGGTCTGGCTGACCATCGCGATGCCGGCGTCGATCAGGCGCGCCGAGGCGCGCCTTGCGGTTTCGCTGAGTTCACGGGCATGATTCGCGTGCAGGGCCACATAGGTGGTTTTGCCGCTGGCCTTCAGCGCATCGATCAGTGCCACGTCGATACGGTCGGGATCGACCACCGGCACGCGGGTATGGAATCGGACGATCTTCACATGCGGTATGTTTTTCAGGCGCGTCATCAGGTCAGACAGGCGCCGGGGGGAAAGCACCAGCGGATCGCCACCGGTCAGGATGACCTCCCAGATGGCGGGATTGGCCTTTATATAGCCGAATGCGGCGTCGAGTTCCGCCGGGCTCATCATGCCGTTGCCCTGCGGTCCGACCATCTCCCGGCGGAAACAGAAGCGGCAATAGACGGGGCAGACATGGACTGCCTTTAAAAGCACCCGGTCGGGATAACGGTGGACGATGCCGTGGACAGGGCTGTTTGCGTCGTCGCCAATCGGATCGTCCCGTTCTTCAGCAAGATGAACGAGTTCGGCCGGATCAGGAACGAATTGTCGGGCGATGGGATCCTGCGGGTCGCGGCTGTCGATCAGCCCGGCAATCGATGGCGTGATGGCGAGCGCGTAACGTTGCGTCACCGTGCGCAGCGTCTCGAGCGCTTCGGCTTCGATAAGCCCCGCTTCGAGAAGTGCTTCGGCTGTCTTGATGGTCTCAAGCCCTGTCATCGTCCATATTCCGCGACTGGGGCCCACATGACGAGATCGATACGCGGCGCGCCGGTCGCCAGCATCACCAGCCGATCGAAACCGAGCGCTATGCCGCTTGCCGGCGGCATGATTGCCAGCGCGGCCAGAAAATCTTCGTCCAGCGGATAGGTTTCGCCGTAAACCCGCTGCTTCTCGGCCATTTCCATTTCGAAACGTCGCCTCTGCTCGGTGGCGTCGGTCAATTCACCGAAGGCGTTGGCGAGTTCAACGCCGCAGGCATATAGCTCGAAACGCTCCGCCACGCGCGCATCCTTAGGTGACTTGCGGGCAAGGGCCGCCTCACAGGTCGGATATTCATCGAGAATGGTCGCCCTGCCGAAACCCAACTCCGGCTCCACCCGCTCCACGATGACGCGACTGAACATATCCGCCCAAGTATCGTCATCGGCCACGCGGATGCCGGCATGGGTGAGGTTCGCCGCAAGATGGCGAGCGTCGGTTTCGCCGTTTCGGCTGATGGTGGCCAGCAGGTCGACGCCCGCATATCGCTCGAATGCTTCGGCGACGCTTACCCGCTCCGGCTCGAGGAAGGGATCAACGCTGCGGCCGCGATAGGTGAAATTCTTCGTTTTTGTGGTTTCGGCCGCCAGCGCCAGAAGATTGGCGCTGTCCTTCATCAGGCTCTCATAGGTTTCGCCGACCCGGTACCATTCCAGCATGGTGAATTCCGGGTGGTGCAGGGGGCCTCGTTCCCGATTTCTGTAAACATGGGCAAAACAGGTGATGCGTTTTTCACCGGCGGCGAGCAGCTTCTTGCAGGCGAATTCAGGCGAGGTGTGCAGATAAAGCGGCACGGCGTCGCCGGCCGGCGTCAGGCCCTGCGTGGCGAAAGCATGCAGATGCGCCTCATTGCCAGGGGAAATCTGCAATGCAGCAGTGTCGACCTCAAGAAAATCGGCGCTGGCGAAATAGCCGCGAAAAGCGGACTGGATCGCATTGCGCCCAATGAGAAATGCGCGGCGGTCGGCGTGGACGTCCGGCGTCCACCATGGCGACATTGTCTCGTTGCTTGCGCGCATTCTCTGTTCTTTTCCGTCTTCTCTGCGGCGCTCAATTGCGGATAAACGGCCCGCAAAACGCCTGATCGCGTCATTTAAAGCTATTCCGGGCGGAAAACCGCTAGGCACTCTTCCGCGAATTGCTGTAGAAGGCTGGCAATTCGTGCGGATTTAAGGTAGTTGCGCCCCAGAAAAAAGACAAAACGTCTGCCGGGGCCGGTGCTGCCGCGCAGTCCTTTACGACGCATTTCATCGAGTTACAAGGAAGTCATATGGTCAAGGTTATCGCCTCATCCGTCCGCAAGGGCAATGTTCTCGACGTGGACGGCAAGCTTTACGTCGTTCTTACCGCGCAGAACTTTCACCCCGGCAAGGGCACGCCGGTCACGCAGGTGGACATGCGCCGCATCGTTGACGGCGTGAAGGTCTCCGAGCGCTGGCGCACCACCGAGCAGGTCGAGCGCGCTTTCGTTGAAGACCTGAACTTCCAGTTCCTTTATGAAGATGGCGAAGGCTTCCACTTCATGAACCCGGAGAACTACGATCAGGTTGTGGTGGATGCCGAAACGATGGGCGATCAGAAGGCCTATCTGCAGGAAGGCATGACCTGCATTCTTTCCATTCATGAAGGCAATCCGCTGGCCGTCGAGCTGCCGCGTCACGTCACGCTGGAAATCACGGAAACCGAACCGGTCGTTAAGGGCCAGACGGCGTCTTCTTCCTACAAGCCGGCCATTCTTTCCAACGGCATCCGCACCATGGTGCCGCCGCATATCGATGCCGGCATCCGCGTGGTCATCGCGACGGAAGATAATTCCTACGTCGAGCGCGCCAAGAACTGAGCCTGACGGCTAGTTAGACAAAAGCACCGGGAGACCGGTGCTTTTTTTGTGTCACGAATAATAAAAAAGCCCGCGTCGAGACGCGGGCTTTTTCTTTGCCTTGCGGCGTATCTTACATCGCCTTTGCCGCGGTCCGGGTTGGGCCGGGCGCCTTCTTCGGAGCCGTGGTCTGGCCAACGGCATAACCGCCGCCAAGCGCTACGTTCAGCGAGACGTAGTCCTGCGCGGTCTGCTGTACAGCCTGTGCAAGGCTTGCCTGTGCGGTGGAAACCTGGCGCTGCGCATCGAGAACGTCGAGCAGCGAGGAGGCACCGTCGCGGTAGCTGGCTGTCGAAAGCTGCAACGCTTCCTGATAGGACGCCACGGTCTTGCGCAATGCATCGGCCGTGCGCTGATCGCGGGTGACGGCGGCCAGAGCGTTTTCGACTTCTTCCACAGCGGTCAGCACCGTCTGCTTCCAGACGAGATATTCCTCACGTGCCTGGGAATTGGCCAGATCGATATTGGCGCGGATGCTGCCGCCATCGAGAATCGGCAGAACAAGGCTCGGACCGAAGGACCAGCTATTGGCCGTTCCCCTGCCGCCACCGCTCAGGAAATTGTAGCTTGGCGTGATCGAGCCGCCGAGCTCGATGCTAGGATAGAGCTGCGCTTCCGCGACACCGATTGAGGCAACTGCGGCGGCGAGATTACGTTCGGCGACACGAATGTCCGGACGGTTGCGGATGAGATCGGCCGGAATGCCGGTGCGCGGAATGCTGCGGGCAACCGGCTGGCGTGCGCCTTTCTGCAATTCGGAAATCAGAGATGAGGCCGGCAGGCCGAGAAGCGTGGCGATGCGATGCGCCGCCTTGCGGAAGTTGGTTTCGAGGCCCGGAATGTCGGACAGCGTCGAGTTGACCAGACCTTCGGACTGGACGACATCGAGGCGGGAGGCCGCACCCGCTTCAAGCTGCAGCTTGGTCAGGTCCAGCGTTTCGCGGCGGGAAGCCAGGTTCTGACGGGCAATCGCCAGGCGCTCCTGATAATAACGCACATCGATATAGGCTGCTGCGACCGAGGAAATCAGCGTCAGGCGCTGAACATCGACGGTGGAGTAAGCGGCATCGAGCGACGCATTGGCGCTTTCCGTGGCGCGGCGATAGCGGCCGAAGAGGTCAAGCAGCCAGGAGACGCTGAGACTGCCTGAGGACACGTTGGTGACTGGAACATCACGGTAGCTGCCCTTGGTCTCGCTGGTCGTGTGGCTGCCGTTAGCCGTCAGGCTCGGCAGACCGCCCGCGCCGGCCGAGATGACCTGGGCTTCCGCCTGATTGATGCGCTCGATCGCCTGCATCACGGTCAGGTTCTGGCTGAGGCCAGTGGAAACGTAACCATTGAGGCGGCTATCGTTAAAGGCTGTCCACCACGCAACGGTGCTGATGTCGCCATTACTGGTTTTTCCGGCTTCCGCAAACTTTCCCGGCAATTGAATTTCCGGCGTCTTGTGGTCGGGCCCGACAACGCAGCCTGAGAGCAGCAGCATTGTCAGGGGAAGAGTAGCGCGAATAGACAGCATGTAATTTTCCCAATTCTCTGGTTGGCTTACCGAGCGCGGCTTGCTGACAAATGGGCTGCGCGGTCGATATGCCGTAGAAACGTGCATTTGCCAAATCGGCAACATTTCTAGCAGCGTATTAACGGTTGGCACAGCCCATTTTTGTTTTGTTAACGCCTTGAAAGGCGACGAATGATGACGAAAAAGGACGGAACGAAGAAAATTCCGAGCAGTGTTGCAGAAAGCATACCACCCAGCACCCCGATGCCGATTGCATTTTGAGCGGCGGAACCCGCTCCGGTTGCGATTGCGAGAGGCACGACACCCAGGATAAAGGCCAGCGACGTCATGATGATCGGACGCAGGCGCAGCTTTGCCGCCTCGAGCGTCGCTTCCATCAGGCTCAGTCCATGCTCCTGTCTTTCCTTGGCGAATTCGACGATCAGAATCGCGTTTTTCGCCGCAAGGCCGATGGTCGTCAGCAGGCCCACCTTGAAGTAGACGTCGTTCGACTGGCCGAAGAAATGCGCCGCAGTCAAAGCGCCGAGGACGCCCACCGGCACGGCCATGATGACCGAGAAGGGGATCGACCAGCTTTCATAAAGAGCGGCAAGGCAAAGGAACACGATCAGCACCGAGAGCGCATAGAGCATCGGCGCCTGCGAGCCGGAAAGGCGTTCCTGATAGGAAATGCCCTGCCATGCCACCGTGTAACCGCCCGGCAGGCTCGCCGTCAGGCGTTCCATCTCGTCCATGGCGTCACCGGATGCAACGCCCGCACCGGCGGTGCCTTCGAGCGAGATGGCGCCCGTGCCGTTGAAGCGGGCGAGAGACGGCGGAGCATTGATCCATTTCACTTCGCTGAAGGAAGAGAAAGGCACCATCTCGCCACTGGTATTGCGGGCATACCAGAACTTGAGATCGTCCGGCTGCATGCGGTACGGCGCATCACCCTGAACATAAACCGGCTTGAGCTCGCCGTTCAGCGTGAAGTCGTTGACATCCCGGCCGGCAAAGATCGTCGACAGCATGAGGTTCACGGAGGAGAGATCGACCCCCATGGCTCCCATCTTTTCCTGATCGAGAATGATCTTCATCTGCGTTTCGTTGTCCTGGCTGTCGCTTCTGAGCGAGCTGACCTTCGGATTGCTGGTCGCCAGCGCGATCAGCTCCTTGGACGTGGCAGTCAGTGCCTCGGTGCCGTTGCGGCCGCTATCCACGAGATACATCGAGAAACCGCTCGATGTGCCCATGCCCTGAATTGCCGGCGGCAGAAGCGGGAACACCTGCGCATCGCGGAAACCGAAGAAGGTGCCCATCGCACGCTGCACGATGGCGCCGGCGTGTTGGTCGGGAGCCGTTCTCTCGGCGAAATCCTTGAGCTTGGTGAAGACGATGGCGTTGTTCTGGCCCGAACCGCTGAAGCTGAAGCCGAGAACGCCGAAAACCGATTCGACATTGGCGGCTTCTTTTTCACGGAAGTAGCTTTCGACCTGCTTCACCACCTCATTGGTCCGTTCGATGTTCGAACCGGTCGGCGTCTGGATGATCGTCAGCAGCACGCCCTGGTCTTCCTGCGGCAGGAACGAGCTGGGCAGCTTGCTGAAGAACCAGGCGCAGCCGCCGATCACGATCGCGAAAATAATCATCACGCGCAGGGGCCGCTTAAGCAGATAACCGATAGAGGAGACGTAACCATCCGTCGTCTTGCCAAAGCCGCGGTTGAACCATGCGCCCGGTCCGCGCTGTTTCTTGTGATGGTCGATCGGCTTCAGCATCGTGGCGCAGAGCGCCGGCGTCAGAACGATGGCGACCACCGCCGAAAGCAGCATGGCCGAAACGATGGTGACCGAGAACTGACGGTAGATGATGCCCGTCGATCCACCGAAGAAGGCCATCGGAATGAACACCGCGGTGAGCACGAGCGCGATGCCGATGATCGCACCGGTGATCTCGCCCATCGATTTTTCGGTCGCCTCTACCGGCGATAGACCTTCTTCCGACATGATTCGTTCGACGTTTTCGACAACGACGATAGCGTCGTCAACGAGAAGGCCGATGGCCAGAACCATGGCGAACATGGTGAGCGTATTGATGGAATATCCTGTCAGCGCAAGGACGCCGAACGTGCCGAGAAGTACGACGGGAACCGCGATCATCGGAATGAAGGTGGCTCTGAGGTTTTGCAGGAACACCAGAAGCACGACGAAAACGAGGATGATCGCCTCGATCAGCGTGTGTACCACTTTCTCGATCGATAGCTTCACGAAGGGTGTCGTGTCATAGGGATATTCGATCGAAACACCTTCGGGCAGCGAACCTTCGACAGCGGAAAGCGCCGACTTTACGCGCGCTGCCGTATCGAGTGCGTTGGCACCCGTGGCGAGGTTGACCGCAAAACCGGCAGAGGGACGGCCGTTTGACCGGGAATCGCCACCATATGTTTCCTGGCCGATTTCAATGCGGGCCACATCGCTCAGGCGAACGGTTGCGCCGTCCTTTTCGACTTTCAGGATGACCGATTCGAAATCGGCGACGGTGGTGAGCTGGCTCTGCGCCGTCACCGTCACGTTGAGCTGCTGACCCTTGACTGCGGGCACTGCGCCAAGCGAACCGACGGAAACCTGGGTGTTCTGGCTCTCGATGGCGCTGGTCACGTCGGCCGTGGTCAGCTGGTACTTGTTGAGCTTGAACGGATCCAGCCAGATGCGCATCGCATATTCGGAACCGAAGACGTTGATGCTGCCCACGCCTTCGAGGCGCTTGATCTGGTCTTCGACACGCGAGGAGAAGACGTCACCGAGATCGGCCGAGTTACGTTTGCCGTCGGTCGAGATCAGCGCGCCAACCATCAGAATACTGGATGTGGATCGGCTGACCTGAAGACCCTGCTGCTGCACGGTGTCAGGCAGTTGCGACTGGACAAGCTGCAGCTTGTTCTGCACCTGAACCTGCGCGATGTCCGGCAGGATGGTATTGCCGAAGGTCAGCGTCACTTCGGCGCTGCCGGTTGAGGACGACGATGTCATATAGGTGAGGTCATCAAGGCCGGTCATGCCGTCCTCGATGATGGTCGTCACCGATTTTTCGACTGTCTCGGCGCTCGCGCCATTATAGGTCGCGCTGACGCGTACCGTCGTCGGTGCGATATCGGGATATTGCGAAATGGAAAGCGTCCAGATCGCAAGGGCGCCGCCCAGCATGATGACGATGGCGATAACCCATGCAAACACGGGGCGCCGGATGAAGAAATGGGCCATGGCAGTCCTGCCTTACCTTTTACGAGCTTCGACCGAGGGTTTCGTGCTCATGCTTATTTCGAGGGGGCGGCGGCAGGCTGAGCTTGCTGCGGCATAACGACGATACCGCGATCGTCGATGGTCACTTCAACCGGTGCGACGGTCGCACCGTCGGCGATCCACTGAAAGCCGTCGACGATGAGCTTGTCGCCATCCTTGACGTTCTCAGTTACCAGCCAGGCATTGCCCGACTGCTGGCTGGACGGGAAGGTGCGGGTTTCCACCTTGTTTTCCGCCGTCACGAATTTCGCTGTCAGTTCGCCATTGGCGTTCCGGCTCGCGGCGCGCTGCGGAATGCGGAAGCCTTTTTCCTTGCCGATGGTCAGCGTGGCGCGGACATAGGTGCCGGGAAGCAGAAGATCGTCCGGGTTTTCGAAGAGGGCGCGGATGGAGAAGGTGCCCGTGGTTTCGCTCACGGCCATATCCGACATGTCGATCTTGCCGTCATGCTTGTATTCCGTGCCGTCTTCCAGCGTCAGGTGAATGCCGGTCTCCTTCGTGTCGCCGCCGAGCTGGCCCGACGAGATCGCCTTTTTCAGACGCAGAAGATTGATGCTGGATTCCATCAGGTCGATATAGATCGGATCGATGCGGCGCAGCGTCGTCAAAGCCGTCGTCTGGTTGGCCGTCACCACGTTGCCGATGCTGAAAGCGGTTGCGCTGGTAATGCCGTCGAAGGGAGCGCGGACCTTGGTGAGATCGAGGTTGATTTCCGCGGTTTCCAGCGCCGCCTTGGTCTGGGCCACATCGGCTTGCGCCTGCAGCAGCGTCACCTTGGCGTTTTCATATTCGATCTGCGTTGCGCCGCTGTTGACCAGGCGTTCGTAACGGGCAAGGTTCGCCTGGGCGCTCGGAATGCTTGCTTCCGCCTTCGCCACGTTTGCCTTGGCCTGCGCCACTTCCGCCAGATAGGTATTGTCCTCGATCTGGTAGAGAATATCGCCCTGCTTGACCTCGCTGCCTTCCTTGAATGGAATTTCGCGGATGATGCCGGTGACGCGCGGGCGGATTTCCGCTGTCTGGAACGCGCTGGCGCGACCGGGCAGAACCGTGGTCAAGGGATATTCGCTGGTCTTCATCAGGATGATGCTGACCGGGGACGGCGGACGCTCGGCGCTCTGGGCGGCGTTCTGGCTGCTCTCGCCGCCATCGCTGCAACCTGCCAGAAGCGCGGTTACACACAGAGAAGCAAATAGGGGTAAAATACGTCGGCTCATTGTTCTTCCCTGCGTATCGATCGCATTCAACTATAAGCGCAATGTCGCTCGGCGGATGCGCGTCCGGAAACAGACACGACAGGCGAAGGCCTTGGAAGGACCCGATTCGCTCATTCTGTCCGGACCGCCACGAGCATAGAAGCGCAGGCTTTTGCGCTTCGCAAGCAATTGCGAGAAGGTGACGTAAATTGGGAATCGTCACTTAGCAAGCGGATTGCGCAATCCCGCGTCGATTAAATCGACGAGTTGATCGCAACGTGTTGCTAAATTGCCGATATCTTCCCGGGCAATGAGGACGGGATGAATCACGCTTGTCAGCGCGTGGAGCACGGTTTCCGCCAGGGGAGAAATCTCGGCCGGCGCGTAGATTCGCGCATCGATACCATCGCGGATAATGTCAGCGAGCAGGTTGGCGATGACGGCTTTATAATAGTCGCCGCACTTCATGTCCTGCTTTGCCGTCATCAGGATCATTTCGAATATGTAGGGATTGTCGTTTAGATCCTGGTGGTGCTGTTCCATCAGCGTGCGGGCGAGATGGCGCAGTCTCGAAAGCGGCGCGTGGCTTTTATCCAGCGGCTGGATGTCCCGTTCGAATGCGCCGATCTGCTCGAAGGCGATCGCATCGACGAGCGCGTTCTTCGAGCTGAAATTCTTGAAGACGTTGGCGGGAGACATGCCGAGCGCCGCGGCGATATCGGCAATCGCCACCGCATTGAAACCACGTTCCCGGAAAAGCTCTTCTGCCTTGGCGAGAATGTCCCGCCGCGTTTCTTCGGCGGAACGGCGAGGCCGGCGCCTGACAGGACGGTCACTCTTCCTGTCGGCCTTTCTCGCCTGTTCGATCGTTTTGCTCACGGTCAGACTCCGGGGAAGAACGGCTCCAGGTTCCTGCGTACTCTTGCAAGCGGCGTCTCGCCGCTATCGTCGGGAACGAAGCTCTGTCCGGTGATGCGCTCGTAAGCATCAATATAGACCTTCGAAGTCTGCAAGACGAGGTCCTGCGGAATTTCGGGAACGTCGTCCTTATAAGGGTCGCAGCGTTCGGCGACCCAGGCCCTCACGAAATCCTTGTCGAAGCTTGCCGGCCGTGTTCCGTTGCGGAAGCTTTCGTCATAACTGTCGGCCATCCAGTAGCGGCTGCTATCGGGCGTGTGGATCTCATCGGCCAGGATGATTGTGCCGTTTTCATCCGTCCCGAATTCATATTTGGTGTCGACGAGAATGAGGCCCTGCTTTGCGGCAATTTCCTGCCCGCGCTTGAACAGCGCCAGCGCGTAACGGGAAAGCGTGTCCCATTGCTCCTGCGTCAGCAGTTTCTTCTCCACGATCTCGGCCGGCGTCAGCGGTTCGTCATGGCCGCCATCGAAGGCCTTGCTCGTCGGTGTGATCACTGGTTCGGGCAGAATCTGGTTGTCTTTCATCCCGTCCGGCAGGCTCATGCCGTACATCTGCCGCTCACCCTTCTTATAAAGGGTCAGAATCGACGTACCGGTGGTGCCGGCCAGATAACCGCGAACCACCACCTCGACCGGCAATATGTCCAGCCGCTTGCCGATAACGACATTGGGGTCGGGATAGCTCACGACGTGGTTCGGACAAATATCCTTCGTTTGTTCGAACCAGTAGCGCGCCGTCTGGGTTAGTACCTGCCCCTTATAAGGTATGCAGGTGAGGATACGATCAAAGGCGCTAAGGCGATCGGTCGATATGATGATGCGGTTGCCGTCGGGCAGATCGTAGTTTTCCCGCACCTTGCCACGGTAATAATTCGGCAGCTCGGAAATGACGGCTTCATCGAGAATGCGCACGGGCTCTCCAATTCTTGGCTTTATAAGGAGGCGTTAGACGCCTCAAGTCTTCTGAAACTCTCGTCCGTTCCTATTGCATGTTTCCTGGAACAGGGCCAGTCGCGACATGAAGGCTGCCTTTTGCTCCGGTTCCCGTTAAAAACACGAAACTACCTAATAAAATCAATATTTTGATAAAAATGTCAGTTTTTTGACGATGGGTGTGTTGACTTGTTTGGCTGGGTAGATTTATAAGTCCGCTCACTGAACGAGGGCGGCGGCGCTGCTGGCGACGGCGACTTTCGTTCTGAAGAAATCAAGTTGATGAGCGGATTGCTTGTTGGGTTTCGGGGCTTATGGCTTTGGGGCGATTGATTTTGTGACTGCTTTGGGCGGTCTGTTATTTGACAATTGAATATGAGAAGAAAGAGAAACGTGGGCGGCGAAGCTTGCGGGGTCTGAAGGTAATTTGGATCTCAGGAATAGACTTTGACGGTCACGTTTGGATAAGAGAATACACCTCATTATGAGCGCAGTGATGCGCGGAATGATGGGTGTGAGTTC
>NZ_FMVA01000030.1:0-19069 GCF_900101425.1 Rhizobium sp. NFACC06-2 | reverse complement strand
ATCGCTGCCGTCAGCGACGTCTTGCCATGGTCAACGTGACCGATCGTGCCAATGTTGACGTGCGGCTTATTGCGCTCAAACTTGCTCTTTGCCATTAGTGGCTCTCCATTCTTGTCCCTTGACGGGAATAATCTTCAAAATTCGGTGGGGCGTACCCCGATCACTTCTGACCGGAGTACTTAGCCTGGATTTCCTGAGCCACGTTCGACGGAACCGGCGAATAGTGGTCGAACGTCATCGAGTACTGAGCGCGACCCTGCGACATGGAGCGCAGGTTGTCGACGTACTTGAACATGTTCGCGAGCGGAACATGTGCATTGATGACGACGGCGATACCACGGCTTTCCTGGCCCTGGATCTGACCACGACGGGAGTTCAGGTCGCCGATAACGTCGCCGACATAGTCTTCCGGCGTTACGACTTCGACCTTCATCATCGGCTCGAGAAGCTGTGCACCAGCCTTCTTCGCTGCTTCACGGAAGCAGGCGCGCGATGCGATTTCGAAGGCGAGAACGGACGAGTCAACATCGTGGAATGCACCGTCGATCAGCGTCGCCTTGACACCGAGCATCGGGAAGCCAGCGAGCGGACCGGAAGACAGAACGCTTTCGATACCCTTCTGAACGCCCGGGATGTATTCCTTCGGAACAGCACCACCGACGATCTTCGACTCGAACTTGAAGTCTTCGCCTTCGGGGTTCGGTTCGAAGATGATCTTCACGCGAGCGAACTGACCGGTACCACCGGACTGCTTCTTGTGCGTGTAGTCTTCTTCGTGCTGACGCGTGATCGTTTCGCGGTAGGCAACCTGCGGCGCGCCGACGGTGGCTTCAACCTTGAACTCGCGACGCATACGGTCAACGAGAATGTCGAGGTGAAGTTCGCCCATGCCCGCGATGATCGTCTGACCGGACTCTTCGTCGGTCTTGACGCGGAACGAAGGATCTTCAGCAGCCAGACGGTTGAGCGCGAGGCCCATCTTTTCCTGGTCGCCCTTGGTCTTCGGCTCGATCGCGATCTGGATGACCGGCTCGGGGAATTCCATACGCTCGAGGATAACCGGCTTCAGCGGATCGCAGAGCGTGTCGCCAGTGGTGGTTTCCTTGAGGCCAGCCAGAGCAACGATGTCGCCGGCAAAGGCTTCTTCGATGTCTTCACGGCTGTTGGAGTGCATCTGCAGCATACGGCCGACGCGCTCGCGCTTGTCCTTGACCGTGTTGATGACAGACGTACCCTTTTCGAGCTTGCCCGAGTAGATGCGTGCGAAGGTCAGCGAACCGACGAAGGGGTCGTTCATGATCTTGAACGCGAGCATGGAAAGCGGCTCGCTGTCGTCGGCATGACGCTCGATTTCGGCTTCGGTCTTGAAGTCGATACCCTTGATCGCCGGAATGTCCAGCGGAGAAGGCAGGTAGTCGACAACAGCGTCGAGAAGCGGCTGAACGCCCTTGTTCTTGAACGCGGTACCGCAGAACATCGGGTGGAACTTCACGTCGATGGTGCCGCGGCGAACAAGCGCACGGATCTTGTCGTTGTCGGGCATGATGCCGTTCAGGTAGTCTTCCATCGCTTCTTCGTCGATCTCGACAACGGTCTCGATCAGCTTTTCGCGATATTCGTCAGCCTTGGCCTTCATGTCCTCAGGAATCTCGACGACGTCCCACTGAGCGCCGAGCGATTCGTCGCGCCAGATGAGTGCGTTCATCTCGATCAGGTCGATAACGCCCTTGAACTCGGTCTCAGCGCCGATCGGCAGCTGCATGACAACGGCGATGGCGCCGAGGCGGGTCTTGATCATTTCTACCGAGCGGTAGAAGTCAGCACCGGTCTTGTCCATCTTGTTGCAGAAGATCATGCGCGGAACATGATACTTCTCAGCCTGACGCCAGACGGTTTCCGTCTGCGGCTCAACACCGGCGTTGGCGTCGAGAAGGGCGATAGCACCGTCGAGAACGCGCAGCGAACGCTCGACTTCAATGGTGAAGTCAACGTGGCCGGGGGTGTCGATGATGTTGAAACGGCGCATCTTGCCGTCGCGACCCTTCCAGAAGGTCGTGGTCGCAGCAGAGGTGATGGTGATACCACGCTCCTGCTCCTGTTCCATCCAGTCCATCGTGGCAGCGCCATCATGAACTTCGCCGATCTTGTGCGACTTACCGGTGTAATAAAGAATACGCTCGGTGGTCGTCGTCTTGCCGGCGTCGATATGCGCCATGATACCGAAATTGCGGTAGTCTTCGATTTTATATTCGCGAGCCATAATGGACTGCCTTTCGATATGCGACCGTTTAAGATTACCAGCGGTAATGCGAGAATGCGCGGTTGGCGTCGGCCATCTTGTGCGTGTCTTCGCGCTTCTTGACAGCGGAACCACGGTTGTTCGCAGCGTCCATGAGTTCGCCGGAAAGGCGATCGACCATGGTCGTTTCGTTACGCTTGCGAGCAGCGGTGATCAGCCAGCGGATGGCGAGAGCCTGGCGGCGCTCCGGACGAACGTCGACCGGGACCTGGTAGGTTGCACCACCAACGCGGCGCGAACGCACTTCAACGTGCGGAGCAACGTTGTCGAGGGCGGAGTGGAACACGCCGAGCGGCTCCTGCTTCGTCTTGCCCTGAACGACGTCGAACGCGCCGTAAACGATGCTTTCTGCAACCGACTTCTTGCCATGAAGCATGATGGCATTCATGAACTTGGTGACGACCAGATCGCCGAACTTCGGGTCCGGGTTGATCTCACGCTTTTCTGCACTATGGCGACGGGACATATTCTTTGTCTCTCAATGTTATTGACGCTTTACCACGCGGAGAACCTCGCGCAGCGCCGGAATTTGTTTAAACCCGAATTACTTCGGACGCTTCGCACCGTACTTGGAGCGGCGCTGCTTGCGGTTCTTGACGCCCTGGGTATCGAGAACACCGCGGATGATGTGGTAACGCACGCCCGGCAAGTCCTTTACGCGGCCGCCGCGGATCATGACCACGGAGTGTTCCTGAAGGTTGTGACCTTCGCCCGGAATGTAGCCGATGACTTCGAAGCCGTTGGTGAGGCGGATCTTGGCAACCTTACGCAGAGCCGAGTTCGGCTTCTTCGGGGTCGTCGTGTAAACGCGGGTGCAAACACCACGCTTCTGCGGGTTTTCCTGAAGAGCAGGAACCTTGTTGCGCTTTACCTGTGCCTGGCGAGGCTTGCGGATCAGCTGGTTTACGGTAGGCATATAACCATCCCTTGCAAAAACTACTTTAGCCACCCTCACGGGTGGCGGCTATGCCGTTGCCGGCGACGATGCACGCATATATCCTCATGCGCAAAACGTGGCCCGATCCGTTTTCACGGATGGACCACCAAGAGCAGAGGACACCGGATGAGGCGTCTTGCGTGCAACATTCGTGTCTTCTACGTGCAATGGAGACCCGTTTGAGATGATGTTCGGGAAAAAGCTTACCGAACGGACAGCACCCACAGAGGCTCCGATGGCGGGCGTACTACTGTTTTAGCCAGCTTTCGTCAAGGGTGAATCCACATTTTGCGCCACCACCCCTTGCCGCAAAGCCCACGCTAGGGCCATTTCCAACGCGCTTTAACATAAGTCCGCGCAGAAGGCAGCGATTTTGACCTCCACGCTTTGGCTTTTCATAAAATCCGTCTATTGATTCCCTCAGGGCGGGCCGGATCGGTCTCGCCACCCGCGGGACCGATTCCATCGGCCCGCATGACAGCAACGAAAGATCAAGGAACGCGTCATGACCACCCTCCCCGACAACGACAACGGACGCGACGAGCCGATGGTCTTCATCGTCATCGGCAAGGCTTACGAAACCGACAACTCCGAGGGTATCGACATTCACGTCATCCTCAGGGCGCCGGACGACGATACCGCCGTGCGCGAAACGCTGAACGCGCTTTCCGAGGAAGGTTTCATCGAAGCCGATCTCGACCAGATCGGCATGCTGACCGAGATCCCGGATGAAGAGCCTCACGCCTCCGCCTATCAGGGCGCGCTCGAAGGCGAGGTCGCCATCATCCGCTTCGCCTGAGGTTCAAGCCATGGCGGTCAGACGTGTCGTCGCCAACATAGCAACACCAGACCCCGCGCGGGCGCAGGCGTTCTACGGTGACATTCTCGGCATGCCCGTCGCCATGGATCACGGCTGGATCGTCACCCACGCCAGCCCGCTCGAAGCGCGGGTTCAGGTGAGTTTCGCACGCGAAGGCGGCTCCGGCACGGATGTGCCGGACCTCTCCATCGAGGTCGACAACTTCGACGAGGTCCACGCCCGGATCCTGACGGCCGAGCTGCAGATCGAATACGGCCCCGCAGTCGAGGCGTGGGGTGTACGCCGCCTGTTCGTGCGCGACCCGTTCGGCAAACTCATCAATATATTAAGTCACTCATAGATTATATACTTTAAATACAGTAGTATTAATTCTTTATACATTGAATATCCAACCGACCTCAGCTTAGAATAGTTCCGACGCAAATTTTCGGTGGCGGGTTGGATACTATATCGTCGGCAGACATTATCGATGACATTTATGAAGCGGCGCTTTTTCCCGACCGCTGGATGCCGGTTCTGGTAGCTATCTGCCGTCATCTCAACTTCTGGGGCGGCGCGATTACCTGGGGCAAGGGAGAAGACCAGGTGTGGCTTCACACGCCGAGCTTTCAGGAGCTGATGAAGGACTTCGCGGCAGGCGGCTGGAACCACCGCAATGATCGCCTCAGCCGCATCGCCCGGGAAGGCCAATTCTCCTTCGCGCAGGATTTGGACGTCTTCAATCATGAGGAATGGGCCGAGCTGCCGATCGTTCGTGACTTCCTCATGCCCCGCGGTTTGGGATACGGCGCGGCGACACAGGTTGCTCCACCCGGCCATCCGGAGATGACAGTGCTGTTTGAACGCAGGCTAGACGCCGGCACTATCACGCCCGAGACCATGGCAGCACTCGGCGGACTAAGGCCGCATATCGCCCGCAGCCTAACCCTCGCAACACAGCTGCAGCGTCAGAAGGCCGATGCGATGACACTTGGCCTCAACGCCATTGGCGCGCCGGCCGCAGTGCTGCAGACGAGCGGCCACATCCTTTCGGCCAACGATCTGTTCCTGTCATTACAGAAATGCTTCTCCGCCCGCACGCGCGACAGAATCACCATTGCCGATGAGAGAGTGAACCGGCTGCTTTACAAGGCACTCTCTGGGCATGACGCCGGTTCCTTCCCTCTTCCCGCCAGCGAAGACGGCGCCTGCATTCTCCACCTCATACCGCTGCGCAAGAGCGCACTGGATTTCTCACCCAACGGTAACGCCATCGCGCTCGTATCGCAGCCGACGGGCATAATTGCCGACGCAAACACATTGCTCAAGGGTCTCTACGATCTAACCAGGGGCGAAGCGCGGGTAGCGCTGGAAATCATGAAGGGGCTTTCGCTTCCGGCGGTGGCGAAGCAGCTGAAAGTCTCGCACGAAACCGTGCGCAGCAACGCCAAGTCTATCTACGCGAAGACCGGCAGCACCGGCAAGGCCGACCTCGTTCGCCGGCTTTCCGTTCTCACTCGCTATAACATCCGCGGACAGGCCTAACCCATTTGCGCCGATGGATTTCCGGGTTGACCGGAAAAGGGCAAGAAGCTTCCAAATTCCGCTCAAACAAAAAAACGCCCGGATTGCTCCGGGCGTTTTGTTCGGAACTTTGGCGGGGCTTCGCAAAGCCCCTGCCCTTCCCGCCTTATTCGGCGGCCGGAGCCTGGTCCGTCATGTCCTGCAGCATCTGGTTCGCAGAACCTGCACCGGTGCCCTTGCGGCGTTCCTCGAGAATGAGGTCGTCGCGCGAGGTGGCGATGCGGCGGATCTGCGTCATGGTGCCGCCAGTACCAGCCGGGATGAGACGGCCGACGATGACGTTTTCCTTGAGGCCCTGCAGCGTGTCCGTCTTGCCGGCAATCGCAGCTTCCGTGAGAACCTTGGTGGTTTCCTGGAAGGATGCGGCCGAGATGAAGGACGGCGTCTGCAGCGAAGCCTTGGTAATGCCGAGCAGAACCGGCTCGCCATAGGCAGGCTTCTTGCCTTCTTCGATCAGGCGGTCGTTGTTGTCGTCAAGCTCGATGCGATCGACGTTGTCACCAACGATGTACTGGCTGTCGCCAGCATCGGTGATTTCAACCTTCTGCAGCATCTGGCGAACGATCACCTCGATGTGCTTGTCGTTGATCACAACGCCCTGCAGACGGTAGACTTCCTGGATTTCGTTCACGAGGTAGGAAGCCAGAGCCTCCACGCCCTTGATCGCCAGAATGTCGTGCGGTGCCGGGTTACCGTCGAGAATGTATTCACCCTTTTCGATATAGTCGCCTTCCTGAAGGTGGAAGGGCTTGCCCTTCGGGATCAGGTATTCGACGGGCTCGACGCCATCTTCCGCAGGCTCGATCATCACTCGACGCTTGTTCTTGTAGTCGCGGCCGAGACGGATCGTACCATCGATCTCTGCGATGATGGCGTGATCCTTCGGACGACGGGCTTCGAACAGTTCCGCAACGCGTGGCAGACCACCGGTGATGTCCTTCGTCTTGGCGCTTTCCAGCGGCGAACGTGCAAGCACGTCACCCTGGGACACCTTCGCACCCGGCTCGACCGACAGGATGGCATCAACCGAAAGCTGGAAGCGGGCTTCACCACCACGGGCAAGCTTCGCAACAGCGCCGGACGCGTCCTTGATGACGATCGCAGGCTTCAAGTCCGAACCGCGCGGCGTCGAACGCCAGTCAATGACCTGACGCTTGGTGATGCCGGTGGATTCGTCGGTCGCTTCCAGTACGGAAAGACCATCGACGAGGTCTTCGAAGTGAACGGTACCTTCCACTTCCGTCATCATCGGACGGGTGTAGGGGTCCCACTCTGCAAGACGCTGGCCACGCTTTACCTTGTCGCCATCATCAACGAAGATCTTCGAACCGTAGGCCACACGCTGCGTGGAACGCTCCGCGCCGCGCTCATCAAGGATCGTAATGGACATGTTACGGCCCATGGCGATGAGAACGCCTTCGGAGTTCCGCAGGATGTTGCGGTTCTTGATCTGGATCGTGCCTTCATAAGACGCTTCGAGGAACGACTGGTCGACCACGTTTGCCGTGCCACCAAGGTGGAACGTACGCATGGTAAGCTGCGTGCCCGGTTCACCGATCGACTGAGCGGCGATAACGCCAACGGCTTCGCCCATGTTGACAGGCGTACCGCGTGCAAGGTCACGACCGTAGCAGACGCCGCAGACACCAACCTGCACTTCGCAGGTGAGCGCCGAACGGATGCGAACGGACTGAATGCCAGCCTTCTCGATGGCAGCCACATCGGCTTCGTCGATCAGCGTACCGGCCTTGACGATGTTCTCGCCGGTGACCGGGTTGTCGATGTCGTCCAGAGCCGTACGGCCGAGGATACGCGCGCCGAGCGAAGCAACCACCTGACCGGCATCGACGATGGCCGTCATGGTGAGGCCCTTGTCGGTGCCGCAATCCCTGGAGTTGACGATGCAGTCCTGCGCGACGTCGACGAGACGACGGGTCAGGTAACCCGAGTTCGCCGTCTTCAGGGCGGTGTCTGCGAGACCCTTACGGGCACCGTGGGTCGAGTTGAAGTACTCGTTAACGGTCAGGCCTTCCTTGAAGTTCGAGATGATCGGCGTCTCGATGATTTCACCCGACGGCTTCGCCATCAGGCCGCGCATGCCGCCCAGCTGACGCATCTGGTTCGGAGAACCACGAGCACCCGAGTGCGACATCATGTAGATGGAGTTCATCGGCTTCTGACGGCCCGTTTCCGGATCGAACTCGACAGCCTTGATGCGTGCCATCATCTCTTCGGCGACCTTTTCGGTAGCCTTGCCCCAGGCGTCGACAACCTTGTTGTACTTTTCGCCCTGGGTGATGAGACCATCATTATACTGCTGTTCGTATTCCTTCACGAGAGCTTCGGTGTCGCCGACGATCTTCACCTTGCTGTCCGGAATGACCATGTCGTCCTTGCCGAACGAAATGCCGGCGCGGCAGGCATGGGCAAAGCCGAGCTGCATGATGCGGTCGCAGAAGATGACCGTGTCTTTCTGGCCGCAATGACGGTAGACCGTGTCGATCATCTTGGAGATGTTCTTCTTGGTCATTTCCTGGTTGCAGACGTCGAAAGGCACGTTGACGTTCTTCGGCAGAAGTTCGCCAATCAGCATACGGCCGGGGGTCGTCTCATGGATCTTCGAAACCGGCTTGCCATCGGCATCCACGGTCTTGAAGCGACCACGGATCTTGGCATGCAGCGTCACGACCTTGTTTTCAAGCGCGTGATGCAGCTCACCGATGTCGGAGAAGGCCATGCCTTCGCCCGGCTCGTTCTGGTTCATGATCGACAGGTAATACAGGCCGAGAACCATGTCCTGCGAAGGAACGATGATCGGGTGGCCGTTTGCCGGATGCAGGATGTTGTTGGTCGACATCATCAGCACGCGCGCTTCCAGCTGGGCTTCCAGCGAGAGCGGAACGTGAACAGCCATCTGGTCGCCGTCGAAGTCGGCGTTGAAGGCCGTGCAGACGAGCGGGTGCAGCTGGATGGCCTTGCCTTCGACCAGCATGGGTTCGAAGGCCTGGATACCCAGACGGTGCAGCGTCGGTGCGCGGTTCAGCAGAACCGGATGCTCGCGGATGACCTCGTCGAGGATATCCCAGACTTCCGGCTTTTCCTTTTCAACCAGCTTCTTGGCCTGCTTGACGGTCGAGGAGTAACCCTTGGCGTCGAGGCGGGCATAGATGAACGGCTTGAACAGTTCGAGCGCCATCTTCTTCGGCAGACCGCACTGGTGCAGCTTCAGTTCCGGACCAGTCACGATGACCGAACGGCCGGAATAGTCGACGCGCTTGCCGAGAAGGTTCTGGCGGAAGCGGCCCTGCTTGCCCTTGAGCATGTCGGAGAGCGACTTCAGCGGGCGCTTGTTGGCACCCGTGATGACACGGCCGCGACGGCCGTTGTCGAACAGCGCATCGACGGATTCCTGCAACATACGCTTTTCGTTGCGGATGATGATACCCGGCGCACGAAGCTCGATCAGGCGCTTCAGACGGTTGTTACGGTTGATGACGCGGCGATAGAGATCGTTGAGGTCGGAAGTCGCGAAACGGCCGCCATCCAGCGGAACCAGCGGGCGCAGGTCCGGCGGAATGACCGGAACGACCTTCATGATCATCCATTCCGGACGGTTGCCGCTTTCCATGAAGTTCTCGACGATCTTCAGGCGCTTCATCAGCTTCTTCTGCTTCAGATCAGAAGTCGTTTCAGCAAGCTCGACGCGCAGGTCGCCGGCGATCTTTTCGAGGTTCATCGAAGCCAGCATCTCATAGATGGCTTCAGCGCCGATCATGGCGGTGAACTGGTCTTCGCCGAATTCGTCGACGGCGATCATGTACTCTTCTTCGGACAGAAGCTGGTTCTGCTTCAGCGAAGTGAGGCCCGGTTCGGTGACGATGTAGTTCTCGAAATAGAGAACGCGCTCGACATCCTTCAGCGTCATGTCGAGCAGGGTCGAGATACGCGAGGGAAGCGACTTCAGGAACCAGATATGGGCAACCGGCGCTGCGAGCTCAATATGGCCCATGCGCTCACGGCGAACGCGCGACAGCGTGACTTCGACGCCGCACTTTTCGCAGATGATGCCCTTGTACTTCATGCGCTTGTACTTGCCGCACAGGCACTCATAGTCCTTGATCGGTCCGAAGATACGCGCGCAGAAGAGACCGTCGCGTTCCGGCTTGAACGTACGGTAGTTGATGGTTTCCGGCTTCTTGATCTCGCCGTAGGACCACGACAGGATTTTTTCCGGCGAAGCGATCGAAATCCGGATGGAATCGAAATGCTGCGCAGGCACCTGAGGATTGAAAAGATTCATGACCTCTTGGTTCATGCCTTGTCTCCTTGAGAGGCTAGCTGCTGCCCCTGTTTGCATCTGGACCGGCTTCTTCCCGGGTCACCGTCCAGAGCTTTAAATACGGATTAACCGCATAATGCGGCGAAAGTGTCCCGAACCGGCCAATACCGCCCGGGAAACCGGCAGGCGCCCTTGAAGGCGCCCGCCTCTATCGTCTTATTCCGCCGCGTCGGGCAGCTGGTCTTCGGGCTGGTTCTCGATCTTCGAGTTTTCCAGTTCGACCGAAAGACCGAGCGACCGCATTTCCTTGACGAGAACGTTGAAGCTCTCCGGAATACCGGCTTCGAAGGTGTCGTCGCCACGGACGATCGCTTCGTAAACCTTGGTGCGGCCCGCCACGTCGTCCGACTTGACGGTGAGCATTTCCTGCAGCGTGTAAGCCGCGCCGTATGCTTCCAGAGCCCAGACTTCCATTTCCCCGAAGCGCTGTCCGCCGAACTGCGCCTTGCCGCCCAGCGGCTGCTGGGTAACGAGCGAGTAAGGACCGATCGAGCGAGCGTGGATCTTGTCGTCGACAAGGTGGTTCAGCTTGATCATGTACATGTAGCCGACGGTGACCTTGCGGTCGAACGGCTCACCGGTACGACCGTCGTAAAGGACGGACTGACCGGATTCATGCAGACCTGCCTTCTTCAGCATCGCGGCAACGTCAGGCTCATGCGCACCGTCGAAAACCGGGGTCGCGATGGAAACACCGCGCTTGGCTTCTTCGGCAAGCTTGACGAGCGAGTCGTCATCGAAACGCTGAACCTCGTCATTGGCTTCAGACGCGTAGATTTCCGTCAGCTCGCTGCGGAGCTCGCTGATGTCCATCGTCTTGCGATACTCTTCGAGCATCTCGCCGATCTTCTTGCCCATGCCTGCGCATGCCCATGCGAGGTGGGTTTCGAGGATCTGGCCGACGTTCATGCGCGAAGGCACGCCGAGCGGGTTCAAGCAGATGTCGACATGCGTGCCGTCTTCGAGGAACGGCATGTCCTCGACCGGAACGATACGCGAGACGACGCCCTTGTTACCGTGACGGCCGGCCATCTTGTCGCCCGGCTGGATCTTGCGCTTAACGGCAACGAAGACCTTGACCATCTTCATGACGCCCGGAGGCATTTCATCGCCGCGCTGGACCTTTTCGACCTTATCCATGAAGCGCTGTTCAAGGCGCGACTTGGATTCGTCGTACTGGCCACGAAGCGCTTCCAGCTCGGACTGAGCCTTTTCGTCTTCGACCGCGAACATCCACCACTGCGAGCGGGGATATTCGGAAACGACGGCGTTGGAAAGCTCGACGCCCTTCTTGAAGCCCTTCGGACCGGCGATGGAAACGTGGCCACGCAGCATGTCGATCAGACGGCCGTAGACGTTACGGTCGAGGATCGCCTGCTCGTCGTCGCGGTCCTTCGCCAGACGCTCGATCTCTTCGCGCTCGATAGCCATCGCGCGCTCGTCCTTCTCCACACCGTGACGGTTGAAGACGCGGACTTCGACGACCGTACCGAACGTGCCCGGAGGCATGCGCATGGAGGTGTCGCGAACGTCGGAAGCCTTTTCACCGAAGATGGCGCGCAGAAGCTTTTCTTCCGGCGTCATCGGGCTTTCGCCCTTCGGCGTGATCTTGCCGACGAGGATGTCGCCCGGCTGAACTTCCGCACCGATGTAAACGATACCGGCTTCGTCGAGGTTCTTCAGCGCTTCTTCCGAAACGTTCGGAATGTCGCGCGTGATTTCTTCCGGACCAAGCTTCGTGTCGCGCGCCATCACTTCGAATTCTTCGATGTGGATGGAGGTGAACACGTCGTCGGAAACGATACGCTCCGACATCAGGATCGAGTCTTCGTAGTTGTAGCCGTTCCAGGGCATGAACGCGACGAGCGCGTTGCGGCCGAGAGCCAGATCGCCGAGGTCGGTCGACGGACCGTCCGCGATGATATCGCCCTTGGAGATGTTGTCGCCGACGGAAACCAGCGGACGCTGGTTGACGCAGGTGTTCTGGTTCGAACGCTGGAACTTCTGCAGACGGTAGATGTCAACACCGGACTTGCCGGCATCGAGGTCTTCCGTGGCGCGGATAACGATACGGGTCGCATCCACCTGATCGACCACACCGCCACGACGGGCTGCAATGGCAGCGCCGGAGTCACGGGCAACGATCGGCTCCATGCCGGTACCGACGAACGGTGCCTCGGCGCGCAGAAGCGGAACGGCCTGACGCTGCATGTTCGAGCCCATGAGAGCGCGGTTGGCGTCGTCGTTTTCCAGGAACGGAATGAGAGCCGCTGCGACCGAAACGAGCTGCTTCGGCGAAACGTCCATCAGGTTGATGTTGTCGCGCGGTGCGAGCATAACTTCGCCCGAGTGACGGCAGACGACGAACTCTTCCGAGAACGAACCGTCTTCATTGAGCGGCGCGTTGGCCTGCGCGACGTAATACTTGGCCTCTTCCATGGCGGAGAGGTAGATCACGTCGTTGGTCACCTTGCCGTCGACGATCTTGCGGTACGGGCTTTCGATGAAGCCGTACTTGTTGACGCGGGCGAAGGTGGCAAGCGAGTTGATCAGACCGATGTTCGGGCCTTCCGGCGTCTCGATCGGGCAAATACGGCCGTAATGGGTCGGGTGAACGTCGCGGACTTCGAAGCCGGCGCGCTCGCGGGTCAGACCACCCGGTCCAAGAGCCGAAAGACGGCGCTTGTGGGTGATTTCCGAAAGCGGGTTCACCTGGTCCATGAACTGCGACAGCTGCGAGGAACCGAAGAATTCACGAACGGCGGCGGCTGCCGGCTTCGCGTTGATCAGGTCCTGCGGCATCACGGTGTCGATTTCGATCGAGGACATACGTTCCTTGATCGCACGTTCCATGCGCAGAAGTCCCAGACGATACTGGTTTTCCATCAGTTCGCCGACAGAACGGACACGGCGGTTGCCGAGGTTGTCGATGTCGTCGATTTCGCCCTTGCCGTCGCGCAGTTCGACCAGCATCTTGACGACGGCGAGGATGTCTTCCTTGCGCAGCGTGCGCACGGTGTCTTCCGCATCGAGGTCGAGGCGCATGTTCATCTTGACGCGGCCAACAGCCGACAGATCGTAACGCTCTGCATCGAAGAACAGCGAGTTGAACATCGCTTCCGCCGATTCCATGGTCGGCGGCTCACCCGGACGCATGACGCGGTAGATGTCGAACAGGGCTTCCTGACGGTTCTCGTTCTTGTCGGCAGACAGCGTGTTGCGGATATAGGCGCCAACATTGACGTGGTCGATGTTGAGGACCGGAATCTCGTCGAAGCCGGACTGCAGGATGAGACCGAGGGTCTTCTCGTCGATTTCGTCGCCGGCTTCGAGATAGATTTCACCCGTCTCGTAGTTGACGATGTCTTCGGCCAGATAGTTGCCGTAGAGGTCTTCGTCGGTCGCCTTCAGTGCCTTCAGGCCCTTCTCCGTGAGCTGACGGATCAGGCGCGGGGTCAGCTTCTTGCCACCTTCGACAACGACTTCACCGGTATCGGCGTCGATCATGTCGGTGATGACCTTGGCGTTCTTCAGCGTCTCGGGCTGGAACGGAATGCGCCAGCCGTCGCCGTCGCGCTCATAGGAAGCCTTGGTATAGAAGGTCGACAGAATGTCTTCGCCATCCATGCCAAGCGCCATCAGCAGCGAGGTCACGGGAATCTTGCGGCGACGGTCGATACGCGCATAGACGATGTCCTTGGCGTCGAATTCGATGTCGAGCCAGGAACCGCGATACGGGATGACGCGGGCAGCGAAGAGCAGCTTGCCCGAAGAATGGCTCTTGCCCTTGTCGTGATCGAAGAACACGCCCGGCGAACGGTGCATCTGCGAAACGATGACGCGCTCGGTGCCGTTGACGATGAACGTACCGTTATTGGTCATGAGCGGCATGTCGCCCATGTAGACGGACTGTTCCTTGATGTCCTTGATGGACTTCGCGCCGGTATCTTCATCGATATCGAACACGATGAGGCGCAGCGTCACTTTCAGCGGCGCCGCATAGGTCAGATCGCGCTGGCGGCATTCCTCGACGTCGAACTTCGGCGCTTCGAATTCGTAGGACACGAATTCAAGCATGGAGGCGCCGGAAAAATCGGTGATCGGGAATACGGACTTGAATACCGCATTCAATCCCTCGTCGGGACGGCCACCCTTGGGCTCGTCAACCATGAGAAACTGGTCGTACGAAGCCTTCTGAACCTCGATGAGGTTCGGCATTTCCGCTACTTCTGGAATTTTGCCGAAAAACTTGCGTACGCGCCTGCGACCGTTAAACGAAAGGGTCTGAGCCATCGTCGCTCCTTTAAAATTGCATCCGGGCCTGCAACGGACGGGAACCGATGGCCAGTCGATCCCGTCAAGCAATGGGTGTCATCAATCTCGTTCCACATCCCGGATCGATCAGGCCGGATTGCCTAGATGAGCCGGTTCGGAACCATTCTCTTGAAGAACCCATTACCCAAAAGCCATTTTCACGCGGCTTTTGGGTAATGAGTTTTAAAAACGATGACGACGGAAAGGGGCATGAAGCCCCTTCCCGCCAGCAATCGCAAGATTACTTAACGTCAACCTTGGCGCCTGCGTCCTCAAGCTTCTTCTTGAGATCAGCAGCTTCAGCCTTGGAAACGGCTTCCTTGACCGGCTTCGGAGCGCCTTCAACGAGGTCCTTGGCTTCCTTGAGGCCGAGGCCGGTGATGCCGCGAACTTCCTTGATGACGTTGATCTTGTTGGCGCCAGCGTCAACCAGGATAACGTCGAACTCGGTCTTTTCTTCTTCCGGAGCAGCAGCAGCAGCAGCGCCGCCAGCAGCAGCAACGGCTACCGGAGCAGCAGCGGAAACGCCCCACTTTTCTTCGAGAAGCTTGGACAGTTCTGCAGCTTCCAGAACGGTCAGCGAGGAGAGGTCTTCTACGATCTTTGCGAGATCAGCCATTTTGATAGTTCCTTTTGTTCAGTTCGAACCAGTTTGAATATTTACAGCGAAAAACCGCCTTAAGCGGCTTCGTCCTTCTTGGCGTAAGCCGAGAACACCCGTGCCAGCTGGCTTGCAGGTGCGGCGACAACCGTAGCAACGCGAGTTGCCGGGGCATTGAGAAGGCCCAGCAGCTTTGCGCGCAGCTCGTCCAGCGAAGGCAGGGTCGCAAGCGACTTGACTGCTTCGGCGTTGAGCGTGGTTGCACCCATGGCACCACCGAGAACAACGACCTTGTCGTTGGTCTTGGCGAAATCCATGACGACTTTCGGAGCGATCATCGGGTCGACGCTGTATGCAATCAGCGTCTGGCCCTTGAAGAGATCTGTCATCCCTTCCGACTCCGTGCCCTGAAGAGCGATCTTGGCCAGGCGGTTCTTCGCGACCTTGACGGTGCCTCCGGCAGCGCGCATCTTCGAACGAAAGTCGTTCATCTGCGCAACGGTGACACCAGCATAGTGGGCCACGACAACCGAACCGGAAGCCTTGAAGACTTCGTTCAGCTCCGTGACGAATTCGCGTTTTTCCGCTCTTTCCACTGTCTGTCTCCAGTAGACGGGAACACAACATGTGAACCCGTCGGGTTTGCCTTTGCCCCAAGGGACCTTTTTACAAAGATCCCGAGCGACGCTCGAGGATCCTGTCCCCCGCTCTGTCGCCGCAAACGGCTTCAGGCACAGGCACACCAGGTTCGAACCGGACAGTCAGGCATCGTTTCGATGCCTCAAATCCAGCCTCACCCGTCTCATGCAGGTTGAATGATTAAGGCCAGGTCCCGAAAGACATGGCCACCCGCAATCTCGGACAGGAGTTCCGGGTTTCCCCGGAAATCTCCGGCTCCTGGGAGCCGGAAATTCTTTTATTCACACTTCCCTTGGGAAGCGCGAGAATTGATTAAGCCGTAACCGACGAAGGGTCGATCTTGACTCCCGGACCCATGGTCGAGGAAATCGCGACGCGCTTGACGTAGTTGCCCTTGGCACCGGTCGGCTTTGCCTTGATGACGGCATCGGCGAAAGCCTTGATGTTTTCTTCAAGAGCCTTGGCGTCGAACGAAGCCTTGCCAACGCCAGCGTGTACGATACCGGCCTTTTCGACGCGGAACTCGACAGCGCCGCCCTTGGACGCCTTGACGGCGCCGGCAACATCCATCGTTACCGTACCAACCTTCGGGTTCGGCATCATGCCACGCGGGCCGAGTACCTTGCCGAGACGGCCAACGAGCGGCATCATGTCCGGGGTCGCGATGCAACGATCGAAGTCGATCTTGCCGCCCTGAACGATTTCAACCAGTTCTTCTGCACCAACAACGTCAGCACCGGCAGCCGTGGCTTCATCAGCCTTGGCGCCACGGGCGAAGACGGCGACGCGAACGTCCCGGCCGGTGCCGTTCGGCAGGTTGACGACGCCACGAACCATCTGGTCCGCATGGCGCGGGTCAACGCCGAGGTTCATCGAAACTTCAACGGTTTCGTCGAACTTGGCAACCGCACGTTCCTTGACCATCGAAATGGCGTCGGTGAGAACGTAGAGCTTGTTCGGATCCACACCTTCGCGGATCTTCTGAATGCGCTTTGCTACCTTGGCCATGATCAACCTACCACTTCCAGGCCCATGGCGCGGGCAGAGCCCTCAACCATTGCCATTGCGCCTTCGATGTCGGCTGCGTTCAGATCCTTCATCTTGGCTTCAGCGATCGTCTTGACCTGAGCCTTGGTAATGGAGCCGACCTTGGCGCCCTTGCCAGGCGTCTTGGAACCGGAGGTGATCTTCGCTTCCTTCTTCAGCCAGTAGGTCATCGGCGGCTGCTTCATGACGAAGGTGAAGGACTTGTCCTGGTAATAGGTGATGACGACCGGAATCGGCATACCCTTTTCCATTTCCTGCGTGGCGGCATTGAACGCCTTGCAGAATTCCATGATGTTAATGCCACGCTGACCAAGTGCGGGACCGATCGGCGGGGACGGATTGGCCGCCCCGGCCTTTACCTGCAACTTGAGCTGGCCTGCAACTTTCTTAGCCATATCTCTCTGCCTTTCAATTCAAACCGGTTACCCGGCTTCTCTTAAGCCGGATTGCTCCGGCGGCTGCGGTTGCGTGGTGCGGCGCCCTGCCCCGGCTTAAAGAGCCAGTTAGCCTTCCACGCGCTTGGGGCTTCGCCCCGCCAATCAGACCTTCTCGACCTGATTGTATTCCAGCTCGACCGGCGTAGCGCGGCCGAAAATCGAAACTTCCACCTTCAGGCGCGAACGCTCTTCGTCGACATCCTGAACCACGCCGTTGAACGACGCGAACGGACCGTCGGAAACGCGAACCTGCTCGCCGATCTCGAACGAAACCGAAGACTTCGGACGCTCGACACCTTCCTGAACCTGACCGAGTATACGCTCGGCTTCATAATCGGGAATCGGAACAGGCTTGCTGTCCGAACCGAGGAAACCGGTAACCTTCGGCGTGTTCTTGATGAGGTGATAGGCCTCATCCGTCAGGTTGGCACGCACCAGCACGTAACCTGGAAAAAACTTGCGCTCGCTGTCGACCTTGCGGCCGCGACGCACCTCGACCACCTTTTCGGTCGGCACGAGGATTTTCTCGAAAAGATGATCCAGGCCCTTCTGACGGGCCTTTTCCTCGATCGACTCAGCGACCTTCTTTTCGAAATTCGAATATGCGTGAACGATATACCAGCGCGCTGCCATTTTTATTCTCCGTTCGATCCTTCCACCAGGCCTTTGACCGCGCCGTTACCGGCCTACGTTCAGCACCAGGCTGAGCAGCCAGCCGATGAGCTGATCCGCAGCAAAGAAGAACAGAGCCGCAAAAATGACCATCACCAGCACCATAGCCGTCGAAATCATGGTCTCGCGGCGCGACGGCCAAGTGATTTTTGACGCTTCGGCGCGAACCTGCTGCAGAAACGTAAACGGATTGGTTTTGGATGCCATTGACTGCCCACGCAATTACGGCGCGTAAAGCCGAACTAATCAGCCCCACGCACCGCGTGTCTGTTTTGCCCCTACATAAACACCGATTCCCTTTTTAACAAGAGGAAATCGACATTCCGCGAAATTCGCCGGAAATCCGGCACCCATCTGCCATGCAGCGAGGACCCGCGCTTGCGAATGGAAAGTGGCAGGGGCAGAGGGGCTCGAACCCCCGACCTGCGGTTTTGGAGACCGCCGCTCTACCAACTGAGCTATACCCCTTGATCACCTGAACCGGCCGCGAAATCGCTTGGCCAATTCGGTATGCGCTCCTTTAAGGTGCAGGGAAAAGAATGGCAAGTGTGTTTTTTGTTTTTTCACATTGTCTGGCAAAATACCCCGGCATGCCCCTCCCACGGGTACATCGGTCAATTCGCTGATCTTCCCCGCATTTCACAGGAACGCCCATGAGCATCTATCTCGTCCGTCACGGCCAGACCGAATTCAACGCCGTTCGCCGCTGGCAGGGCCAGGTCGATTCGCCTTTGACGGAACTGGGGCTGCAACAGGCGATGCGCATGGGCCGCAGGCTCGCCGCGCTGATCGAAACCGATGAAGTCCATATTTTCTCCAGCCCGCTCGGCAGGGCGAGACAGACCTGCGAAATCGTCGCAGGCGAAATCGGCATGATCGACGGCATCACCCTCGATCCCGGCCTTATGGAGATCGGCTTGGGGGTATGGGACGGCATGACGGATTACGAGATCGATTATGAATATCCCGGCATGCGCGACGGGCTGGATCGATACGAGTGGTTCTTCCACGCGCCGGGCGGTGAGACATTCGAAAGAATGACAAGCCGCGTGGCCCGCAGCCTGGAGACCATTCAGCAGAGACAGGCGCGCGATGCGATCGTCATCTGCCACGGCATCACCAGCCGCCTGTTGCGCGGCGTCTATGCGAACCTTCCAAAGGAGGAAGCATTGCGCCTTGATGTGCCGCAGGACGCATTCTTCCATCTCAAGGATGGCGATATCGTCCGCATCGACTGCTGAGCCTTTTAGGGCAATAAAAAACCCCGCCGTTTCCAGCGGGGTTTTCTTCAATCCCTTGCGGGTTTGAAATTACTCGACGATCGAGGCAACGATGCCGGCGCCGACGGTACGGCCGCCTTCGCGGATAGCGAAGCGCAGCTTTTCTTCCATCGCGATCGGA
>NZ_FMVA01000029.1:0-35088 GCF_900101425.1 Rhizobium sp. NFACC06-2 | reverse complement strand
GACCTTTTCGAGGAAGGGACGCACATAGACCGAGCCTGCAAAATGCCCCGTCATCAGCAACAGGATGGCAAGCATACCGAGCTGAACGCTGCGGCGCCGCGTCAATCCAAGGACATCGGAAAGACTGTTGCTTGTGCTTGCCGGCAGTGACGGCAGGCTGAGTATCTGAAGCAGCATGGCAACTATGGCAAGTCCCGCCGTCATCGACATGGCGATGCGCCATCCCAGCCAGTCGCTGATCAGGGCGCCCATCGAAGGAGCTGCAATGGTGGCAAGCGAAACGCCGAGGGTAACGATAGCCATGCCGCGCCCGGTCGAATTTGCGCCGACAAGCCGCGCCACAACGGCAACCGACAGCGCCCAGAAACCGCTGAGTGCAATACCCAGCCCGGCCCGGCCCAACAGCAATAGCCAGAAATCGGCGGCAACCGATGCCAGAATGTTGGAGGCGATCGCCAGCGCGCTAAGACCGACAAGCACGGTCTTGCGGTTCAGCTTACCTATCAGAACATTGCTCAACAGGGCCGTCACCGCGCCTACGGAGGCGGTGGCGGTGACGACCTGTCCGGCCGTGCCTTCTGTGATGCCAAGATCGCGCGCCATGGGCGTCAACAGGCCCGCCGGCAGGAACTCGGCCGATACCAGCGCAAAGCTGGTGGCCGCCATGGAAAGAACAGCGAACCAGGTCGCAGCCGTCCATGCGGGTTCTTCTGTGGTTTCCAGGGGGATAGCTACCCCATCAAACTGCGATGTTGTGTCCGTCATGACGTCTCTCCTTGAGTTGAGAGAGTTTTAGACGGTTTTTCCCGGATGATATGTATCTAGAAATCCGAATTTCATGCCTATTCCTCCGAAATTTGTGCATCGCACAACATTTGCCGCGCCATTCGCGCGGGGAGGATGCCATTGGGGACCGGCGGTCTGAATGAGGGCGCGATGAAAGCGTGGCCCCATCAGTGGTGGATGCGATCAAGAAAGCTCCTGATCAGGGGGATGACTTCCTCCAGGTTTGTTTCCAGGAGCCAGTGTCCTCCGTCCAGCAGATGAAGCTCGGCATCGGGCATGTCGCGAAGATAGGCGCGGGCGGAGCGCTCGGGCATGTAGTGATCCTGCGGTCCCCAGATGATGACGGTCGGCGGCCGACAGGTTTGCAGGTAGCGGCGGTGGATCGGAAACCAGTCGCGATTCGCCTTGAGGTCAGAAAGTAGGTCTGCTGCGATATCCTTCCTCCTTTCGGTCATAAGGCTCCAGTGCAATTGCCAGAGGTCAGGAGGAATGAGTTCGGTAAGCTCTGGCCGGACGTTATTCAGAAACTCGTCCCGAAAATTCTCTTCGATGACGGCATCGCGAAATGCGGCGCGCATCTGGTCTGCAGGCAGCGACCAGAACTTTTCGATATCGGCATATTTCGGCCCCAGCGCGTCTTCATAGGGAATATCGCCATTCTGGATGATCTGTCCCACGATGCGATCCGGCTTCATCATGGCAAGCCTTGCGCCTATGGGAGAGCCGAAGTCGTGCAGGTAGAGCACAAAACGATCGAGACCCAGCGTCTCGACAAAAGCGTTAAGCCAGCTGGCATAACCGTCAAAGCTATAGGAAAAGGTTTCGGGATTGCCGCTATAGCCGAATCCCGGAAAATCGGGTGCGATCAGCCGCCATCTGTCGGCCAATCTGGGCATGAGGTTTCGGAACTCGAAGGATGAGCAGGGATAGCCGTGCGGCAGCAGAATGACCGGCGCATCCTGCGACCCAGCCTCCCTGTAGAAGGTCTCTACCCCCGCAATTGAGGTTCTGCGATGTCTGACGCGCGTGTCCATTGAACTGCTCCCTCAGGGATAAGAGCGCAGAGCGGGACGAAAGGTTCCCATATCCGTGCATGGCCGGATGCACGCGCTGAGCAGCGGCGGCGGCGATTTCGCTCGGCCCGATGGAATGGGTCATCGCCGGCGCTCTGCTCGGACCGGGATTTGGCTATCTGCTGAACTGGAGAAAAAACCGGGATCACTAGCGTCCCGGGCCGGCAACTTTTCAAACGGTCATCCGTTTATGCATTCATGACCGATGCTGACGCAAAACCGAACCCGATCGATGGCACCGGCCAAAAGGGTGCAGAAAATGTTCATGCCAACGACGCACCCGATGATCCCCTTCCGCCGGAGGAATTGGAGCCCGCTGCGGGTTTGACGCCGCAGCAGGCCGAAGAGGCTCGCAAGCGATATCTTCTGAAGCGCTTCCTGATCAGCGCGCGGGGGTTCTGGAGCCGCCGTGGGGACGGGCTTGCCTGGCCGTTCTCCATCGGGCTTCTCGCTATGATCGGCGTCAATGTCGGTTTTCAATATGGCATCAACGTCTGGAATCGCGGGATTTTCGACGCGATTGAAAAACGGGATGCATCGACGGTCTACTTTCTCGCTTCCATCTTCCCGCCGCTGGTTCTCGGAAGCGTTTTTATTGTGACCTCGCAGGTTTACGTCAGAATGCGTATTCAGCGGCGCTGGCGGTCGTGGCTGACCAAGGTGCTGGTCTCCCGATGGATTGCAAATGGCCGCTATTACCAGCTCAACCTGATCGACGGCGACCATCAAAATCCGGAGGCGAGGCTGTCGGAAGATATGCGGATCGCCACCGAAGCGCCCGTGGATTTTGTGGCGGGCGTCATTGCCGCCTTCGTATCGGCGTCCACCTTTATCGTCGTTCTGTGGACGATTGGCGGCGCGCTGACGCTGCCGATCGGCGGCTTATCGGTCACGATACCCGGTTTTCTGGTGATCGCGGCGGTGATCTATGCGCTCATCACATCCAGTTCCATCGCGTTGATCGGCCGGAACTTCGTCCGGGTCTCCGAGGTCAAGAACCAGCTGGAGGCGGAATTCCGTTACACGCTCACCCGTGTCCGGGAAAACGGGGAAAGCATCGCCCTGCTTGGCGGCGAAGAGGAAGAACGGAGCGACCTCGACAGGAGGTTCCGCAATGTCCGGCACCAATGGAAGCAGATGGCGCAGCAATATATGCGCACCACGGTCGTGTCGCATGGATCGATGTTGATCGCGCCCGTTGTTCCGCTTCTTCTCTGCGCGCCGAAATTTCTCGATGGAAGCATGTCTCTCGGCCAGGTCATGCAGGCGGCATCCGCTTTCACCATCGTTCAATCCGCCTTCGGCTGGCTGGTCGACAACTATCCCCGGCTGGCGGACTGGAATGCCTGTGCACGCCGCGTTGCCTCCCTGATGATGTCGCTTGACGGGCTGGAGCGGGCCGAACAGAGCGATAAGCTCGGCCGGATCGTGCGCGGTGAAACGGAAGGCGAAACGATGCTCAGCCTCAAGGATGTTTCGGTGTCGCTCGGCGACGGCACGGCCGTCGTCAAGGAGACCGATGTGGAAATCGGGCGGGGAGAAAGAGTGCTCGTCGCAGGCGAATCCGGATCCGGTAAAAGCACGCTTGTGCGGGCAATCGCGGGCCTTTGGCCGTGGGGCGGGGGCAGCGTCAGTTTTCGGGCCGGCAGCCGGCTTTTCATGTTGCCGCAGCGGCCATATGTGCCCTCCGGCACCCTTCGCCGGGCGGTCTGCTATCCGCAGGCGGCCGAGAGCTGGACGTTCGAAGAGATAGGAGAAGCTCTCGACAAGGTTGGTCTCGGCCATCTCAAAGACAAGGTGGAAGAGGAGGCGCCGTGGGACCAGACGCTGTCGGGCGGTGAAAAACAGCGGCTGACCTTTGCTCGCCTGCTGCTTAACGACCCGGATATCATCGTCATGGACGAGGCGACTGCGGCTCTCGACGAAAAAAGCCAGGACAGGATGATGCAGACGGTGATCGATGAGTTGCCCGACGCTACCATCATCAGCGTGGCGCATCGTGCCGAACTGGAGGCCTTCCATAGCCGGAAGATAACCTTGGAGCGCCGGGACGGCGGCGCAAAGCTGGTCAGCGATATCCACCTCATTCCCCGCAAGGCCAGATCCCGCTCCCTGCTTCGGCGCATGGTCAAACGCAGGTAAGTCGCTGCGGCTGTCGCGAGTGCTAACGCGAACGAATATCGCCCTTTCCGGTGTTCCCGCCCTGTGCGGCGTCACCCGTAAGAACGATGGACGGCAATTCGGCGAAGTCATAAAATGGCTGGCAGAGGAGGCAACGATATACTCTTGGGAGGAAACCAATGCCTATCTTCATGGACCGGCACGAGCTTGCCGGCGTTTCCGCTGCCGATATCGCCGCGGCACATCTTAAAGATATCAACATTCAGGATCGGTACGGCGTCAGGTTTTTGACCTACTGGTTCGATGAAAGGCGCGGCACGGCCTTTTGCCTTATGGACGCGCCGGACGCTGAAACCGCGCAGTGCGTGCATCGCGAAGCGCACGGCTTCGTCGCCAGCGAGGTGGTGGAGGTCGCGCTGTCGGCCGTGGAAGCGTTTCTCGGGCGAATACAGGATCCGGTAGCACCCGGGGCCGTCTCGAAAAATATGGACCCCGGCCACCGCGCGATCCTTTTCACGGACATTGTCGGCTCAACCGAAATGACGGCCCGCCTCGGCGATCGCATGGCGGCGGAACTCATCCGGGCCCACGATGCCCTCGTGCGCGGTTGTCTGGGGCGGCGCGCGGGACGGGAGGTCAAGCACACCGGCGATGGCATAATGGCCGTGTTCTCCTCCACTCCTTTTGCGGTGGATTGCGCCATCGATATCCAGCGCGAGTTCCATCGTTACAACAGCGACAGGGGCGAGCCCATCCACATCCGTATCGGTCTGGATTGCGGGGAGCCTATCGAAGACAGCAATGATTTCTTCGGCACGACCGTGCAATTGGCGGCAAGGCTTTGTGCAGCCGCCGAGAGCGACCAGATCCTGATATCGGACAAGACTTTTCAGGAATATGGCGGCGCCGATGTCCTCGTGCATGGCGATCGTTACAGGCTGAAAGGCTTTGCCGAGCCGGTGCTGGCCTATAGTTGCGAGTGGCTGCACTAGCTAAGGCCTGTGCAGCCACTGAAGGGGCGGAAATCGCCGGATTTATTCGGCCGTTGCCTGAATATCGACCTTGTCGAGAAGCCCCATCGGGTTGTCGGAGGCGGCAACCAGATCGAAAATGCCGAGACCGTTTGCGCCGGTGGATTTGACCGTTACCGTCAGGGTACCGGGTTTGCTGATGAACTGGACGAGCGCTTGCACGGCGTTTTGCAGCTTCGGCTGTTCAGCTGCCACCTGCGGCAGCATCATGCTCGCCACCAGAGTGAGAGTGGCGCGTACCTGATCTTCCGTCATGTCGTTCTGCAGGGCATAAAGCTTGATCGCCTTGGCCATCAAACCTTCGTCCTTGATCGTGAGCTTCACTTCGCGGCCGGCAAGCCCGAAGAGCGCCGCCTGCGCGCGATTGACGTCAAAAGAGAAGAACTCTTCCGTAAAGCCGCTTACCAGACCGGCAAAATTGACGCTGCCGAAATCCTTGCTGCTGAGCGAGATATCGCGGATCACCAGATTGCTGTTCGGTTCGTCCCAGCCGGCGGCAAGGCCATAAGAGAAGGCCAGCGTTTCGAGACCCAGTTTGCGGGCTTCGACGAAAACCTCCTCCGTCGAGTCTGCAGGGATCGGAAGCGTGAGCTCGTCCTGCCTGATCTCGATATCGGTCGGAATGCCGTTGAAGGGCTTGGTCAGCCCCATCTCGAAATTCTTGAGCGAGAATTTGATGCGTTCCGGCGTCCCGGCCGTTTCTTCCTCCGTCTCCTCCTCCGTCTTTTCCGGCGCGGCGATATCGACGTTGATGCCGCCAACGCGCACCCGGCCAAGTTCCGGTATCAGGCGATTGAACTGGAAGGTCTCCATCTGCGTCTCGTCGAGCGCGATGATCTCGGAAATTCCCTTGATCGTCGAACTCCAGTCGAAGCCCTTGAGGCTCGCTTCCGCGACTTCGATCCTGCTGTCGCCATCGCCGATCGACATGCCATTCAAGCCGAAGTCGAGCGTGCGGCTGTCCATCTGCATGTCGATGCGGTCGATGGCGGCCTTGACCCTTTTGCCGGCCGCCCCTTCCTTTTCGTCCGGCGCGTCGGCCTTGAGGCCGATGAACTGCATGTTGCTCTTGCCGACCATGTCGAGAATGGACACGACCTTTGCGAAAAGCGCCTGGCGCGCCTCCGGTGAAAGCTCGTCAGGATCTTGGGTGGTCGTCAGCGTTTTGAGGGTATCCAGCAGCGGTTCGGACGGCATGCGGGCGGTGAAGCCATCGCTGCGGATTTCATCGTAGCTGAAATGACCGTCTCCTTCAGAGAAAGAAACCGCCTTGATGGAGACCGGCCCGTAGAGCGGCTTCGCTTCCTTGTCGTCCGGGCCCGCCTTTTCCGTATATAGCCGGGCGAGATAAGCGACGTCGATGTCCTGGCCGGCGATCGCGCCGGTCGACACGACCATATGCTTGTCCTTCATCGCGCCTTCGCTGTCGGGAAGCTGCATCTTGATGTCGTAGCTGCCATTGTCGATAGAGTATCGGGCAATGCGGCCGCCGGCGATCTCGGAGAGCGTGACGTTCCTGTAAACGGTCTTCTGCTCGGTGGTCGCGACGGACTGGGTAAACGTCACCTCCGGCGTGGAGATGCTTGTCGCCGCGAAGCGCTCGATGCGCCGGGGCAGGGAGCCGCCGTTTCCTTCCGCCTGTGCCGGCTTTTCGAATGCGGCATTCTCGACGCGGGCCTGCGCCATCGAAATCTTTCCGGTCGGCACATCGATGTCGATGGTGTTCATGTCCAACGCGCCATCCAGGAACGGAAGTTTCGGACGTCCATCAATAGCCGCGATCTTGATATTCCTGCCCTCTTCAAGCGGCAGCGTTAGATCGCGAACATGAATTTTCCCGAGAAAATCGACCTCGATGGAAGTGGCCGTCGCACCGCTGCGGGCAACCAGCTCCTTCACCTTTGCTTCGTAGAAGGTCTTGCCGCCGATGACGCCTGCGGCAGCAACGGCAATAATCGCAACTGCCGCCCAAAGCGCCCTGCGCCGACCCTTACCGGTCTGGATGTTTTCCTGTTCCACGAAGTGAGTCCTCTCTAACGAACTGATATTGGATGCCTTTTAAGCACGCAAAAGTTGCTTAGCAAGTGGTCATTGCCAGGCGTTTTTCGAGAGAAGGAATGTCATGCCGAAAGCCCGGGCAATGATGCCCGGAGCCGCGTCTCAAGGAACAGCCTTCGGTCAACGGCCCTGTCGGACGAACCGCCTCATAGGCGGCACAGTCAGGCAGGATGTGGCGTGCCCCGCCCGTCGAAAGCGAAGGGTCATTTTATCTGCGGTGCTTCACACGCCCTTAATGATATTGCAGATGCCCTCGCGAATAACGTTCTTGTCGGCGATCTGTCCCGCCTGAATATTGAAAACAGCATCGATCCGCACGGCATTGCCTTTCTGCCGTGCCACCACTCGCAGCGTCTGGATTCTGCCGCTGCCGCTAGTTTCCTGATGGGCATCGATGGACGAGAGCGCCTTGTTGACCTGGATACCTGAAAAACCTTCAGCAGCGACGGCCTGTGCAAGCTTTTGAAGCACCGCGGGCGCCTTGGCTTTCGGCAATTCCTGCCATGATTTGTAAGAAACGGCGGTCACCATCGGCACGCCGGAAACGGTGAAGTTCTTCTCGCAGGAAGCTGCGAAGGCAGGGCTTGAGACGGCGATGAGGCCAAGGGCTGCGATGAGGGATTTCATTGGTATGATCCGATCGTTGGTGAAGGTTTTCAATTGTTGCCCATGTCAGAACGACGACCGTTTTCCCCGGTAGGTCGAAGGCGGCGGCAGGGCTTCATGGGCTTGCGCCAGCGTTTCCAGCCATGTTGCAAGGCCATCGGGAACGGCTTCATTGCCGGCTTCCAGCGCTTCGATCCATGAGAGCTCGCATTGCAGGGCAGAGGCAATATTGATTGGCGTCCAGCGGATAACCCGCAGGCATTCGTTGAAGCGGTCTGGCGACATGATGATTTGTTATGTTCCCCGTCATTTTCCTGGCGAAGCTCACTCACATGGGTGCGAGAGTCAATCATTTTCTGCAACTTTTGATGGATCGTTTCTCGCTGCATCCCTTGCCTGATAAAACTTAGTCGATATGCTAAGTTTCTGCTTGCCCCATCACGATGAAACATGATAGTTAGCAATATGACTAAGCATGATCAGGAACTTTCACTGATCTTCCAGGCTCTGGCCGATCCGACGCGGCGGGCGATTCTGGCTCGCCTCGGCGGCGGTCCGGCACCGGTCATGGAACTCTCCGCTCCCACGGGGCTGCGTCTGCCCACGGTCATGCGGCACCTTTCCGTGCTGGAGGAGGCGGGGCTGATCGTCACGTCCAAGGATGGGCGGGTGCGCACCTGCGCCATCGTGCCGGAAGCGCTGGAGCCGGTAAGCACATGGCTCGATGAGCAGCGGGCCGTGTGGGAGAGCCGGCTTAACCGGCTGGAGGCATTTGCAATGCAGGCCATGAAGGAGGATACAGAATGACAACGAAACCGGATCAGGAAAGCGCACACGCTGAACCGCATCAGCGGCAAGACCGTTTTGCAACGCTCAGCTTCGAACGGGAAATTGCCGTTCCGCTATCGGCTCTCTGGCAGGTCTGGCTGTCACCCGCCGCCCGGGCGGTGTGGGCCTCTCCCTCTCCCTCGCCCTCGCCCTCGGTCACCGTGGAGTTCCTGGAGGCGGACAGCAGGCTGGGTGGTCGCGAAGTGTCGCTCTGCAAGGTCGCCGGCCAACCGGATATTTGCTGTGAATGCGGCTGGCTGGAGCTGCAGCCAACCCGCCGCAGCGTCAATTACGAGGTGGTCTCATCCGGCGGCATAACCCAGTCGGCAGCGCTGGTGACCGCCGATTTTCAGGCGACGGAAGAGCGCAGCCGCTTGACCGTAACGGTGCAGCTTTCCTCTCTGGCGAAGGATATGCGCGATGGCTATCAAGAAGGTTTCGGCGCCGGTCTCAACAATCTGGCCAGCGTGGCCGGGCGAACCATGGTGCTGGAGCGAACGATAAAAGTGCCGCGAAACATTGTCTGGAAAGCCTGGATGAATGACAAGACGCTGCCGCAATGGTGGGGCCCTGAAGGGTTTTCCTGCCGCACGAAGAGGATTGATCTGCGGGCCGGCGGGGAATGGGTCTTTGACATGATCGGCCCTGACGGCACAGTCTTCCCGAACCATCATCGTTATGTCGAGGTCCGCCCCGAAGAGAGGCTCGCCTATACGCTGCTGTGGGGCGAAAACGGGCCGAAACATGCCGACGCCTGGGCCTCTTTTGAAGATCAGGATGGCGCGACGAAAGTTGTGCTGGGCATGGTGTTCAGCACGGAAGCCGAGTTCCAGCAAGCGAAGGGTTTTGGCGCCGTGGAGCTGGGTCAGCAAACGCTGGGCAAACTGGAACGCTTCGCCAAAGCACTGTGAATCTTGCGAGCCTGATGGTTTTCCTCTTGGTATGGGCGTTGGTGCAAGAGACCAAAAAGAGAGCCGTCGCTTGCCGAATCGTGTGATTGTAAATTGATGATGCAGGCTGACGGTGCACATAGAACCGCTGCCAACGTCAATATTACTGGCCTGTGTGTGCGGCCTGTCCCAAGTCTTGGTGTATCCCTTCTTCTGGTGATGGCAATAGCGACGGCCGCGACCTGTTCTCCTGTCGGCTGAACCGCGCGGTCACGGTCCAGCGCACCGACTTCCCCTGCCGACGCAATCGTCGCGTTGCGGCATTGTCGGCCGCAGTTGCGGCCGGAGCCTATGCTATCAGTGCGGCGCGATGGGGGGCGCGTTCTGGATTCGGCTTGCACCATCGTCAAAAAAAGTAAATGTTCTGTCGCCCAGATGCATGATGCGTTAGTCGAAATTAGGGACTCCAGCTGCGTGGTGTTGAGAAGTGTACGGTGTCGTCGGTTCCGAGGAGATAGTCGCCACCGCCGTCGGACTTGGTCTGGATCCAGACCCACGTCCGCCGATCCTGTTCCGCATAGTAATAGACCTCCGCGCGAACGACATCTCTTACCACGATAGTCTTCTCGCCTAGGTGCAAGGTAACTGGACCTCCTGCGTAGCTGGCTAAAAGGACCGGCTTCTTCACCGGGCCAGGGATGTTAGAGACACCCTCGCTACTTCCTTCCCCGCTGTTCATTGCAACCTCCCTATAAAGAAAAAGCCAGCATCTCATACTCCCGCAGAACGTGCAAAGTGGCCCCGCGGCTCGGCAGTCGACAACAGCATATTCGTACCGCCGGCGCTGCGCCGCAACAGCTTGGATATTATCGTTCGGCTTCCGGAAGGACGAAAATAGTTTCGGAAGCCGCCGGGCGGTATGAGCCTCTCATCCGGCCGTTACCCGGATGGTATCATCTGAAAGCACACTGTCCGGGTGCGGTCGCAAATCAGTCGTTCGAGGGTGGTCAAGTTATTGGCGCGCCTATGGATTTTCTAAAGTCGAAATTTTGTAGTACATTGTGGTTGGTTCTGACCCTTTCAAGGCGAAGACGACTGTCAGGCAGCCGACCCGGTGCTCTCCGCGGTCCACGCCCCACGACGCTTCGCGCCAAAGGGAGACATTACTGCACGGAGGTCTGAGGCTGGGATAGGCCGATAGGCGAGTGTCTGGTCGAATCGCAGATACAGGATCAGCTTCCGCTACTATGCCAGCCGCCCGGCGGCGAAGTCGCGCGCGAGCGCGATGAAGGCCTGAAAGGCCGCAGAGGAATTGCGTCGATTGTAGTAATAGAGGCACAACGGCGCAAGCGGCGGAGTCCAGTCGTCGAGAATGCGCACAAGCCGTCCTGCAGCGAAGTCATCCCGCACATCGGCTTCCATGAAATATCCGATCCCAACGCCGTTCGTCACCGCGATCCGCGCCAGGGATGCTTCGTCGAGAGTGATCGGCCCCTCGACGTCGAGTTGCAGTTCTTCTCCACCCTTTTCGAACCGCCACCGGAGCAATGTGCCATCGGGAAGCCGCCCGCGAACGCAGGGATAAGAGAGCAGTTCTTGCGGCACTCGGGGGACAGCCCTGTTTTCGAAAAAGGTGGGCGATGCGGCAATCGCCATCCGCCTCATCTTGCCCAGCGGGATGGCGATTGCGTCGCTCGGCACAAAATCCGCGCTGCGCACTCCCAGATCAAAGCCCGCCGCCACGACATCGACAAGCCGCCCTTCCGTGACGATATCGATATGAACCTGCGGATAGCGCTGTAAGTAGCTTAAAACCAGCGGCGCCATAATTTCGCGCGCTGCCGTGGCGAATGCGTTGATCCGCAGTATGCCAGAAGGCGTCTCCTGCTGGGAGCGCGCCGTATTCATAGCTTTTTGAATGCCCTCAAGCGATGGTTTAACCTGTGCAACGAATATCCGCCCCGCATAGGTGAGTGAGACGCTGCGCGTCGTACGATTGAATAATCGCACGTCAAGCTGACGCTCTAGCTTGCCTACCGCATTGCTGATGGCGGTGGTCGACATGCCAAGTTCGGTTGCCGCCGCGCGAAAAGAGCCGCACCGAACAATGGCAAGAACCGCCTCAAGCTCAATCAACGAATGGCGCGTCATTGTCCCGCTTTCCGCAATACCCCGTGGCGATTTATGTTGCTTATCAGGCGAAAAGTCCACCGATAAGTTGGCGTCATCACCACCCAGGAGATGAACATGTCACTGAACCTACCCAAGCCGATCGCCGACTATGTCGAGGCGAATGCCCGTCTCGATCTTGAGGGTATGATGAAACACTTCACGAACGATGCCGTCTTCATCGACAACGGCAAGCGCTACGAGGGATCGGCTGAGATCCGTAAGCTACTCAGGGACGAAGCGATCGCGGTGAAGGCGATCTTCGAGCCCGATGCTGTTCGGGAAGAAGACGGCAATGTCGTGCTTGAGGGGCCCGCTCATGGTGAATTCCCCGGCAGCCCACTCCGCTTCACCTATCGCTTTACGCTGGCAAATGACGCCATCAAAGTTCTGGAGACCACGGTATGAGCATTCAGGCAGATCCCAACGAGTTCGCCGGCAAGCGCGTACTCATCAGCGGCGGCACCAAAGGCCTGGGCCGCGCTACGGTCGAGCGTTTCCTTGCGGGCGGCGCCCGTGTAATCACGGCAGCCCGCACGATCAAGGATCCGATAGAGGGTGTTGAATATGTCCAGGCCGACCTGACGACTGCGGAGGGCGGCGAAGCGCTGGCCAAAGCGTCGCTTGAGCGACTGGGCGGGATCGACATTCTCGCCCATGTCATCGGTGGTTCGGCTATGCCGCCCGGCGGCTTTGTCGCGCTCACAGATGACCTCTGGCTCTCGGAGCTGAACTTGAACCTTCTAGCGACGGTTCGCCTTGATCGGCTCCTGATCCCTCAAATGATCGAGCGAGGCAATGGCGCAGTGGTTCACGTGACCTCGACCCAATCGAGGCTGCCTCTGCCTGAGTACACCACCGCCTATGCCGCGGCCAAGGCGGGACTAAGGACCTACAGCAAGTCCATATCCAAGGAACTGGGTCCAAAGGGCGTCCGGATCAACATCGTCTGCCCCGGCTGGATCATGACCGAGGGCGCCGTTGATCTCGTGAAAGGCATGCAGGCTAGCAATGGCGGCACGTACGAGGAAGCACGGCAAGCGGTTATGGCGTGGATCGGGGGTATCCCGATCGGACGTGGGGCCGAACCCTCTGAGGTCGCCGAGGCAATTGCGTTCTTGGCCTCGGATCGCGCCTCGTCAATCCATGGCGCGGAGCTTGTCGTTGACGGCGGGACCATCCCGACCGTGTAGGGTTGAACCCACGGCGTCCGTAAAATGGCGGGCGCCGTGGGTTCGACGATGCCTTGTCCTCATCGCCAGCGCACTTCATCGATCTCAATCTCTTCTGGCAAATGATCGCCACAGCAGCCGATGACGGTCTTCCAAAACAACCTTCTGAAAGGAGAAGAACATGCTTGACCACATCACTATCTCCGTACCGGATATCCAGCGCTCAAGTGGGTTCTACGAACAGGCGCTGGCGCCGCTCGGGATAAAGCGCCTGGTGGCTTACGGTGGAACGGATGATGAGCCCGATCATTTCGGCTTCGGGAGTGAAAGCCCTTTTCTCTTTATTGGCAAGGGCAAGCCGATCAGCGGCTACCTGCACATCGCCCTGACTGCGCCCAATCGTGACGCTGTCGATGCATTCTATGAAGCGGCAATGGCCGCAGGCGGAACTAATAACGGACCTCCCGGCATCCGCTCACATTATCATTCCGGCTACTATGCTGCATTCGTCCTCACTCCCGATGGCTGCAATCTGGAGGCTGTCCATCATTCCTCCGATTAATACACCGGACGGGCGGCGGCACCCATGCCCAACCCGGAGATCCAGCCATGGTGACTAAAAGAGAGGCCTGATTGTGTCTGATACTTTTTCTTGCGAGCGCTGCAGTTGGGCCCAAACCGACCCGTTGATGCGGGACTATCACGATGCAGAATGGGGCGTCCCGCAATGCGATCCACGGATGCTGTGGGAAATGCTCATGCTGGAAGGGTTTCAGGCAGGACTTTCCTGGATCACTATCCTGCGCAAGCGTGAAGCCTTTCGGGCCGCCTTCGCAGATTTCGATCCAGCTAAGGTCGCTGCTTTCGGCGAAGGAGACGTCGAGCGACTGATGGCGGATCCTGGCATCGTGCGTGCCAGAGCCAAGATCCAAGCCACCATCCAAGGCGCACAATCTACTGCGGCATGCAAAATCGCGGCGAGGACTTCTCGGAATTCTGCTGGTCTTTCACGGGAGGTGCGCCTGTCCTTGGTTACGGAAAAAGCTGGGTAGCAAGGACATCTCTGTCTGAGACCATCTCCAAGGAATTAAAGCAGCGTGGTTTCAAGTTTGTCGGGCCGACCATCACCTACGCGTGGATGCAGGCAGTCGGGATCGTCAACGATCATTCTCTCAGGTGCTTTCGACGCTACGCAGTGCCCGGAGAAATGCCTTAGGACGATCCTGCTTCCTCAACGGCCATCGTGCGAGCCAGGTCTCGACCAGAGGGCTCAAGTCAAGACCAACACGCCCGACGCACGCGAACCTCGCGTCCACTTAACGCTCTCGGGCGACGCGATCAGACAACTGACCGTCATCCCGCCTGGCGCTCTTGCGCAGTTCCAAACTTACCAACTCATCCTGAAAGGAATGACCATGTTCGCCGTCTATGCAAAAGAAGCGAATTTCGAAGATCCTCTTTCCTCTCTTGTCGTCGGGGAGCGTCCAGACCCGATCGTGAAGGAGGGCTGGGTGCGAGTGAAGGTGACACACGCCAGCCTGAACCGGCACGACATCTTTACCCTTCGGGGGATGACCTCTCAAGAGGAGCCAATCCCGTTTCCGATGATCTTGGGCAATGACGCCGCAGGATTGCTCGAAGACGGGACGTCCGTCGTGCTCTATCCGGTCATGGGAACAGATAGCTGGAAGGGCGACGAAACGATCGACCCTCACTGGCACGTCTTGAGCGAGCTCGTGCCCGGAACAATGGCTGACTATGTTGCTGTTCCGAAGCGCAACGCTGTGCCTATTCCTGAAGGACTGTCCCCGCTCAATGCATCGCTGCTCGGCACTGCCTGGCTCACGGCCTATCGCTCGCTCTTCACCAAATCACGGCTGATCCCGGGCCAGACCCTTCTCGTGCAGGGGGCTTCGGGCGGCATGTCCACGGCCCTCATCCAGATGGGTCGGGCTGCAGGCTTCGAAGTGTGGGTCAAGACTCGCAATGATGAAGGGGCAGCGATCGCTGAGCGTCTTGGTGCTAACCGGATATTCCGGCATGGCGACACCCTGCCGCGCCGCGTCGACTCGGTCGTTGATAATATCGGGGCTGCAACATGGGCAGACAGCCTGAAGGCAGTCAAACGGGGAGGTGCCTTAGTGGTCAACGGCATCACGACAGGCCACGCCGCGGAAACCGATCTGCTGCGCATCTTCGTCGAACAGATCGACATCCGCGGCACCATCATGGGCACGCTTGAAGAGATGAACGCCATGATGCAGTTCTTGATCCGGAACAAAATCGAGCCTGAAGTCGGGTCCCTCGTGCCGATGACCGAAGCACGCGAGGCGATACGCGACATGATCGAGGGTCGCACACGAGGCAAGACTGTCTTTACGCGGTGATTGCGGGGAGAATGCAAAAACAAGAAAAGAGAGCAGATGACCGAAGGCATCTTCCGTTCATGTGTTGCGGCCGGAATTGATCTTCGCAAAAAGCCAGAACGGATGGAAATTTGGAGGAAGCGATTGGCGAAAATTCTGGCTGCGTTTTCGCTCCTTTGTTTCGCAGCAACGCTCACAGCCTTCAATATCGCGTTGTTCCCTTGGCGCTTCATTATGCCCGGCTTACGTGTTTTTATCATGCCCTGCCGAGAGTGGCGCTGATCGTCTGAAGTATACCAACGGAAGCTTTGCAATGTTGTGGTAAACCTGAAACCGGCTATTTCGAATATTTTCGGACAGACCGTGGGAGCTTCACGACAAACCCTGTCAAAATGTATGGCGGAATACAATGGATACGGTGTTCGATATAGCGCTCGATGAAAAGCGCCTTCTGCGCCCCGCATTCCTTCAGGCACGCGGGTTCAGCGCTCAGATATTGCCTGATGTTCTTGACAGGGCCGCGTTCCTTGCCCTGGTAGCGATTGCTGGAACTCCCGGCGGATCCGTCACTATCTTTCATGCCGAGTTCGGCAAACAGGCGGAGAGAACGACCTGTACCGATCCGGTTCGCGCATGGGACTGTCTTTTTCAAGTTTTCCATGAGGACGTCATTCTGGAGTTCTCCCCAGGCCCGCTTTTTGTTTGGCTGCCCGCTGGCGAGCGCTTTCACGTCGTGTTCGGGAGCAACGAGATGATCGCCCAACTTGGCAATATGCGAGATGAGGCCGGCTCGTTTTCCGCATTCGTTGACGCGTCGCGCTTGACCGAGAAAGGCAAGCAATTCTTGCTCGAGGCCTATGAGCGATACACGATTTGATGTTGCCCGTTCCAGCGTGCATTGGATCAGTCATGTCGAATAGCCGCCTGCCATGGAAAGCGCCGGTGGCAGCCTGATCAACGGAGAGGAAGATGACAGCAGCTTACCAATTCCGGGCAACGTTTCCCGCCGCGATACTGTGGACAGGTTTGGCTATCAATGTTGCATCAGCAGAAACTGGGAACGATGTGGGCCGCAACTGGATAATTAGCGGGACTGAACTGATCGAGGCGCTCGAAGGAAAGTCCGATGATGGCGCGCTGCAAAGCGAGGCTGGTCGTGTCAAGTCGCGCGCTCGCGGTAATGCTTATATAGTCGGGGTGGCTGATGCTGTCAGCGGGACGGGGGTGGTGTGGCGCCGGATCGGTTCTCCCCCATGAGCTTACAGACCGCGTATACACGCATCTTCGAAGCGTCACGCCGGAGCGTCTCAAAGGGAGCGCGTCGACATTGGTCATAGAGACGCTGGCTGCTATTTATCCCTGCCCTGGGAATTAAAGAGGAGTCTTCCAGTTTTGCTATTATTGGAAATCTTGCTTTTTTCAGCTGCGTTTGTGGCGGTCATTCTTCTGGCGGCTCACCAAATTGTCGCGCAGGTCAGGGAATACCGATTTTACAAGAATAACGGCGGTGATTTTTCCGTCGATAGCGGCATGGACAATCTGAAGCTTGACGAGCGTGTTCATATCAATGCTCTCGGCCTTACGAACTGGCAGCGCTTCTATCTCTTTCGTCCGTTCTACATCGTACTGATCATAGCCTTCGCCGGCATGATGATCTTCTCTTTGTTCTGACTGGCACAATAATAGTCCACGCCGACAGCCTTCTTTCAGCATTCGCAAAAGTACGGACTTCGCGTTGGCGAAAAGAAACTCCATCTAGGCCCGTCTTCCGCCGCATATGGGCCTTCGTCCACCGGTCATCTGCTTTGGCCTGCGCATAGAACCACACGCAGCCGGGCCCGACGGGCGCGGCGCGGGTGCCGCGGCCCCTAGCCCCTCTAGTCTGTTGATTATCGGGTAAATCTGATTCGCGTTTCCGTCCCGCGCGACCCACGCTTAGGCCGGAAAACGTATGTTGATCGAGCAAGTCCATCGAATTTGCCGGTTTAAGGTGTGACGGAAAAGAAGATTTAATCCTGCTGGAATTCGATATTCAGCTCTATATTGTCCTGAGAATCTCTGCTGGGTCCTTGCTGGGAGTATTCAAGGGGTCTGCGGAATTTTTGCGACAAGCCAAAGTGGAGGCAAAATGCCGATGATCACCGTTCCGTATTTTGATGGCGCGGAAGTTGAGTTCGTGGACGCCGACCTTGACGATCCAGAATCCATTGCTGCCCTGGAAACGTTCCTTTCGCTCACAAAGGCGGACAGGTATTCCGATGCTCGGCACGTCCTTGCCTATTACAAGGACTATTCCGAGGAAGCTGGAAAACCGGATTGGCTTGAGGAAGAAATTGGAACCCTGGCATCCCCCGTCGAAATATGGAGACATGTCACTCCAGGGCCGGTGGTTGTAGAGAACGGACGAGGAGAAGACGAGAACCGCTATGTGGTGATGGAGGCCGAATGTGCGTGGAACAGCGAACGCGGTCTGATGCTGGTATGGCGTAATGGCACAATCTTGAGTAAAGTCGGCGGCTATAACGGGCACGTGACGAACGCAAACGCGTATCGGGATGAAACGCTAAAGGATGTTGTCTATAAGGCCAGGAACTCTGAATATACGACGCGACTTTCCGATCATACATGATCAGCCTGGTCGTGTCTCTGCTTCTGAAGCGCAGTTCGCGAACCGGGAAGGGGCCGTTTGCCCGTCTTCAGATCGGTGAAAAGCTTCGCTCTGTCCATGTGGCGCAAACGACGCTGATTGCCCGTTGCTGGTCATCAATTCACGACATCGGCTGATAGACCACTCTGGGGATTAGAAAGCCCAGGGAGGCAACGGCGACAGCGCGCGCTTCGCCGCTTCCGGTTCCTTCGCTATCACAACCAGGAGAGCTCGGGCTGCGGCGTCAGGTTTTCGTCGCCCCTGCTCATAGGCTTCCATCGTCCTTGCCGGCACCTGAAAAAGACGTTCGAATTCCTTGCACGAGCTGGCAACGGATCGTCGGATTGTTCGAATATCTTCCGGTGTCAGTTCTGGCTTCAGCGGGAGCTGAACAAGGTCGAAAAAGTCCTCCGGGCTAAGACCCTTTGTGGGATCGTCTCGTTTTTTTCGTCGCATGAGATGCTCACAATCGAGGTGGATGACGCGCAAAACTATACTACGCCAATGACGTAGTATGTAGTTCATGACAAACGCTTCATGAACTACTTTATTGATTGCCTGAACTACGTACGAAGGCTATATTAGAATGAAAATTCAAATGCTTGCTTTCTCAGCCAACCGAGATTGCCCAGGAGCTGTCTCTATGAAGAAAGATTTCGCCGCTCTATTTTTTCGAAATGGAAATTTTCGATTCACGGAGCTTCGAAATGTCGGACTTTTGGACACAGCTTTTCTCCCTTCTGCAGATCCCGAGCGAACACCAAGGTTTTGTAATTGGCCTCGCGGCCATCGGACTGGCGGTATACGCAATTTATGCCATCCTCTCTGTCGTGAAAGGTCGTTGACATGATGCGGACATGGGTTCCCGTTCCCACGGCCTGGATCGAAGATCAGGGTCTCAAGCAGTTCAGCTGGTCGAACGGCGGGGGAGGTTCCGACGAAGTGGCCGCATTGGTTTGCTACATCCTGACGGCACACCATACCGACAGCTTCGGATTGGCCAGATTGACCTACGATAAGATTGGCCTGATCTCGGGTCTGAGCCGGGCCAAGATTGCTCGGGGCCTCGATCTTCTGGTCGAGCGAGAACTGATTGCCAAGGAAGTTCAGCAAAGCGTGCTGAGCCTTTCGCGCCTCGATACCTCTGTGAGAGGATGGGGGATGCTTCCGGCAAAGGGTCTTTACACGACTGCCGGCAAGGTCAGCTTTTTCCAGCGCCTGCATCTGCGCAGTCGCGCAGAGCTTGACGCTCTGAAGCTCTATCTGCTTTTCGTTTCCCGGCGCGATATCAACCGTAACGTCATCGATCTCAGCTACGACAAGATCAGTGAGTACTCTGGCATCAGCCGCAAAAAGATCCCCGACGCGCTGACGCTCCTGTCGGTGAACGGGATGATCCGCAGCGAACGTCAGCGTAGCGACATCAACGACCATGCGGTGTCGAACTCCTATCGGCTATCGCATCTCGATTCATATAGACATGGCGGCACGACCGGACTCGCTGAAATCAACGCGATACGGGCGCAGAACGAATTTTAGTTCCCATGGGCTAGAGTCGGATATCAGAGATGCGTCACGCCAGCCGACCATCGGCTGTGAACCTGTTGCGGCGGTCTTGGCTTTACTCGGGTGGCCCGAAAATAACGCGAAGCTTCGTCGGTTACGCCGGGCGCACATTTCCCAGTCAGGCGTTCGATTTGTCGCCGAGAGGCAGACACAGCGGGGTGCCGTCGACGGGATGCGGTATAACAAGCGCCTCGACGCCGAAAACCGCCTTGATAAGGGCCGGGGTCAGCAGTGTAGAGGGGCTGCCCGTGGCGAATATAACGCCATCTGCAACGGCTACCAGGTGGTCGGCATATTGTGCTGCGTGGTTGAGGTCGTGCACAACCATGACGATCGTGCGCCCCTCATCTCTGTTCAGTCGTCTCAGGAGGTCGAGAATTTCCAGCTGATGGGCGATATCTAGATACGTCGTCGGCTCATCGAGCAGGAGGAGCGGAGTCTCCTGCGCCAGCGCCATGGCAATCCAGGCGCGCTGCCTTTGGCCGCCGGAGAGCCGGTCCAGCTCGCGCTCCGCGAGGTCGAGAAGACCGGTCGAGGCCAGCGCCTGCTCGACAATTTCTTCGTCGTGCCGGCTTGGACGCGACAGGATGCCTTTGTGCGGGTGGCGGCCGAAGCGACATAGCTGTCGCACCGTCAGGCCGTCCGGAGATACCGGGCTTTGCGGCAAGAGGGCAAGCGATTGGGCGATAGTTCGTGCGGCCATCGTTCCGATCGGTCTACCATCGAGATACACCGTGCCAGAGGACGGTTGGATAACACGCGCAAGCGTGCGCAGCAGCGTCGACTTGCCGCTACCGTTTGCGCCGATCAGGGCTGTGATTTTCCCGTCCGGGATGGTGAGATCGACATCTTTCAGGACAGGGGCGCCGGCGTAGCCGACGGTGATCTTGTCGCAGTGAAGGCGTGTCGGATGAGCGTCAACCATGGCGAGCTGTCTCTTTGATCAGTAGAAAGACCAGATAGGGGCCGCTGATCACGGCGGCGACGATGCCGGCAGGAATTTCATTCGGCAGGGCGATCACCCGGCCGATCAGATCTGCCGAAGAAAGGGCAAGGGCGCCGACAAGGGCGCTTGCCGGCACAAGATGGCGTGCGCGGCTGCCGACGAGAATGCGTGCGGCATGCGGTGCGATGAGCCCCAGAAACCCCATGCTTCCCACAGCCGCGACGCCACCGGCGCACAGGAGAACGGATATGAGGATCAGGCTGCCACGCAGGGCAGGTGGTGAAATTCCGATGCTGATCAGCGTATCGTCACCGAAGCCGCCGGCATCCAGCCGCAGCGCAGAATAGATAACGACCGGCAGGCAGGCGAGGAGCCAGAGCGAAAGGAAGAGCCCATCGCGTGCCGTGCTGCCGTAGACGCTCCCAGCAAGCCAGACCATGGACTGGTCGGCGCGGGAAGGGTGGAGCACCATGATGTATTGCATCAGCGCCTGGGCAAGCATTCCGAGGGCGACGCCCGTCAGCGCGAGCGAGGCAACGCCACCAAAGCGCCGACCGACGAAAAGGAGCGCGGCCGCGCCGAACAGGGCGCCGGCGATCACGCCGAGCGGTACCGACCAGCTCACCCAGGCCGGTGGTGTCGCGAGCCCGGCGAGAAAGGCCCCTAGCCCCGCCCATTTGGTGATGCCGACGACATCCGGGGAGGCGAGTGGATTGCGCAGCGCACCCTGCAGGAAAACGCCGGCAAGGCCGAAGGAGAGACCTGCCAGAAGGGAGACGGCGATCCGCGGCAGACGGTATTGCATCACGATGAAGGTGTTTTTACCGCCGCCGAGCGCATCGAGAACCTCGTGAAAACCGAGCGTGACGGCGCCAGCCATGATGCCCAGAAGAGCGATGGCCGCAAGCAGCAGAAAAAGGATGCCGCAGACGCCGATGGCACGCGCATCTGCCTGTCGCTCCAGCGCGCGGCTCATGCACCCCTCCGGCGGTTGAGCAGCAGAAGAAAGGCTGGAGCGCCGATCAGCGCCGTCACGATGCCAACGGGCAGTTCAGACGGAAAGGCGGCGATGCGGCCGAGAAGATCGGCGGTGTTGAGCAGGAGCGGGCCGCAGAGCAGGGAGAGGGCAAGGACGGTTGCTTGGTCGCTGCCGACGAGACGCCGGACGATATGCGGCACCAGAAGGCCGATGAAACCTATGGGGCCACTGACGGCGACGGCCGAGCCGGCCAGGACGACGATGAGAACCGCAGCCAGTCCGCCAACGCGCCGCGCATTCTGCCCGAGTGACACGCCGGTACTTTCATCGAGCGACAGTACGCCGAAATGCCGTCCTGCAACAAGCGCCAATCCGCTACCCACCAGCGAGAACGGCAGGATCGTCCAGACCTTGGTCCACTGCGCGCCGTTGACCGAGCCGGCGAGCCAGTAGACGATATCCTGCGCCGCATTGTTGGCGATCAGGATTGCCTGGACGAGGGCGGACAGCACGAGCTGGATCGAAATGCCGGCAAGGGCAAGTTTCATATCGTTCATCGCCCCTGATACCGAGAGCGCCCACATCGCAAAACCCACGATCGAAGCGCCGACGAAGGCTGGCCAGACTGTGCCTGCTCCCCGAAGCGCGGGAAAGGCGATCAGGCAGACGACAATGGCAAGCGACGCGCCGGCATTGATGCCGAAGGTCTGCGGCGATGCGAGAGGATTGCGTGTCAGAGTCTGGATCAGCACGCCCGCCAATGCGAGATTGGCGCCGACCAGTACGGCAAGGAGGACGCGCGGTAGACGAATGTCCCAGACAAGCGCACTTTCCGGCGATCCGTCCGGTGCCACAAGTAATCGCAGCGCCGTCATTGGCGATACTTGCGATACACCGAAGGCGATCCCGACAATCAGGCTTGCGGCCAGAAGCACGAAGAGAAAGGCTGCGACGAGATGTGGCCGCCGCATTCTGGAGCCCGGGACCTTGAAGGCCATCGCCGTCACGATTCCTATCCCGCCCCGTAGACCTTGGCCAGCAGCTCCTGGGCGATCATCTCGGCAGTCCGCAATCCGCGGAACCGGGCGAACTGGTTGCGATCGACCTCGAAGACCATGTTGCTTTTGATTGCCGCGATGTTGGCCCAGGCGGTATTGCCCTTCCATTGGTCGAGCGCGGTACCGCCCGGGTCGGTAGCGACCAGCAGGATGTCGGGATTGACGGCGAGCAGCCGCTCAAGGCTGGCCCCGCTCTCCACCGGATCAGAGGACCGGAGGGCGGGCACGAGGCCGAGGGCCTCAAAAACCGAACCGGTGAAGGATGACGAGGTATGAAGGCTCATCGAATCCGGCGTCGCCACGGCAAGCAGAATGCGACGCTGTTCTCCGGACGGAATGTGCGCGGCCAGTGCGGCGATGGTCTTATCGTGCGCTGCAAGCACCCGCTGGCCCGTGTCGTGTTCGCCGAGAGCGTCGGCAATGGTGGCCACGCCCTCCCTGATCGTCCTGTAGTCACCTTCCCAGCTATTCAGGACGATGGTTGGCGCAATGGCGGTCAGTTGGCCATATATGGCGGCGTGCCGCACCTCATCCGCGATGACCAGGTCCGGCGCAAGGTTGCTGACGAGTTCGAGATTGGGTTCAAGCCGTGTACCGACCGAGGTGTAGTCGATGTTCTTGCCCAGCAGCAGCTTGATGCGCTGGCGCTGGTTATCGTCGGCTATCCCTGCCGGAACGACGCCGAGTGCATCGAGAGCCTGCACGAAGGAGAATTCCAGCGCCACGACGCGGCGTGGTCTGCCGACGATGTCCGTCGAGCCGAGCTGGTGGGCAATGCTTCTCAGTGCCTCCTCGGCTATGCCGGTTCGGGAAAACATTGCCGACGCCATTGTCGAAAGGAGAAGGATGCCGACAGTTCTGCGAGTAAGCGTAATCATCGATGGTTCCGGAGAGTAGAGCAGGCCGGTCCTTTACCGGCTCGCAAATTTTACGCGATCAGAAAGCAACCGAGGCGTTGACAAAGAAAGTGCGTGGTTGGCCCACGAACTTCCCGCCGTTGTTGTCTGTTGAGCGTGTAAAATATTCGTTGTCGAAGAGGTTCTTCACGCCGAGTGCGAACTTGGGTGCATTCTTGTTGGCTTCGGGCTGGTACGCCAGGCGAAGATTGACGGTGCCATAGCCCGGGATGTCACCAAGGCGTCCGGTGGGGTCTTCTTCCGTCACATAGGTCGTGCCGCTTCCCGGGGAGCGTTGCCTGGACTGCGCGTTGACATCCGCATTGATCACCCAGTCTTCATATCGGTAGCTTACACCGACGGTTCCAAAGTGGCGGGAATAAAAGGGGAGATCTTTCCCTTTGAAATCACCTGCTTCGTAGACGGCTTCCGTATAGGTGTAGTTCGCATAGACAGAGAGGCCTTCAAGAGACGAGATGAGGCTACCGAGGTCGAAACGCCCCGCTGCTTCTATGCCCTGGTGGGTGGTTGCGCCGAGATTTGTCCAGACGCCTTCACCGACGATGCTGCGGCTGAGCAGAAGTTCCTTGTCGAAATCGATGTAGAAGGCCGTCAATTCCGCGCTCAGGGTGTCCCCCTGGTAATGCGTGCCGATTTCGTATGTCGTGGCCTTTTCGGGGTTGAGGCCATCCGTGGTCGATGCAAGATGGCTATATTGCTGAGGCCCGAAGGAAACGCCGGCATTTCCGAAGACGCTCCAGGCGTCATCGATCTGGTAGGCGACGGAGAGCGTGGGCAGCAGTTCATTCGCGTCGAACTGCGGCGAGCGCGACCCGGTCACGATACCACCGGTAAGGTCAGTGACCGTGTTATCGGTGCTGATCATCTCGTAGCGGATGCCCGGCGTGACGGTCCAGTTGCCGAACTGGATCTTGTCATCGACATAGATGGCGTGTGCCTTGGTACCGCCTCGGCTGGTCTGGTAGGTCGCCATCGGAAGCGTGTGGGGATTGTAGCCGGGAACGCGGTCGTAATATGCGGTGCGCGCTGCCACCTCGGAGCTTTCTTCCCAGAGGTAACGATAGCCGACAGTCACCTCATGCGTGGTGTCACCGATGTCGAACAGGCGCGAGTAGCGTGGTTCGATGCCGAAATACTCATATTCGCGCGGTGCCGAAGTCAGACGATAGCGGTTTGCATTTGCGCCCGTCCCCTGCTGTTCGACAAAGCTGCCGCGGAACGAATTGACATAGTAGCCGAGGATCTCGAAGTTGTTTTCGCCGTCATTGTGCTGATAGCGCAGCGAGATATCATTGCGACGGCCATTGAACTCGTCGTACTGTCTTGTCGACTGGAAAGGGTCAGCCGCATATTCACCCGTTGTCAGGCCTCCGGGCATCTGTCCTTCGCCGCTGTAGTGGTGATACTGCAGGCTTAGCGTATCCGTATCCGAAAATTCGTACTTGCCCTTGAAGATCAGGTCGTCGATATCCGTGCGGTCATTGTCGTCACGATATCCGGTGCCATGAATGCCTGAATAGAGAAGCGCGGCCCCAAGCCCCTCGTCGTTGGTCCCCCCGATCAGGAAACTCGGCGTTGCTTTGGTGCCGCCGCCGAATTCGGCGGAGGAAGACATGCGAACGGTGGGGTCATTCGGAATCGGGTGCGTCACGAAATTTATGATTCCGCCGACATTCTGGGGGCCGTAGCGCACCGAGCCCGCCCCGCGCACCACATCCACGGTATCGACATTGCCCATCGTTAGCGGGAAAAGCGACAGTTGGGGCTGACCGTAGGGAGCGTAAGACAAGGGAATGCCGTCCATCAACACGGTGGAGCGTGGTGACAGGCGGGAGGTCAAGCCTCTAACACCGAGGTTGAGAGAAACATCGCTGCCGCCCGTCCCGGCACTTTCCTGAACCTGAACGCCGGGAATCTGATTAAGGGCGTCACGAATGTCGATGGCACCACGCTCTTCCAGTTCGGTCTTGTCCATGATGGTGCGAGCGCCGGGGTGCTTCAGCACCTTTTCCGCGTTGGGCTGCTCCAGCCAGTTGCCAGTAATGACGATGGGTTTAAGGACTGTTTCGCCGCCACTGGCTGAATCCTGCGCGAAAACACTGGCAGGTGCGAAAGCGACTGAAGCGAGGAGAACGGAATTTGCCAATCTGCGGTAGGAAATCATCAGGGCCCCAAACTGAAAGCAAGACAACAAAATCCCTTCCGCGCCGGTACGGCGCGGTAAAGGGTCATCGGTTTGAAATGGTGTGCGGGAGCGGGTGCGTGCGCGCTTCCGCTAGAAAAGGCTTCTTAAAATGTATTTCATGAGTGTCCTCGACAAAAGATACGGGATCGGCCGGTGTCGCCCGCCGCTATGTCGTCCTCACTACATTATTGAAGTGCAGATATCAATAAAACATTACTGGAATTCTCATCTTTTTGATTGCGTCATTCGAGATACTTTATTGCGGTATCTGCTCGCGCAGCCGTGCAAGGCGCTTCCGGCTTTTGAGCGCTCGGTCCTGGTTGCGCGCGGCAATGCTGTAGGCAAGAATATCCGACGTGACGACGGCGCCGAGCGTCCAGCTTGCAAGTCCCGCTGCGGATCCGACGCATGTCAGCACTGCGGACGCCCTATCGCGATAGAGTTCCGTCAGCTGAACACCACATACCAGAATGACACGACAGCCAATTTCGCTGACCTGATTGACGATCAGCCGCAGTTCGGCAGTGTCGCGGGCGACATGAAACAGAATGACGACATCCTCAGGCCGCAGCTCAACCAATTCGTTTGCGAGCGAAAAGCCAGATGATCCGGAGTGACGGGTCCTCAGTCCGACGCGGCTGAGCGCTGTCGCGCAATGCCTTGCTTCAACTTCGGATCGCCCCATGCCAAGGCACCATACCGTATCGGCGGTATCGAGTAACTGGATAGCATTAGAGAGCGAATCGATTTCCAGTTTTTCCTCACATGAGGTCATGATCTCATGCGCAGTGGAGAAAATGCGCTTTTTGATCTTCCCAAGATCGTGCCCGGTAGCGCGGAACCGCTGCGACAGCCGTTCCGTTGTGGGAACGCTTTTAGCCATGTTGCGGCTGGCGAGCCGCTTGAGCTCCGGCAGGCCGGTGAAGCCAAGCCGTCGCGCCGCACGAATGACTGTTGCATCGCTTGTACCGCTCTTGACCCCTATGTCTTCAGCGCTTTCGAAGATCAGGATATCGATCGGCGTTGCCAGTAAATATTCAGCAACAGCCAGTTCCGAACGGCTAAGTTTCGATTTGTGCTGCTGAAAGCGGTCCCGCAACACCGTGTGACTATCGTCGCTCATGCCATTCCTGTTTTGAAAATGAAGTGTCCACGACAAACTAGATAGCTGACAACCCTTTCCGTCGGAACAGGAAATCCGTTCATTGTTGAGAATGAGCGGCGAAGGGATTGAGGCGCTTGGCGTCTTCAAATCATTCGGTTGTTCAATCCATGCCGCTAGCGTCCTGCTCTCCTACCCCAATTCCAGCAAGGCGTAGTGTTGCCACGCTAAGCTCTTGCTTGCCCTCTAACGACGCAGCGCGAACAGAAATCCGTGCCTAGATCGTCCGCCGGTCGGGCCACGAAACCTGGGAGCGGGGCATAAGCATCCGTCCAGGCTTTGCGCTCCAGCAAGGCGAAGTATAGAGTTGGCTGGCCCCTCGCGAGATCATCGGAATACGTGCTGATGCCGTCGCGCGATGTCCGCGATCGCGGTGAAGACCAGCCGGACGCGCTCGATCCGCCTCAGATCGTTGTGGAACGACATCCTTTCCACCGATGCCTATATCTCTCCTGGCTGGTATCCAAGCAAACACGAGACCGGCAGACAGGTGCCAACGTGGAATTACATCGTCGTTCACGCCCACGGTCACGCAACAGTTCGCGATGACGAGCTTTATGTTCGCGGAATGGTCGCGCGCCTGACCCGCAGTCATGAGGCGGCCCAGTCGAAACCCTGGCGCATGACGGACGGTCCCAAAGACTACATCGACATGATGCTGCAAAACATCGTCGGCATCGAGATCGAGATAACCCGCCTCTCTGGCAAATGGAAACTGGGTCAGAACAAGGAGGCCAGCGATATTCGAGGTGCAGTGGAGGGTCCTGGAAATCAGGGAGAGACCGTGAACAGCGACGCAATGCTGACCGGTATTCGGACCCGGTAGGCTGCGGTTGAGATACGGAGCTCAGTGCGGTACCCGGTCATTAAAGAATATATCATCGCTGTTCATCCCGGTGTCGCTCCGCAAACTGTGCAAGGAACGCTTGGCCCATTCTACGGGAACGCAAGGGTTAGAAACTCTGACAGCCGCCTTCCTGCGGTCAATTCATTGACCGATTGTATCAGCGATTGGCAGTCGATCCGGAAATGGCGGTAAAGATCGCCGATCGTTCCCGTCTGGCCAAAGTGTTCCACGCCATGTGAGATGGTCCGATGCCCGGCCACGCTGCCCAGCCAGGACAATGTTGCGGGATGGCCGTCGATGACGGTGACGATCGCGCAGTCGCGCGGCAACGGGTCAAGCAGCGTTTCGACATGGCTCCTCGCCTTGGGATTGCCGCGCGCGCGCTCCCTTTGCGCGGCGGTCCATCCGGCATTAAGGCGGTCGGCCGACGTTATGGCGAGTACGCCGATATCCCGTCTTGCCTCGCCGATCAGGCCGGCGGCGGCAATCGCCTCGTCGGCGACTGCGCCCTGGTAGGCGATGACGATGGCGCAGTTCGGGCCCGGCTTGCGCAGCCAATAGGCGCCATCGATGGCACCCTGCCGGAAGTCGTCGTCGATACGCTTTACGGGTTGTTCCAGCGGCTTGGTGGTAAGGCGCAGATAGACCGATCCGCCGGTCTCGTCGCGCAGCCAGGTACGCTCGTCCCTCTGTCCTTCGCCATTGCGCTGAAGATAATCGAAGGCCCATTCCATAATCACGGAAAGTTCGTCGGCAAAGGCGGGTTCGAAAGCCGCCAGCCCGTCCTGACTCATGCCGATCAACGGCGTTCCGATGGACTGGTGAGCGCCGCCTTCGGGCGCCAACGTGACGCCCGAAGGCGTGCCGACGATGATGAAGCGCGAATCCTGGTAACAGGCATAGTTGAGCGCATCGAGGCCGCGGCAGACAAAGGGATCGTAGACCGTGCCGATGGGCATCAGCCGTTTGCCGAACAGGGAATGGCTGAGGCCTGCCGCGCCCAGCAGCAGGAAGAGGTTCATTTCCGCGATGCCCAGTTCCACATGCTGGCCCCTTGGCGTGAATTCCCACTTCGCGGTCTAGGGAATGCGGTGCTCGATGAAGGCATCCGCCATCGCCTCTCGGGCAAAGAGCTTGCGCCGGTTGACCCACGGCCCGAGGCTTGTCGTGCCGGTCACGTCCGGCGACGTCGTCAATATGCGGTCGGAGAGCTGGCTGCCGCCCTTGGCCAGATCGTCGAGGATCTTGCCGAAGGCGGCCTGGGTCGAGATTTCCCGCCCGCCGTCGACCCCGAGCGACGGCACCTCGAGATAGGCATCGTTGTGGCGCCGAGGCCCTTTTGAGAAGAAGGGCACGCTCGCAAGAAACCGCTTGAGGCCCGCGACGTCGCCGACACCGGCGAACGGTTCCCACTCCTGCCCGGCGGCAACGCCCATATACGCCTGCCAATCGCTAAATTGCTTGCTGTTCATCAGTCCGCCGTGGTTGTCCTTGTGACCGGCAATCGGCGTGCCCCAGCCTTTGATCGTGTAGGCCAGAAAGCAAGTCGGGCGGTCATGGTCGATCCCGGCAAAGGCATCCGCAATCGTCTCCACGCAGTTGCCGCCGAGATTTTCCATCAGGGCGGCGAGCTCCGCGTCGCTGCGGCGGTTGATGAGCGAGGATACGTCACCCTGATCGCCGAGGTCGTCCATCAGGCGTTTGCGCCACACCGCGCCGCCCATGAAGGTCAGCGCCGCGTAGTCCTGGTTGGGGCACCGGTCTATCCAGTCGCGCAGTCGGTCTCCACCTGGTTCTTCGAAAGCCGCGCGCTGCAGGGCGCCGTATTTGACGCGCACGACATCCCAGCCGAAGGCGTCGAAGATCTTCTCGATGCGCTCGAACAGCCCCTCGCGAACTATGCCGTCGAGGGACTGGCGATTATAGTCGATGATCCACCAGCAATTGCGCAGGTCGTTCTTCCAGCCCTCCTGCAGTGTCTCGTAGATGTTGCCCTCGTCGAGCTCAGCGTCGCCCATCAAGGCGACCATGCGGCCGCATGCCAGATCGGCACCCCATTCCTTCGCCTGGACAAAATCCTGAACGATGGAGGCCAGCGCCGTGATGCCGACACCAAGCCCGACCGAACCCGTCGAGAAATCGACATCGTCAACATCCTTGGTTCGGCTCGGATAGCTCTGCACACCGCCGAAGCCCCGGAAGTTCTCCATCTTCTCCAGCGGCTGGTTTCCCATGAGATAGTGCATGGCATGGAAGATCGGCGAGGCATGCGGCTTGACGGCGACCCTGTCCTCGGGCCGGAGCGCCGAGAAATAGAGAGCCGTCATGATCGAGACCATCGACGCCGAGCTGGCCTGGTGGCCGCCGGTCTTGATGCCGTCGACCTTGGGTCGGACATGATTGGCGTTGTGGATCATCCAGTGCGACAGCCAGAGCAGTCGCTGCTCGATTGTCTTGAGGTGCAGGCGTCGGGAATCTGTCATCGTTACGTCCACATCTGCAGTGAAGGGAGGGCTTGAGAGGGGGACCTAGCCTTCCCTGTAATAGTAACTGTAGCCGTTGAGTGCCGGCGCCCCACCGAGATGAGCATAAAGCACGCGCGATCCTTCCGGGAAGAAGCCCTTGCGTGTCAGGTCGATCATTCCCTGCATCGACTTGCCCTCGTAAACGGGGTCGGTGATCATCGCCTCGGTACGGGCGGCAAGCCGGATGGCTTCGTTCGTCTCCTCCGAAGGGACACCATAGGCCGGGTAGGCGTAGTCTGGATTGATGACGATTTCGTCCTCGCGAACCTTGCGCCCCAGGTCAACCAGTGCCGACGTGTTGTCGACGATCGAGCGGACCTGTGCCTTGGTCTGGTCGAGCGTACCGGAAGCATCGATCCCGATCACCCGGTATGCGCGATCCTGCGCGGCAAAGCCCACGATCATGCCGGCCTGAGTGGAGCCCGTGACGACACACACGACGATATAGTCGAACTTGAAGCCGAGCGTCTTCTCCTGTTCTGCCACCTCTTCTGCAAAGCCGATATAGCCGAGGGCGCCATATTTGTGCACGGAGGCGCCCGCGGGGATCGGATAGGGCTTGCCGCCGGCGTCCTTGACGGATTGGATCGCATCTTCCCAGCTCTTGCGGATTCCGATGTCGAAGCCGTCGTCCACAAGGCGGCTGTCGGCACCCATCAGCCGGGTCACGAGAATGTTGCCGACGCGATCATAGACGGCGTCATAGTGTGGCACCCACTTTTCCTGGATTACGACGCACTTCATGCCGATCTTGGCGGCGGTCGCGGCGACCATACGCGTATGGTTCGATTGCACGCCGCCGATCGACACAAGCGTGTCGGCGCCCGAGGCGATGGCGTCCGGTACGATGTATTCCAGTTTGCGCAGCTTGTTGCCGCCCATCGCCAGGCCGGAATTACAATCGTCGCGCTTGGCGTAAATCTGCACCTTGCCGCCCAGAGCCTCTGTGAGGCGGGGCAGGTGCTCGATCGGGGTGGGGCCAAAGGTGAGAGGATAGCGTTCAAAACTTTCGAGTAGAGACATTGGGAGCTCCGGAAACTGTAGATCGATGTTTACACGTCACCGCCAGACTAATACGCTTTTGTTGAAAGGTGCTTCCGAAATTTGCCTGTTGCGTGTAGCATGTCTTGTATATCGGCAACCAAATGGCGATGATCATCCGTTAAAGGATAAAGATATGGAAGATTCTCTCAGCGGCGTTCTGGACCGGGTCGATTTGCGTATTCTGCGGACGCTCCAGGCTGAAGGCCGCCTGAGCAATGCGGACCTGGCGACGCGGGTGAATGCCAGCCCGGCAACCTGTCATCGACGAACCCAGCGCCTGTTCGAAGAGGGCCATATCACCGGTGTCCGAGCAGAGATCTCTCCGGCCTCGGTCGGCTTGGAGGCGCTGGTCATGGTCGGCGTCGTGCTAGATCGATCGACCCCGGAAAGCTTCGCGGCATTCGAGGGGGCAGTGCTCGAATTGAAGGAGGTGCTCGACTGCAATCTCGTAGCCGGTGACTTCGACTACCTTCTCAAGATCCGCGTCCGGGACATGGCGGACTTCAACAAGCTACATGGTCACAAGCTCATCGCGCTCCCCGGTGTCCGGCAGACACGGACCTTCTTCGTCATGAAGAACGTCAAGGACAACGCGCGCCTGCCATTTTGAGGCAGTGGAAACATTGACGCGGGTGGGATTTATGGGCGTGCGCCCATCACCGGCACATCTGATCGCCGGGGACATTCCGATCGCTTGATCGTGTAGGCCGTTTCAAACCATCGCAGGTCAGGCGGGTGAATCCCATCCGCCGATCTGGGAGTAGATAGCATCACGGAGACCGCGAACGTCGCGGTTCAAGGCGGCAAGTTCCGATGGTGTCCGGGTCGAGGCCGCAAGCAATGTGTCACTCAGACACCCTGCCCGGTGCTGTAAGGCGCGGCCCTGATCCGTCAGCGCCACTAAAACCTGCCGTTCATTGCTGACGTTGCGTGTCCGACGCACGTGTCCGGCGGCTTCCAGTCGCTTCAAAAGGGGTGTCAACGTGCTCGATTCAAGAGCGAGCTTGTCCGCGATGGAAACCACCGTCTGCTCATCCTTGGCCCAGAGAACGTTCAAAACGAGGTACTGCGGATACGTCAGGCCAAGCGCATCAAGCAGAGGCTTGTAGGCGCGCTGGATTGCGATGCCAGCGGTATATATCGCATAGCAAAGCTGGTCGTGTAAGGGCGGTGGATCGTTATCTTGTTGGGACATGCCTGCACTCCTGTCTACATACATATAGCCGCCGGTATCACGAAAATCAATATCGCGATAATAATTTGTTGACGAACGGCAAAAAACATGTCAGACGAGAATTATCGCGATAACAGTTATCGCAAAAAAACATAGGAGATAGTCATGACACGCAAGAGTATCAAAACCACTCCCGCACTCGCAACCGCAGCCGCGATTTTCGCCGCCGTGCCGGCAGGGGCTACGTCGCTGCCTCAAAATCAATCCGTAAAAAACGTCGTTCTCGTCCATGGGGCCTTTGCCGACGGCTCCGGCTGGAAAGGCGTTTATGACAATCTGACAAAACGCGGTTATCGCGTCACCATCGTCCAGAATCCCCTGACGTCGCTTGCAGACGATGTTGCAGCTACCAGACGTGCACTTGAACGACAGGATGGTCCCGTTATCCTTGTCGGTCATTCGTGGGGCGGAACAGTCATCACAGAAGCTGGCGTCGATCTAAAGGTTCAGGGTCTCGTCTATGTCTCTGCTCTCTCGCCCGATGCCGGCGAGACGACCGCTCAGCAGTACCAAGGATTTGCGCCTGCTTCGGAGTTCGTTATCGAAACTACGAAGGATGGTTTCGGCTACGTGAGCCCGGAAAGATTCAAGGCCGGGTTCGCTCACGATGTCAGCGACGCCGAAGTTGCCTTCGTGAGGGATGCGCAGGTTCCGATCAATATGTCGGCGTTCGGCACCAGGCTCAAAAATGCCGCTTGGCGCACCAAGCCCAGCTGGGCCGTAATTGCCACAGAAGACAAGGCGTTCGACCAGGCCATGTTGATCCACATGGCCGAGCGCATAAATGCCAAGATCACCAAGGTGTCGGCAAGTCATGCCCTGTTCATGACGCAGCCGGCGGTCATCGCCGACACGATCGATGAGGCCGCGAAGACCGTGTCGGCTAAAAAGCAGTGATAGGCTCAGCGCTACCGGGACGCCCCAGATGCACCCCGGTAGCGCGGCGAGCGCCCGATGTATGACGGTCGACAAAAGCCGCCTCCGAGCTACTGCATATTTTCGGTTCAAGGTTTATTCGCAGTCATGTCGCACGATGAGCGGGCCCATTCTGGCGCTCTCCGCTGGTTTGCGGTTCGGGGCGTTAGCCTGTTCGAGCCGTCTGGTTCAAACAATCCTTGGGGATATTTCCCTAGATAAAGCCAGATCTGGCAAAATCGTCGGCAAACACGACCGCTGAGACGTAGAACTAATGCCTGAGTATGATTGCAAGCCACTCTAGTTGAACCGATAGTGGCGCAGAGGATCGGTTATTGGCGAGCCGACCTTTCGTTGTTGGTTTCCGCGCAGAACTGAGCCGGTTAGGCGCATAAGGGGGTGCGGATAAAAAGTTGGACTGCTTCATAAGATCAGGCCGAGACTTTTACGATACTCGACCGGGCTGAGTGATCCCAGCGATGTTTTGATGCGCCTTTCATTGTACCATCGGATATAGGCGTCCACCTCGGCAACGAACTGCTCGATCGTGATGGCCTTCCAGTCTCGTGGGTAGAAGAGCTCTGTTTTCAGGCGGCCGAAGAAGCCCTCGCACGCGGCGTTGTCTTGCGAGCAGCCCTTTCGGGACATAGAGCGAACCAGCTGCGCATTCTTGATCCTGTTGAGCCAGCCAGGCCAGCGATAATGGGCTCCTCGATCGGAATGGATGACTGGCCGTTCCTCTCCGTCGGTTACGGTGTCGATGGCTGCATCCAGCATGGTATTGACGAGACCTGCATCTGGTTGGGTTCCGATTGACCAGCTGATCACCATGCCGTCAAAGCAGTCGATGATGGGGGAAAGGTACACCTTGCCGGCGGGGATCTGGAACTCAGTGATGTCTGTGAGCCACTTCAGGTTCGGCGCTTTTGCATGGAAGTCGCGATTGATTATGTTCTCGGGCGCTGGACTGATCTCTCCGAGATAGGATCCGAACCGCCGACGACGTGGTCTGGGAACGACCAACTGCTCCTGCTTCATCAATCGCTGGACAACCTTTTCCGAGATCACCACGCTCTGCCGGGCCAACGACGCCTGCAGTCGCCGATAACCGTAGCAACGGCGGTTCGCCTCAAAGATTTCCGCGAGACTGTGACGGACGGCGGCATACTTGTCTGCCAGACACAGGCGGGCGCGGTGATAGAAGTAGGAGCTTCGGGCAATTCGCAGCTGGGCGAGCAGTTCCGGCAAGCAATAGCTTTCCTTAAGGGCGTCAATCAGCTGTGTCTTCTCCCGATTACTCAGGATCTGCAGGTCGACGCCCAGGTCTTTTTTATGAGTTCATTGGCCTTCTTCAGGAGATCATGTTCGAGTTGTAGCTGGCGGACATCACGCCGGAGGGCTTCAAGCTGTCGCTCGAGCTCTTCACGTTCAGGCACCTTGGGATTGGCTTTGCGGCGTTTCATGGATGATGAGGCCTCATGATCGAGAAGCTGGTCCTTCCAGCTGTACAATGTCGGCCTTGAGACGCCCAGTCGGTTAGCTACCTGTTGAGCGGTTTCATCTCCACTTAATAGTCCAATGACCCCCGCTTGCCGGATATCCTGAACCGCACCGGCTTTGCCGGAGACCGTTTGGTTTAAGTTATGCGGCCAATGCTGGTGCGTCCAGCATGGCGTAGTATCGTTCCTCGGCCTCTGCAGGCGGAATGTTTCCAATGGGCTCCAGTAGACGCCGGTTGTTGAACCAATCGACCCATTCCAGCGTGGCGAACTCCACAGCTTCGAAGTTGCGCCATGGTCCTCGGCGATGGATGACCTCAGCCTTGTAAAGGCCGTTGATCGTTTCGGCGAGAGCGTTGTCGTAGCTATCGCCGACGCTTCCGACGGAAGGTTCGATACCTGCCTCTGCCAACCGTTCGGAATACTTGATCGACACGTATTGCACGCCCCTGTCGGAGTGGTGG
>NZ_FMVA01000028.1:0-38354 GCF_900101425.1 Rhizobium sp. NFACC06-2 | reverse complement strand
AAAATCTCGTTCGCCTGACGAAGCTCCCGGTTCTCCCGCTCCAGTGCCTTCATCTTCTCGGCCACGTCGCTCGGCAGGCCAGCCCGCTTGCCGCTGTCGACCTCGGCCTTCTTCACCCATTCATGGAGGGTATGCGCCGAGCAGCCGATCTTGGCCGCTATCGATGATACCGCTGCCCAGCGGGAGCGATGTTCGGCTTCATGCTCCGTCACCATACGCACGGCACGGGCGCGGACTTCAGGGGAGAATTTGTTCGTCGTCTTGCTTGTCATAGACCCTACTTCTCACGAGTTGGGGTCTCCGGTAAATCCGGTGCGGTTCAAGCCGTATATAGCGGATGTTCTAAAAAATAGCGATCCCGAGAATATTCTATTCGACGTTCCTGCTGTTTTGCTGGTGATGTTTCTTGTTTCTGAGCGCCCCGACGCGACAAAGCATAACAGCCCTCTGAGCGACGATGAGCTCGCCCCCATCTATTCTCTCTTCGGTCATGCACTTTACGGATGAAGTTCAGCCATCATTGACCTAGTGGGCCTTGTTTGACTAACGGTCACGGGACGAGCCTCCAGTCCACCGGTAAAGCGTTTCGATGAAAGGCAGGCGCAACAGAATGAGCTGTTGTGTATGGTGGAACTCACCACGTCTTTGTGCAGTTAATTGCACAGATCACGCTACAGGTTTTGTAACAGTCAATGTGCAACAAAATCAACATTTGGTTGACTGCTACAAATGATTTGTATATGGTCACTACATACGGAACCAGGGCGGTTGAGCCATTTGGCAATAGGGACCGTTGCGCAGAGAGATCTGTCTCACAGGGTGAGCGTAAGGCGACTAGCACCGCAGCGGGCATTGAAATAGATGCCCCGGAAATAGCCCCTTCGGGGGCTATATTCTTTTCTGGCCCTATTTAGGGATTCTTTTGATCGTTATTTTCTTCCCTGGCGCCGGTGGCAATCCTTTCGCTTTTGCGTCGAGAAGGGCAAAAAACGATATTGGCGCTGCCGTCTCTACCATGTTTGGTTTCTTATAGGCACTCTGCACCCTCATAAACACATCACCGGCTCGTTTATTCCGAGCCTTCTGGACATCAAAAAAAACCGCGTATGGCGGACCGTTTCCGAGTAAATCAGTGTTCCGTAGAACAAAATAGTTATACTCCTTGCCGAAGTACACGGTCCTCTCGTTAAGGGATTCTATTATGCTTCTAAGCGGTTTGGAATCTTTATATCTTTCGGTGCAGAAGGACCGTTTTTCTCCCTTAAAGGCATACAGACGATCAATTGAATGCCAGCTCAATCTTTCCTCAGTAAAGCAGTGGTGACCAAATTCGACGCGAACTCGGTAAGAGGTATCGTCCTGAGAAACTTTGAAAGTGAACGGCTCCAGATGACTCAGATCATAAGTAATGCCGTTAATTGATTTCGACGTAAAAAATGCCAAGCGCGTTCCCCTTGCCCGACACAATTTACGCGGGCGCTGTGGGATAATGCAAGTTATTTTAGCATAGAGGTAAGTTTATCCATAATGGGGCCTCCGAAGAAGGAGAACCTACCACAAAAACAAAAAAAACGCTTATTTTCCATGTACTTAATCTAATAAAAAGCGTATAATCACCTCAATGATCAACGCATTGAGGGCTGAGAAAATGAAACTTTGGAGGGGCTTTAAAAATACCGCAGCCCGTGCTAAAATCTTTAGTATTTTCAGGCACTTGATCGTCCTTACCAAGGAAGCGACTTCCTTACGGAAGGCCGCTCGTCTTGGTCGCTTCGCTTCCTTGGTAAGGACGACGCGTCGTACCACATTTTGCGCCAAAAGTCAATAACGCATCAATCTCTAGTGGACACCACTAAACCTGTCGGCCATCCTTGATGTCGCTTAAGAGCCCAACCTGCTTCTCCGACGTCAAGCCGACTTCTACAATGCGTGAAATTACAGCGCCTATACCTAAGGCCAGAACTCCCATTCCAAATGCAACGGCGCCGAGGATTTCATGAATAGCGGACTTGGCAGCCATCGCTATCAAAACACCGCCAACAATCTGCAGTAACCCAAGTGAATATAAAAGTTTAGCCATGGCCCCGAATCTCCCGTAAGTTGCGGAGATGATGCTTTAGGGTTGTGGAACGGTCAAGGTAAGTTAGCGAAGCATTTACAGGCTTTCACCTGCGTTTAGCTCGGATTTTCCCTCAACCACTTCTCGAACTCATCCTCGGCGGTATCGTCGGTATCCAAACCGCTGATTTCATCGAGCCTTGCGTCGATCGCTCGCCTATCCCATTTTCTTGTGCCTGGGATGGTGGGTGGCATCTTGTGTGTGGCAACCCACATTGAAAACGTGGACTCTGCGATGCCGAGATAGGCGGCCGCTTCTTTGCGACCAATGAGGCGTGGAAGTTCAGACATGGGCATCACCAAACATTACGCACTTGGCGCGTTGAACAATTTCCCATTCGGTGGTGGCAGGTGGGTGACCTGCGGGGTGGTGGCCGCAATTAGAAGCTATTCTGCGGTTCCTATTGCGGTCAAGCCTTAATGGTGACGCCGTAACCATCAGCCGTATCACCGGCCTCAACGAACACGACTCCCCTCGCCTCCATAGCTGTCCTCATGGCGTCGACCGTACGTTGCTTGAGCTCATCGCCCTTCTCGAAGCGTGTAACCGTGTTTGTGGAAACGTCCGCCGCGTCCGCCAGTTCGCGCACGCCCCATTCAAGGGCAATTCGAGCCATGCGGCACTGTACCGGCAACATTTTTTGCAATCCTGTAGCGATTTCGCGTTGACGTAGCGATTTTTCAGATGTATTGGTTACACAGTAGCGAAATCGCTACGGAATGGCAACTGAGGAGCATACCGAAATGACGCATGCAAGCAGAAGACACGAACCGGCGCGCAGCAATGCCAGAGAGCAACTGCCGCGCGCGCTCGTCGGCAGAAGAAGACCGACATTCCATGATGTTTTCGAGCAGCAGAACCCCCCGAAATTTTCGGTGGGTGACATACTCAAGTTTCAGAAATCCGACGGCTATGTTTGGTACCTGACAATATTAGGCTTTCGCCCCGGTGGCGTGGTCGATGCTATGTACTATGATGGCCTGCCCCATCCTTTTCTTTGCACGCTGAGCGAATTGAGCAATCTTCGAATCGTCGAAATAACGACAATTTCAAGGGAAGACGTCGAGGATTACCGCGCCGCTCTTGGGATGGATCCAAAGCTGGTGAACTGACCTTCGTCGCCAGCCTCCGCATTCCCAGGCTGGCCAACTTGCCCAGCGCGCCCTTGTGGCTGCGCGGGCCTCTTATCCCGGCAGAAATAGCGACGGCGTAGTCACCACCTAAGGCCTCACCAGCAACGAACCGTCGCGGCCCTGCTCCCTCTTGGTTGAGCGGGGCCAAACTTTTTCATCAAGCGACATTGGACTTTTTGCAGGCTGGTTCTGAAAGTTACGTCACGAACAATAGAGGAGGACGCATGCGCCCCGCCAACGACAATGTACCTTTGCGTCTTCTCACCAAGACGCAAGCGGCGCGATATTGCGGCTTGAGCCTTCCATCTTTCGATTCCGTTTGCCCGGTGCGAGCACGCGCTGGGTGTTGGCGCTCGATGGGAGCGGTACGACATCCGTGAGGTGGACGCATGGATTGACAGTCTACGACCGGGTGAAGCACCGTTGCGGACCGCCGACTTTCAGCTGGATGCGCTATGACTGGAACAGTTGTCAGAGTGAAAGGCCTAAAGCGCTACTTCGAACCGAAGACCGGCAAGTGGTATGCCTACCACCGCAAGACCGGCAAGCGGCTCAAGGCGGAATTCGGCACGCCCGAATTCTTCGCTGAACTTGAGGCGATCGATGCGGCTACGCGCGGGCAGGAGGCGAAGGCTGGCACGCTGGCCGCGCTCATCGTGTCATACCGCAAGTCCGCCGGCTTCCAAATGCTCAAGAGCCGCACCAAGTCGGATTATCAGAAGGTGCTCACCTATCTGCAACCGCTTGGACCGTCACCGCTGTCCGAGCTTTCTCAAGGTTGGGTGGCACGCCTGAGGGACAAGACCTTCGAAAAAAAGAAGCGGAAGTTTGCCAACTATACGCTGACCGTCCTTTCTATCTTGTTTGAACACGCCATCGAGCAAGAGCTTATGGCGACGAACCCAGTCGCCAAGGTCAAGCGCGTGCGCAAAGCGACCGATGCCCCCGAAGCAAACCGGCCTTGGTTGGACTTCGAGCGGGATGCCGTCGCCGCTGCGTTACCGCCTCACATGCGCCTTCCTGTGGCGTTGATGATGTATTGCGGCCTTGACCCTCAAGACGCCCTTGAACTGCCACGCATGGCCGTCTCTGGCGGCAAGCTGGACACGCGCCGAGGAAAGACCGGCGTTCCAGTTTGGGTGCCATTGCCGACGCCTGTGCTTGATGTGCTGGCCGAAGAGCCGAAGCATCCCGCAACTACGCTCACGCTTTGCGCCAACAGCCGCGGCAAGCCTTGGACAGTTTCTGGCTTTAGGGCGTCATGGCGCCCTATAAAATTGAAGCTCGAGGAGGAAGGCAAGATCCAGCCTGACCTTACGCTCAAGGGCCTTCGCCATACTGTCGCAACCATCCTCGCCGAGATGGGCAAGGACTACGCGACGATCGCGCAGATGCTGGGTCAGAAGACCGAAGCCATGGCAAAGCACTATTCTCGCCGCGCCGACATGTCCAAGAAGATGGCCGAAACCATGGGCGACCTTGAGGCCGAAGTGAACAGATGGAAAACAACCGGCGTCTAGAAACGTGAAAAACCGCGTCTAGAAAAGTTATCGCAGCAGGTTAGTTAAGGGGTAAATTACAAAACAAAACCAAACTGTTAAGAAATGGTGCCCGGAGGCGGATTTGAACCACCGACACGCGGATTTTCAATCCGCTGCTCTACCAACTGAGCTATCCGGGCACTTCAGGTCCTTGAAGAACCTCCGCTTTTGGCGGGCGGGGCTGTTTGGTGCCCCGAAAGTGAGCGGGGTTATAACATCTTGTTCAGACATGGCAAGCGCCATCGCGAAGTTTTTTGACAGTTTTTTCACGGCGCCTGTGGATGGCTGGAAAGTCTGCCCGGCGAAGGCCGGATTGCGGCGGGAAACCCGCTCCTGGGCATCCGCCGGGCCAGCGGGCGGCGGCGCGGCAGGGGACGGCTTACGCCCCCTCATTGCGCCGTGCGGCAAGGCCGAGCGCGATTGGCACAACGGCCACCAGCGCCGCCATGACGGGCGAGGAAGCGAAGATGCGGCTTGCTAGCGATGTGACGGCAACGGAGCGCACCACCGTCATCAGGCGCGAATTCTCACGGTCGCGCTCATGCCGGGCATCGGCGGATTTATGATGCGGCGTGTTGGAGGCGGCTTCCAGCCGTTTGACGTCGCGGCGAATCTTTTCGAGCTGTTTGCGAAGGTCTTCCAACTCCGCCCGCAAGGATGATTCCGCCGGGGCGGCGGCACGCGCCCTTCGGGCAGCAGCGGGTTTTGCAGCCTCCTTCTCCGCGGCCTCTTCGTCCAGTTCGGCCAGATGGTCGTCAAGGTCCGAGGGCTTGTCGAAACCGTGGGATCGCAGTGGTGCTTTCATCGCTGTCTCCTGAGGCGTGCTGAATTGCGGCGGCGGGCGCTTTTGCCCGGTCAGCCTTTTCAACGCCTCAGCCGGGCAAAGGATGCACGAAAAGCGGGGAGACAGGCATAATAAAACAGGCCCCGAAGGGCCTGTTCAATGTCTCGCGGAGCCTCAGGCCGCCTTGGCGGCGCTGGCATAGGGATCGAAGCGGCCGTAGAAGGTCTCGCCCTTGGCGGCCATGTCCTTCAAAAGCGGTGTCGGCTTGAAGCGCGGGCCATAGGCCTCGCTGAGTTTCTCGGCGAGTGCCACGAAGTTCTTCACGCCCATGCCGTCGATGTAGGACAGCGCGCCGCCGGTATAGGGCGCAAAGCCGAAACCGAGGATGGAGCCGACATCCGCTTCACGCGGATCGGTGACGATGCCTTCTTCCACCGTGCGGGCGGCTTCCAGCGCCACAGTGACGAGGAAGCGCTGTTTCAGCACCTCCATATCCACCGCTTCAGGCTTCTGCTGCGGATAGAGGTCCTTCAGGCCGGGCCAGAGGGATTTTTTGGCGGGCTTTGGCGGATAGTCGTAAAAGCCCTTCGCGTTCTTGCGGCCGAAACGGCCCTCGCCTTCCACCAGCTTCTTCACCAGTTCCATATGGCGCGGATCGACGGCCTTTTCGCCGAGATCGGCGACGGTGGCTTTTAGGATCTTGTAGGAAAGATCGATCGCCACCTCATCGTTCAGCGCCAGCGGGCCGACCGGCATGCCGGCGAATTTCGCGGCATTTTCGATCATGGCGGCGGGTACGCCTTCGATCAGCATATCGTAGCTTTCTGCCATGTAGCGCAGCACGCAGCGATTGACGAAGAAGCCGCGCGTATCGTTGACCACAATCGGGGTCTTTTTGATCTTCGCCACATAATCCAGCGCGACGGCGAGCGCCTTGTCGCCGGTTTCCTTGCCGAGGATCACTTCCGTCAGCATCATCTTCTCGACCGGCGAGAAGAAGTGGATGCCGATGAAATCCGCCGGGCGCTTGGAGTTCTTCGCAAGGCCGGTGATCGGCAAAGTGGAGGTGTTGGAAGCGAAGATCGCGCCCTGCGGCAAGACGGCTTCCACGGCTTCGATGACGGCCTTCTTCACGTCGCGGTCTTCGAAGACGGCCTCGATGACGAGATCGGCATCGGAAAGCGCCTTGTAATCCGCCGTCGGGGTGACGAGGTCGAGCAGGGCCTTGCCCTCATCCTGCGTCAGCCTGCCCTTGCCGATGGCGGCCTTGACGCTTTCCTCGCAATGGCCCTTGCCCTTGTCGGCGGCTTCCTGATCACGATCCACCAGCGTGACCGGAATGCCGGCCGCGGCGGTGACATAAGCGACGGCAGCGCCCATGAAGCCCGCACCGACGACGCCAACCTTCTTGAACTCCGTCTTCGGCTGGCCGGCCGGGCGGCGCGCGCCCTTGCCCAGTTCCTGCATGGAAATGAACAGCGAGCGAATCATGCCGAAGGCTTCCTTCGAGCGAAGGATTTCGGTGAAATAACGCTGCTCCACCTTCAATGCGGTATCGAAGGGCAATTGCAAGCCTTCATAGACGCATTTGAGAATGACGAGTGCGGCCGGATAGTTACCGGCGCTTTCGCGGCGCAGGATGGCGGGGGCGGCTGGCCAGAGCTGGGCTGCGGCCGGCGTCCAGATGCCGCCGCCGGGAGCCTTGAAGCCCTTTTCATCCCAGGGCGCAACCGGCTTCAGGCCGTCCTTGATCATCTGCTTTGCAGTGGAGACCAGCTGATCCGGCTCCACCACCTGATGCACCAGCCCCATGGCCTTGGCGCGCGCGCCGGTCAGCGACTGGCCGGTTGTCATCATCTGCAATGCCGATTGTGCGTCCGTCAGGCGCGGCACACGCTGGGTGCCGCCGGCGCCGGGGAAGATGCCGACCTTGACTTCCGGCAGGGCGATCTTGAGGCTCTTGGCGCTGGAAGCGACGCGGCCGTGGCAGGCGAGCGACAGTTCGAAAGCGCCGCCCATGCAGGTGCCGTTGATGGCCGAGACCCAGGGTTTGCCGTTGGTCTCGATCTTGCGGAACAGGCCCGTCATGCGGCCAACCAGCTCGAACAGCTTTGCCGCCGCCTGATCGGGGTTCTTCGTCTTCTCATCATTATAGAAGGAGAACATCGACTTGATCATCGAAAGATCGGCGCCGCCGGAAAAGGTGCTTTTGCCTGATGTGAAGACAACGCCCTTGACGGCGCTGTCGGCGACGGTGGCGTCAACAATGGCATTCAGCTCGTCCATCACTTCTGATGTGAAGACGTTCATGGATTTTTCCGGCATGTCCCAGGTGACGAGGGCAATGCCGTCTGCGTCCGTCTCGATGGTGAAATTGGTGTAAGTGCTCATTTTGGGATTCCTCTTCCCTCAAATTTTTCTGCGGTTACGACAGTCCGATTGCGAGGCTGATACAACCGACCACGAGAACGAGAAACACAACCAAACCCCAACGCTCTGCCCGGAGCCGCTGGACGTAGACAGGCGAAACGGGGCGGATGGACGCCTTATGATCCTGTGCCATGTCCTTTTCCAGATTGTGCCGAGCCAGCTGCTGTTCGATCTCATTCTTGGGCCGCTCGTAAACCTCGCGCCTCATGACCAGCCTCAAACCCGCTCGATAACCGTCGCCGTGCCCATGCCAGCGCCAATGCAGAGCGTGACAAGCGCGGTGTTCAGATCGCGCCGCTCCAGCTCATCCAGCACCGTACCGAGGATCATCGCGCCGGTTGCACCGAGCGGATGGCCCATGGCGATGGCGCCGCCATTGACGTTCATCCGGTCGTGGTCGATGTCGAAGGCCTGCATGTAACGCAGGACCACGGCGGCGAAGGCCTCGTTGAGTTCGAAAAGATCGATATCGGCAAGCGACATTCCGGTCTTTTTCAGGAGCTTTTCGGTCACATCCACCGGGCCGGTGAGCATCAGCGCCGGATCGGAGCCGATATTGGCGAATGCCTTGATGCGGGCACGGGGCTTGATGCCCATTGCCTCGCCGCCCGCCTTCGAGCCAACCAGCACGGCGGCAGCACCGTCAACGATGCCGGACGAATTGCCGGCGTGATGGACGTAATTGATCCGCTCCACTTCCGGGTGCGCCATAATCCCGACGGCTTCGAAGCCGCCCATTTCACCCGGCATCTGGAAGGATGGGTTGAGGGAGGCCAGCGCCTGCATGTCCGTGCCGGGGCGCATATGTTCGTCGCGGTCGAGGATGGTCAGGCCGTTCTGGTCCTTCACCGGAATGACTGATTTGTTGAAATAGCCCTTATCCCAGGCATGCGCCGCACGCTTCTGGCTTTCGACGGCATAGGCGTCGACATCGTCACGGGAGAAACCATATTTGGTGGCGATGAGATCGGCCGACACGCCCTGCGGCATGAAGAAGGCCGGGAAATTGACCGAAGGGTCCATATACCAGGCGCCGCCCGACATGCCCATGCCGACGCGCGACATGCTTTCAACGCCACCGGCGATGACGATGTCGTCAGACCCCGCCTTGACCTTGCCGGCCGCGAAATTGATGGCATCGAGACCCGAGGCGCAGAAGCGCGAGATCTGCATGCCCGGCGCCCTGTTGGAATAACCGGCCTCGAAGGCGGCGGCCTTGGGGATCACCGCGCCGGCATCCATGACGGGATCGACGCAGCCCATGATGATGTCGTCTACCGTGGATGTATCAAGTCCGTTGCGGTCGCGGAGGGCTTCCAGTGTCTTGGCGGCAAGGCGAACGGAAGGCACCTCATGCAGGCTGCCATCCTTCTTGCCGCGTCCGCGCGGGGTGCGGACATGGTCGTAGATAAATACGTCGGTCATAACTCTCTCCCTGTGGCGTTATGAACGCCAGATTTCTCAGAATGCTTCCGCAGCCAGTTCCATCATGGTGTCCGCGCCGGTTTCGATGCGGGCCTTGCGCAGCGCCGTTTCCGGCATGATGCGCTCCATATAAAATTTCGCCGTGACAAGCTTGGTCTTGAGGTAATCCTCGTCCGAAGCGCTGCCGGCTGCAAGCGCTTCGCTGGCGGCTTTCGCCATGCGCGCCTGCATGTAGCCCAGCACCACGATGCCGAAGAGATGCATGTAATCGGTCGAGCCGGCACCGGCATTGTCGGGTTTCGCCATGGCGTTCTGCATGAACCACATGGTTGCGGCCTGCAGGTCGTTCAAGCCCTTCTTCAGACCCTTGGTGTAAAGGCTGAGTTTTTCATCGGCGCGGTTTTCCTCGCAGAAATCGCCGATTTCCTTGAACAGCGCCATGACGGCGCGGCCGCCATTCATGCCGAGCTTACGGCCAACCAGATCGAGCGCCTGAATGCCGTTAGCGCCCTCATAGATCATGGTGATGCGCGCATCGCGGACATATTGGCTCATGCCATGTTCCTCGATGTAGCCATGGCCGCCGAAGACCTGCTGCGCCATAACGGCATGGTCAAAGCCCTTGTCGGTCAGCACGCCCTTGAGGATCGGCGTGACGAGACCGAGCAGGTCGTCTGCCGCCTGCCGCTCCTTCTCATCGGTGGAGCGATGGGCGATATCTGATTGCAGCGCCGTCCACAAAAGGAAAGCGCGGCCGGCCTCGTTATAGGCCTTGATGGTCATCAGCGTGCGGCGGATATCGGGATGCACGATGATCGGGTCGGCCTTCCTGTCGGGGAATTTCGCTCCGGAGAGCGAGCGGCCCTGAATACGCTCACGGGCATATTCGACCGCGTTCTGATAGGCGATCTCGCCAACGGAAAGACCCTGAAGGCCGACGCCGAGGCGGGCTTCGTTCATCATCACGAACATGGCCGAAAGGCCCTTGTTCTCAGCACCGAGCAGATAACCGGTCGCGTCATCGTAGTTCATGACGCAGGTGGCGTTGCCGTGAATGCCCATCTTGTGCTCGATCGCACCGCAGGTGACGCCGTTGCGCTCGCCCGGCGTGCCGTCTTCCTTCACCAGGAACTTCGGTACGATGAAGAGCGAAATGCCTTTGGTGCCCTCAGGCGCGCCTTCGATGCGGGCGATTACCAGATGAACGATATTGTTCGTCATGGAATGTTCGCCGGCGGAGATGAAGATCTTCTGGCCGGAGATTTTGTAGCTGCCGTCAGCCTGCGGCACAGCCTTGGTGCGCAGCATGCCGAGATCGGTGCCGCAATGGGGTTCGGTCAGGTTCATGGTGCCGGACCATGTGCCTTCCACCATCTTCGGCAGGTAGGTGTCCTTCTGCTCCTGCGTGCCATGCACCAGAATGGCGGCAATCGCACCCTGCGTCAGGCCGGGATACATCATCAGCGACAGGTTGGCCGACGACATATATTCGCCAATGGCGGCGTGCAGCGTATAGGGCAGGCCCTGACCGCCGAATTCCGGCGGAACGGCAAGACCGATCCAGCCGCCCTCGCAATAGGCGTCATAAGCATCCTTGAAACCATCCGGCACGGAAACCGAACCGTCATCGGCGCGCTTGCAACCCTGTTGGTCGCCGGAAAGGTTGAGCGGGAAAAGCCGCTCTTCGGCAAGCTTGGCCGCTTCACCGGTAATGGCCTCGATCATGTCGGGGGTTGCATCCTCGAAGCCGGGCAGGTTGTTATACCGCTCCAGGCCGAGAACGTCGTTCAGGATAAAAAGCGTGTCTTTAACTGGGGCCTTGTAAACAGGCATTACCGATGTTCCTCCGCATCGTGGGCGCCGGCAATAATCCGGCCGATATGGGATGACAATATTTGACGTGCGCGTAAACGTCAAATAAATTTCAGCGGAATATCCTTCTCCTTTTTCGCGGAATGGACCTCCGGCCCGGCGCGGGGCTGTCGCCTGCCGTAAAAGTTAAAAAATTCCGACCATAGTTAACCACTTCTTTACCACGTTTCGTGAATTCTCCCGACAGAGGTAACTGCTTCGTACTCCGGCGCATTTTCCTCAACGGGGGCGAATACCGGCTCTAGGATTGCTGCATGTTGCGGCGACGGCGTGTCCAGGCAGGCAACGTCGCGACAGATAACCGGGCACGGCGGGCGGAAGCGAAGCGAGCGAAAAGATGAACGGATTGCGATCGAAAACCCAACAGCCAAGCGACAGATCGTCTCTTGATGCGCTCAATCGCACCATTGAAGGCCTGGAAGCCCGTATCGAAGGGCTGATGAGCCAGAAGTTCCCGCGCGATCAGCGAGCCGCGAGCGCGCAAGCCGAGCCCAAAAACGAGGCTTACGCCGCGTCGCGCGAACCGCGCGCCAGTGTTACCCCGCCGCAGCTCGATCCCGTCAATGAAATTCGCCAGCGCCAGCGCCTTCTCGAAGCGAGCTTCCAGCGCCCGCAGGAACCCGCTCTCCGCCCGGAGCGGACGATTACCCGCCCGCTTGCACCGGAATACCGGCCGAGGGACGCCCAGCAGGCGGCCGCTCCCGCACCGCGGGCCCGCGCCATTCCGCCCCATCAGGAACAGCAACGCAATGACGCAGCTCTGCAGGAAATCGCCCAGGCGCTCGTCAATCTGCGGCATGAGCTGAAGCACGACATTGCCGAAGGTGTCTCCCGCGAAGCGCAGGGCCTGCGCGCCGAAATCCGCAATATTCGCGCGGTGGCGGAAGACCAGCAGTTCATCGGCGATCTGCGCGACGACATAGCGCGGTTGGCCGGCAGCATCGACCAGCTCGGCAATCTGGCGTCTCCCGATGCCTACGGGCTGCGCAACGAATTCGAGGACCTGCGCCTGACGATCGACCAGCTTGCGCGCGAAGACAGCGTGCACCGGATCGAAAGCCGCTGGAACAATGTGGAAGACACGCTGCGCGGTTTCGACGCCGGCGCGTTGCAGGATGAGATCGTTTCGCTCGCCTATCGTCTCGATGACATCAAGACGCAGCTCGGCGGCATGAGCAACAATCCGGCCGTGCGCGTGCTCGAAGACAAGCTGATCGCCATTGCCAGCGCCGTGGAGCAGCTCGGCAAGCATATGCAGCCGAATGAAGCGGCCTTTACCGAACAGTTTTCCGGTCTCGACCAGCGGCTGGACGAAATCAGCCGCGCCATTGCCGCAACCGGCACGCGCGCCAATGCGCAGGCAACGGACAATGCGCTGGCGCAGCGTCTTGAGAACCGGCTGAACGGCCTTGCCGAACAGCTCGGCGACATCAACCGCCTTGCCGCCGCAAAACCTGAACCGGCGCTGGACCTGACCGCCCGTCTCGAAGCGCTGGCGGGCAAGATCGACGAACTCAGCACCGCCCGCGACGCCGCCCAGTTGCATGAGCGGCTGGACCAGCTTTCCCTGCTTCTGGAGCGTTCGCAGCGCCCCTCGCAACAGGCGGAGCTGACGTCTTTCCTCAGCGACATTTCCCGCAAAATCGATGCGCTGGATCACGGCGCCGTCAATGACGGTCTGGCCGAACGGCTTGACCTGCTCTCGCGGCGGATCGAGGACCTCGATTATCGTTACAGCCAGCCGCAGCCGGCATCGGGCCTCAGCGAAAGCGCCTTCTCGCGTCTGGAAGAGCGGCTCGGCAATATTGCCGCCCGTCTCGACGAGACCGCCCATGCCGCGCCTGCCGACAGCCACGCGCTGGCAAGCCTCGAAAACCAGATCGCCCATCTCTCAACGCTGATCAGCCAGCCGGTGCAGATGCAGGTCGCAGGCATGCCGCCTGAACTCGATGCCCGCATGGCGGCCATCGAAGACTACATGGCGTCCAACGACGAATATATCATCGAAGCAGCCCGGCAGGCGGCCGAGGCCGTTCTCGACGCCTATACCCGCAATAATCTCTCGGCCGGCGCGAACCTTGCCGACATGACCATGCTGACCGATCTTGCGACCGATCTGCGCAATCTCGAAGCCTTGAGCCGCAACACCGAAGAGCGCACGCACCGCACATTCGAAGCGCTGCATGAGACGCTGGTGCAGATCGCCGGCCGGCTGGATAACCTCGACAATGCCCCGGTCTACCGCGAAGAGGCCGCGCCCCGCAACGTCACGAAGCCTGTGTCGGCCCCCGCGCACGAAGATGTATCCATGCCGGCCGCCATCTTCCCGGAAGAGGGTTATATCGCCGAAGAACAGGCCATTCTCGACGCCGACGGGGAAGATGGGGATGCCATCGTGCCTCCCGCTGCGGCAAAGCCCGCGAAGGCGGAAAAAAAGAGCCTGCTTGCCGGCCTGACGAAGCGTTTCAAGACGGGTACTGCAAAGACCGTCAAGGCCGCAGAAGAACCCGTATCGGCCTCCTCCTCCCGCACGCAAGTCGAGCCCGCCCCGTCGCTCGATCCGATCGACGTTCTGCCGGCGGGTCAGGAGAACGAACTTCTGGAGCCGGGTTCGGGTGCACCCGATATCAAGAAAATCCTCGAGCGCGTGCGCGCTAGCCAGGTGGCCGCCAGCGGCAAGGCCGCAGACGCCGAAGGACGGACGGATTTCATTGCCGCCGCCCGTCGTGCGGCGCAGGCCGCCGCCATGGAAACATCGCCGGAGAAGCTTGATACCGGCAAGAAGGGCCGCAAGGCCGAGGCATCGGGGCTTTCGCGCTATCGCCGCCCGCTGCTGCTCGGCATCGGCGCCATTCTTCTGGCGATGATGGCCATGCCGCTCGTCAAGACGCTGATCGGCGGCGCGGAAGCCCCGGTTCCCGTCATCGAGCAGAAGCAGGACAATGGCCCGGTCTCCGCGCTTCCCGAAGCGGGCGACAAGGCCGTGACCATTCCGTCCGATCTCGCCATCGATCCGGAACAGGCCGCATCCGCAGACAGCATCGAAAACACCGCGCCGGCGCAAAACACCATCGATCCCCGCACCGTCGGCGGCGCACCGCTGCCTGACGAGCCGCCGGTTGCCGACGTTCCTGCCGTGGATGCGGCAAATTCCGGCACCGTCGCGCAGAACGAACCTTCGGCTCCGGCACAGGTCGCCGCCACGGCTGCTCCCGCTCAGGACGCCATCACCGTTCCCGCCGGCATCGAGCCAGCATCGCTTGCGGAAGCGGCCGCCAAGGGCGACACGCAGGCACTGTTCGAGATCGCAGCCCGCTACACCGATGGCCGCGGCGTTGCTGCCGACCGCACCGAGGCGGCAAAATGGTATAAGCTCGCCGCTGATCGCGGCCTTGCGCCCGCGCAATATCGTCTCGCCAATCTCTACGAGAAGGCGAACGGCGTTGAACGCAACCTTCCCGAAGCCAAGCGCTATTACACGCTGGCCGCGGAACAGGGCAATGCGGGCGCCATGCACAATCTTGCCGTGCTGCTTGCTTCCGATGCGGCCGGTCAGCCGGATTTCGCCGCCGCCGCGCAATGGTTCATCAAGGCTTCCGACCTCGGCGTTCGTGACAGCCAGTTCAACCTCGCCATTCTCTATGCGCGCGGCAGCGGCGTGAAGCAGGACATCGAGGAATCCTACAAGTGGTTCGCCATCGCAGCTAAGGATGGCGACGCCGACGCCGCCCAGAAGCGCGACGAAGTGGCAGGGGCCTTGAACCCGCAGCAGCTTCAGAGCGCCAAGGCCAAGGTGGATGCCTGGAAGGTCAAGCCGCTTTCGGAAGATGCCAACAGCGTCAACCCGCCCGAGGAATGGGCCGGCAAGGAAGGCGTGAAAACTGCCTCCGTGGACATGGAAAAGGCGATCCGCAACATTCAGGCCATCCTGAACAAGAACGGTTTCGATGCCGGCCAGCCCGATGGCAAGCTTGGCAAGAACACGGTGACGGCCATCAAGGACTTCCAGAAGTCCGTGGGCCAGACGCCGGACGGCCGTATTACCAACGAGCTGGTGACCGCGCTTCTCGCCCGCAACAAATAAACATTCAAGAACCGGCGAAGCGGCCCCTGGGCCGCTTTCGCTCAGCCCGGCGCAGGAATGTGGCCGGCTGCCGACACACGGCCGCTATCTTTCCAAATTATCAACGTATTTACCGTTGAATGTTGACAGGTCAGGCCCTCGCGGGCATGACGGATGAAGGCCGGGCATGCCCGGTCTTTTCAGACAGAAAGTGTAAATCGCGGCGCGGCCCCCTCACCCGGACAAGCCCTGCCGCCCGGAACCATTTGCCCGAGGTCCGAGCCGTGACTGTCTATCTGCCGATCGCAGAACTGTCGGTGAATATTTTCATCATTCTCGGCATGGGCGCGGCCGTCGGTTTTCTTTCCGGCATGTTCGGCGTGGGCGGCGGCTTTCTGATTACCCCGCTTCTGATTTTCTACAATATTCCGCCTGTGGTGGCCGTGGCGACGGGGGCAAACCAGGTGGTCGCCTCCTCCGTGTCTGGCTCGATCACGCATTTCCGGCGCGGCACGCTCGACGTCAAGCTCGGCAGCGTGCTGCTTGTGGGCGGTCTGGTGGGGGCGACGGTCGGTGTGTGGATATTCTCCTTCCTGCGCAGCATCGGCCAGCTCGATCTCATCGTCTCGCTGCTCTACGTCATCCTGCTCGGCACCGTCGGCGGGCTGATGCTGAAGGAAAGCATTTCGGCGCTCCGCCGCGCCGCCCGCAACGAAACCGTGACGCTGCGCCGGCCGGGCCACCACAACTGGGTGCACCGCCTGCCGCTGAAAATGCGGTTCAAGAAATCGAAGATCTATCTCAGCATCATTCCCATCGTCACGCTGGGTTTCGGCATCGGCATCCTCACCTCGATCATGGGTGTGGGCGGCGGCTTCATCATGGTGCCGGCCATGATCTATCTCTTACGCATCCCCACCAGCGTGGTTGTCGGCACCTCGCTGTTCCAGATCATTTTCGTGACCGCCTATACGACCGTCGTTCAGGCGGCGACCAACTATTCCGTCGACGTGGTGCTGGCCTTCATCCTGATGGTGGCGGGCGTCATCGGCGCGCAATATGGCGTGCGCGTCGGCCAGAAACTGCGCGGCGAACAGTTGCGCGCCCTGCTGGCGCTTCTCGTTCTCGCTGTTGCGCTTCGCCTTGCCGTATCGCTGGTGGTGCGCCCGGAAGACCTGTTTTCGGTGGCCGTCGGGGGGTTAGGTTATTGACCCGCCATTTGCTGCTTGCCGCCCTTGCGCTGGCCTCCTGTCTCACCCTCGGGCAGACCGCTTCGGCCCAGACGCCGCCGCTCGCCCTGCCGCCCGGCCCGCAGCAGCGATCCCTGCTGGAAAATATCGAAATCGGCGCATCGACGACCGAAATTCCCATTGCTTCCGATTTTCGCGGCGCGGATTTCACGCTTTTCGGCGCGCTGAACAATACCGACCAGTTGCTGCTCGCCATCGGGCAATACGACATTGTCGTGACGCTTGAGGGTCCGAGCGACTATATGACCGTGCGCAAGAAGGAACGCGTTGCAGGCATCTGGATCAATACCAGCGCCATCACCTTCACGCCGCTGCCGGAATCCTATTCCATGGCCAGCACGCGCAATATCAGCGATGTCGCCTCGCCCGGAACGCTCCGCGCCATGGGGCTTGGCGTCGACCATCTGTCACTGAAAAGCGCGGTCTTTTCCGGCGTGCCCGACAATGTCTTCGATTTTCAGGAAGCCTATCGGCGTCTGAAGCTTTCGAGCGGCATCTATCGCAACGACACGACCGGGGTGCGGCTGGAACGCACCGGCCTGTTCTGGGCGACTTTGCGCCTGCCGGCCAACGTGCCGAACGGTGTGCACACCGCCCGCGCCTATCTCTTCAAGAGCGGCAAATTCATCGCCCAGCGCGAACTGAAACTGCGCGTCGTCAAAACCGGCATGGAACAGGCGATCACCGACGCCGCGCATCAGACGCCGCTTGCCTATGGCGCGCTCTGCGTTCTGCTTGCCGTCGTGACCGGCTGGGGCGCCAGCATCATCTTCCGCAAGGACTGATCGGTTTTCATCCCGCAAAAGAGAGCGTCTGCCGCCCCTGTCGGCAAAGATAGCATTCGCTTCCGCCATCGGTTTGCAGTAAAATTCAAGGCGTTACAACCGTACATGCAGCTCAGGGCGGCATGTGCGGTTGTGACCGGGATGAAAAGGAGAAATGTCATGTTCAAGCACATTCTCATTCCCACCGATGGCTCGCCGCTGGCGCAGATCGCAATCGACCAAGGGTTCGCTCTCGCCAAGGAGGCAGGCGCAAAGGTGACCGTCGTGACGGTATCGGAACCCTTTCACGTGATTGCCAGCGATGTCGAGGACATTGCCGCCATTGCCGAAGAAGAATTCCACCGCTGCGAGGAAGCGGAACATCTGCTGAGAGATACGCAGGCGCAGGCCACTTCCATGGGGCTGGATTGCGAAGCGCTGCTGGCGCGGGCGGGAAGGCCCGACGAGGCGATCATCGAAGCCGCCAACAGGAGCGGCTGCGACCTCATCGCCATGGCCTCGCACCGGCGCAGGAGCTTCGTGGAAATGCTGCTCGGCAGCGTCACGGCCAAGGTGCTGAAGAATTCGAAGATACCGGTGCTGGTCTACCGGCAATAGGGCATTTCCAGTAAAGTTGCGTAGCGGTTTTACGTCTGGAAAATACGCTCAGCCGAGAAGATTTGAAAACCGCACCGAATAGATGCGGTCCCTCCCCATCAGATGTGCGACGAGAGCGGCATGATCGAACAGGCCGCGCATGGCCTTGTGCCGCAAATCCAGTCCACCGCTCATCACCCCGAAAGCCGGCATCAACAGACGCGAACCGTCGGTGGCAAAACAGGGCCGCCGCACCGTCTTTTCACGGCGGCGGACCGTGGCGGAGGGATGCAGGTGCCCGGCGATTTCGCCGGCGGCATCGCCCGGTTTCGGCTCGTGGCGGAAGACGAGAGTGCCGTAAAACATCTCGTCCACCGAAGAGCCCGGCAGATCGACCGTGCCGTCGGGATCGTGATTGCCGTTGATCCATATCCATTCGCGGCCACGGGCCATGTCGCGAATGAGTTCGCGCAGCGGCAGCGGCAGGTGCTCGGAACCGACCCGGTCGTGGAAATTATCGCCGAGGCTGACCACGATCTTCGGATCGTAACGGCTGACGAGGGAGGAGAGGATTTTAAGCGTGGCGATGGTGTCGTAAGGCGGCAGCATGCGTCCGCGCCTTGCAAAAGCCGCGCCCTTTTCCAGATGCAGGTCGGAGACGACGAGCAGCGACAGGTCCGGCAGGTAAAGTCCGCCCAAAGGATCGCACCAGGCGGCGACGCCATTGATGGCAGTTTCGCTGCCGAGGCATTCGAAGCCATTGGAAAACCTGTCGCTCAATGTCAGCCGGCTCAGCACTTTTGCCTTTGTTCCTTCATTCCGCCCAGATGTTTCAGGACATGGCCTCGGCGATCAGCTCGTCGGCGGCCTCGGCCAGCACATCGTCCATCGCCTCGCCCGCCACCGTCTCGCGGCCAATTTCCAGCATGACCGGAACGGCAAGCGGCGAGACATGTTCCAGCGCGCGGTGGGTGGTGTGACCCTTGATTCGCTTCAGCATATCGCCAAGACGGCCAATGTCCAAAAGTCCCGCTGCGGCATCGCGCCGCGTCGCTTCCAGCAGGATATGATCCGGCTCATGGCTGCGAAGAACGTCATAAATAAGATCGGCGGAAACCGTGACCTGCCGGCCGGTCTTTTCCTTGCCGGGATGGCGGCGTTCGATCAGGCCGGAAATGACGGCGCAGTTGCGGAAGGTGCGCTTGAGCATGAAGGATTCGTCGAGCCACGCTTCCAGATCGTCGCCCAGCATGTCCTCATCGAGAAGGTCGGCCAGCGACAGGCGGCGGGATTTCAGCCGCATGCCGATATCCTCCATGGCCCAGATGGCGAGTGAATAATCGGTGGCGACGAAACCCATGGGTTTTGCGCCCGCCCGTTCCAGCCGCCGCGTCAGCAGCATGCCGAGCGTCTGGTGCGTCAAGCGTCCCTCGAAGGGATACATGACCATGAAGAAGCGCTTGCGGAAGGGAAAGGTCTCCACCAGCAGCTCGTCGCGCTTGGGAATGATCGACTTTTCCTTCTGGATCGCCAGCCAGTCGCGTACCTGATCCGGCAACGCATGCCAGCGGGTCGGGTCTGCCAGCATCGAGCGCACTTGATCCGCGAGATAGGTGGAGAGCGGAAACTTGCCGCCGGCATAGGAGGGAATTTTCGGGTCCATCGAGAAGGCCTGGGAGACCAGGCATTCATTCTCCCTGATACCCTCGAAGCGCAGCACCTTGCCTGCAAAGAGGAAGGTGTCCCCCTGCACCAGCTGCTCGAGGAAATATTCCTCAACCTTGCCGAGCGACATACCGCCGCGTCCGACCGTGCCCTTGGCATTGCGCTTGACCATGCGGACATTGAGTTCCGCCGCCTCGACGATGGTGCCGAGATTCAGGCGATATTGCTGCGCGACCGCCGGATTGGAGACGCGCCAGCGACCGTCCTTCATCTGGCGGATGCGGGCGTAACGCTCATAGGTGCGCAGCGCATAACCACCGGTGGCGGTGAAATCCACCACCCGGTCGAAGGTGGCGCGCGGCAGGTCGGCATAGGGCGAGGCGCTGGTTACTTCGCGATAAAGATCATCCGCATCGAAGGGCTCGGCGCAGGCCATGCCAAGTATGTGCTGGGCGAGAACATCGAGCGCGCCCTCGGCAATCGGCGGCGTATCCTGCGCGCCGATATAGTTCGCATCAAGGGCTGCCCGGCACTCCATCACCTCGAAACGGTTGGCGGGAACGAGGATCGCCTTCGACGGCTCGTCCATGCGGTGATTGGCGCGGCCGATGCGCTGGGCAAGGCGGCTTGCCCCCTTCGGCGCGCCGACATGCACGACGAGATCGACATCGCCCCAGTCTATGCCGAGATCGAGCGTGGAGGTGGCGACGACGGCGCGCAATTTGTTTTCCGCCATGGCCGCTTCCACCCTGCGGCGCTGGCCGGCATCCAGCGAACCGTGATGCAGTGCAATCGGCAGATTGTCGTCATTGATGGTCCAGAGCTCCTGGAAGATCAGCTCCGCCTGCGAGCGGGTGTTGACGAAGATCAGAGTCGTCTGGTGGTCTTTCAGCGCGGCATATAGATCCTTCATGGCGTAACGCGCCGAATGGCCGGACCATGGGATGCGCTCCTCCGTGCTCAGGATGGAGATATTCGGCTTTGCCCCACCTTCGACGGTGATGAGGCCGGCGGGCGGCTCATCCTGCCCCTGCGGCGCGAGATAACGGCGCAAATCCATCGGCTCCGCAACCGTGGCCGAGAGGCCGATGAAGCGCACATCGGGTGCGTGCCGGCGCACCCTCGCGAGCGCCAGCGCCAGCAGATGGCCGCGTTTGGAGGTGACGAGCGAATGCAGCTCGTCGAGCACCACATATTTCAGGTCACGGAAAAAGCGCTCGGCCTCCTTGTTGGCGAGCAGCAGCGAGACCTGCTCCGGCGTCGTCAACAGAATATCCGGCGGCTTCACCTTCTGGCGCTGGCGTTTGCCCTGCGGCGTATCGCCGGTGCGGGTCTCGACGGAAATCGGCAGGCCCATTTCGGAGACGGGTCTGGTGAGGTTGCGTTCGATATCCACCGCCAACGCCTTGAGCGGCGAGATATAGAGCGTGTGCACGCCGACGAAGCCGGAGCCCGGCAGCACCTTGCCGCGCTCTGCCAGATCGGTGAGAGAAGCCATGAAGCCGCCCAGCGTCTTGCCGGCGCCCGTGGGCGCGATCAGCAGCATGTTCTGGCCGCCGCGTGCGCGCGCCATCAGCTCCATTTGATGCGCGCGCGGAGACCACCCCTTTTCGGCAAACCATTTCTGGAATGGAAGGGGTAAAGCGCCGACATGGGTGCCGGAAATGGGAGACTCGGTGTGTTTCACATCTTCAAGGTAGTGAAAAACCTGCAAAAAAGAAGGGCGGAACGGGGCCGCTTGACAGAAAGCATAATCACGGATAAATTTTATCCATGATATTGAAACGAACCGCACAGGGACAAGTCGGATGAAACTCGGCGACGGCGTGGAACAGGCCATTCACAGCGTGGGCATGCTGGCGGGACTTTCCGAAGGCGGCGTGCTGTCGGCGGCGGCGCTGGCGGAATTTCACGGCGTTTCCACGAGCTATCTGCTGAAGCATCTCCAGTCGCTGTCCAATGCCGGGATTGTCGCCACCGTGCCGGGGCCGAAGGGCGGTTACCGTCTTGCTAGGGCGACCGACAGGATCACGCTGCTCGATATCGTGCTAGCCGTCGAAGGGCCGCAGCCTGCCTTCCGCTGCGCGGAAATCCGCCAGCGTGGGCCGAACCCCTTGCCGGGGCGTTATTTCACCAAGCCCTGCGGCATCAATGCCGCAATGCTGAAAGCGGAAAAGGCCTACCGGGCGGAACTCGCCAAGACCACCATCGCCGACATTCTGGGCGATCTTGCCGCCAATGACGATGGCGGGATTGCCGCGCGTGGCTGCGCGTTTCTGGAGCTGAACGAGCGCAAAACAGCAACGCGCTGAGACCCGAAAAGACAGGATCACCGAAATACCGGAAGCCTCACAGCTTTCCGGACCGATGACGCATGGCTTCAAACAGATCCAACCAATGGAGAGACCAATGAAAACCCGTATCAACTATGCCAAAGCATCCCCCGAAGCCTTCAAGGCCGTCATGGCTCTGGAAAATTACGTTCAGGGCAGCGGGCTGGAGCGCCGCTTCGTTCACCTCATCAAGCTGCGTGCCTCGATCATCAACGGCTGCGCTTTCTGTGTGGACATGCATGTGAAGGAAAGCCGCCATGACGGGCTTTCCGAACAATGGATCGACCTGATGAGCGTGTGGCGGGAATCCCCCGTTTATACCCAGCAGGAACGGGCGCTGCTCGGCTGGGTGGATGCGGTGACGAAGATTGCCGAAACCGGCGCCCCGGATGACGCCTTCGAAACGCTGAAGGCGCATTTTTCTGATGAGGATATCGTGAAGATCACCGTCGCCATCGGCGCGATCAACACCTGGAACCGCATCGCCGTCGGTTTCCGCTCGCAGCATCCGGTCGATGCGGCTGCGAAGGCGGCCTGACTCCTTAAACCCGAAACGGGCGGCCGCTACATGGCAATGTAGCGGTCGTTCCTGTGATTGATGGCAAGCGTGAGGTTCATGACCAGCGCGCCGAGGACGGAGCAGATGATGACGAAAGGTGTGGCCACGAAAAACGAGCAGGCCAGCACCATGCCATCAAAGGCGAGCTGCACGAGGCCCGCACGCCAGCCGAAACGGTCCTGCAGATAAAGCGCCAATATGCCGAAACCGCCAAGGCTGGTGCGGTGGCGAAACAGCGCCAGCATGCCGGCCGCAACCGTCAGCCCGCCGAAAAGTGCGGCGGCAACCGGATTGATGCTCTGAAATGCGAAAAAGCCGGGCATATATTCCGACAGCAGCGCCGTCATGGCGATGGCGCAGAAGGTCTTGACCGTGAAGGCAAGCCCGAGACGACGGAAGGCGAGATAATAAAACGGCAGATTGACGAGGAAGAACACCGCGCCGAAGCTTAGATCGGTGCCGTAATGCACAAGAAATGCCAGCCCGACCGTGCCGCCCGTCAAAAGGCCGGCAGCGGAAAACAGCGTGACGCCCAGTGAAACCAGCATGCTGCCCGCGAGAACGCCCTGCGCGTCTTCCAGCAAGGAATGACGATCCGGCGCGGAGGCCCAAAGGTTCAGACGCCTGCGCGCAGTCGTATCATCCATGCCCATTCCCCTGTCTTTCGGCCCCTGCCGAGCTATTGCGCCGAAGCGCGGCGGATTTCAACCACCTTCAGTCAGCGCACGACGATATATCTGTCCGAGCGGTGATTGATGGCCAGAAACATGTTGAGCACGAAAGCGCCGACAATCGAATAAACGACGGTCGCCGGATCGATGACGAGGAAGGCGCAGAGCATCACGAAGGCATCGAAGGCGAGCTGGATGAGACCGGCGCGGATGCCGAAGCGATCCTGAATATAGATGGCGAGAATGCCGATGCCGCCGAGGCTGGCGCGGTGACGATAAAGCGCCAGCAAGCCGTAGCCCAGCAACAGGCCGCCGAGCAGCGCCGCCCAGAGCGGGTTGATACTGTCGATCACCATCCAGCGCGCTTCCACTTCCGTCAGCACCGAAACAAGGCCGATGGCGATGAAGGTCTTGAAGGAAAAGGCAAGACCGAGACGGCGGAAGGACAGGTAATAAAACGGCAGATTGACGAGGAAGAACAGGAGGCCGAAGCTGATGCCGAAAGCATAATGAAGCAGGAAGGCGACGCCGGCGGTGCCGCCGGTCAGAAGGCCGACCTTGTTCAGAAGATAAAAGCCGAGCGCCGAGACGATGGCACCGGTGACGATGCCCTGCACGTCTTCCACCGGCGCATGTTTGGCCGGATCGGAACTCCACATGCCGTAAACGCTTCTCGTTCTGCTCACGCTTTTTTCCTCAGCTTCAGGCATATTTTGCACTGCAAAAAACATCTGAGCAAGATGGATACGCAAGGAAGCCTGACCTATCGCGAAAATGGCAAGAAACGGAATGTTCAGGCTTTGGCACGGGCAAGAAAAAGAATGCCGGAAAGGGGTTTTCCGGCATCCTTGCGAATGGTGGTTTTGCGGATTTCGATGAGGGAAAAGCCCGTCCGCTCAAGAAGCTCGCTCACATAGCTCTTCGAATGGGCGTAACGAAGGGATTCCCGAAGCACGAAACCGTCTTCCTCCCCCGCATCCTCCACCGAAAAGGCAAAGAAACCGGAGGGTGCAAGCAGGGCGGAAACGAGCGGCATGACAGTTTCGAGACTGCCGAGATACATCATCACGTCGGCGGCGGCCACAAGGCCGGCGCGGTGCTGGGCGAGCGTGGGGGTGAAGAGCCCCGAGGCCTCCGGCTCCAGCGAAAGATCGGCCTGGTCGAGATGATCGTAAAGCCCCTTTTCCTCCGCTTTGGCCAGCATGTTCTGGGAAATATCGAAACCTTCCAGCCGGCTTGCGAAGGCGCGAATTTCAACGCCAAGGAGACCGGTGCCGCAGCCAATATCAACAATGGTGTCGAAGACGCCGCCTTTCGCCGCCTTGCCGATCAGTTCCGCCAGCTTTTGCGGCACGCTGTAATCCAGCTTTTCCACAAGCGAGGTTTCGAAACGGTCGGCATAATCGTCGAAGAGCCCTTCCACATAGCGGCTCGGCGGTTGCTCGGGCGTTTCGGCGGCGCCGAGAACCGCGAGTTTCAGCTCGGCTGCAAACAGTCCTTCGGTGTCCAGCTCGGCGACTTTCCCGTAAGCCACCACGGCTTTTTCCGTTTCACCCGCTTTTTCGTGATATTCCCCGAAGCGAAACCAGCCCGCTGTCCACCGCGGCGCAAGCTCCAGCGCCTGTTCCATCAGTTCGGCGGCGGCGGGAAAGTCACCGCTCTCCGCCAGCATGCGGGCATAGTCCGCCCGGCGGTCGGCAATGACGTCACCGGAAGAAAACTGGTTTGGGGCCATTCAAGATTCCTGAGAAGATGTCGGCTGTCATTTATCAAGCCATAAAAAAACTCAAGTCCTATTTCATGGCGGCCTCGTGGAATTGGCGAATTTGACGCGATATAGTGCGCCGAAACTTGCATCGAAGCGTCGTGCTTCATATGTCAGGACAAAACAGGAGACGTGCTGATGGCCGGTGAGGTCAACAAAATGCTGGGTGACACGGTGGCCCGTACCGTGGTGAAGTTGCTGGTGGTTTCATTGCTCGTCGGCTTTCTGATGGCGATCTTCGGATTGACGCCATGGAACATCATCTACGGCGCGCGCGATTTCGTGGTCGACCTGTGGCGCAGCGGTTTCCATGCGCTGGGCGCAATCGGCGACTATCTGATCCTCGGGGCTACGATCGTCATTCCCGTTTTCATCATCCTGCGCCTTCTGAGCTACCGCCGCTGACATGACCGATACTTCGCTTCAGACGCTTACCCGGCGCGGTTTCGTGCTGCTTTCCGCCGGTTCCGTTCTTTCCGCCTGCGTGTCCATGCCCACCAACAAGGGCATGCCCTCCGGCACCCGCGACGAGACGGCGGCGGCGCTTCCCATGGTCAATGATCTGCGCCGCTCCAAGGGGCTTTCGCCGCTCGCCATCAATGGGGCAGCCAGCGGTGCCGCCGCCTATCAGGCCGGCCGCATGGTCAAGGCCCAGAAGATGGCGCATCTGATCGGCCTGACCGACAGTTTCCTGATCCGCATGAAGGACGGCAATGTGCCGCTTCCGGCAGCGGAAAACGTGGCCGCCGGGCAGGACAGCGTCGAGCGGGTGGTCAAGGCCTGGATCGGCTCACAACATCACCTCGAAAACATGCTCGGGCCTTATAACGGCCTCGGCGTCGCGGTCGCTTATGATACGGCCAGCCGCAACCGGCCCTATTGGGCGATGGTGCTCTGCGCCTGAGATAAAGCGACGGGAACCACCCTCTTCCCTCATTCCTGTGCCTGTCACAGGAATCCAGCCGACGCGCGTCTGCGCGACGGAAAGACTCCTTTCAGCCCAAGGACTTGGACTGGCTGGATCCCTGTGACAAGCACAGGGATGAGGAAGGAGAGCCCCTGAGGAAGCGCTGCCGACCGTCCAAGCTCCGCTCTTAGCCGAGCTTGCGATCCGCCCAGCGGTCCACCGCGCTGTCACGCAAGTCGCAAATGGACTGTACGCCCTCGCGGGCGACCAGCTTCGACAGGCCCTTGACGATGGCCGAGGGCAGGCCGGGGCCTTCATAGACCATGCAGGAATAGAGCTGCACGAGATCGGCCCCTGCCCTCACCTTTTCCAAAGCGGTCTCTGGCGATGACACACCGCCGACGCCGATGATCGGCAGGTTGCCGCCGACGCGGCGGCGCATCTTGGCGAGAACCGTGGTGGAAAGCTCGAAGAGCGGCTTGCCAGAGAGACCGCCTGCCTCGCCCTTGTGCGGGCCGGGTCGCAGACCTTCGCGGGAAAGCGTGGTGTTCGAGACGATCAAGCCATCGAGATCATGGGCGAGCGCCTCTTCCGCAACGTCGTCCAGCCCCTCTTCGGTCAGATCGGGCGCGATCTTGAGGAAAACCGGGATGCGTTTGCCGAAACGTTCGGCTTCCACTTTCCGGCGTTCCAGCACGGCGGCGAGAAGCGCGGCAAGGCTTTCGCGCGCCTGAAGATCGCGCAGGCCGGGCGTGTTGGGCGAGGAAATATTGACGGTGAAATAGGATGCAACCGAATAAAACGCCTCGATGCCCTGCACATAATCGGCGATGCGGTCTTCGCTATCCTTGTTGGCGCCGATATTGACACCGACGATGCCACGCAGCTTTGCCTGCTTCAGGCGCTCCAGCGCGGCCGCATGGCCTTCATTGTTGAAGCCGAGGCGATTGATGACACCTTCGTCTTCGACCAGACGGAAGATACGCGGCCTGGGATTGCCGGATTGCGCCTTGGGCGTGACGGTGCCGATTTCGGTAAAGCCGAAACCGAGCCTCAGAAGCGGCCCCGGCACTTCCGCATTCTTGTCGTAACCCGCCGCCATGCCGAGCGGATTGGGGAAGACGAGGCCAGCCACGGTCTGTTGCAGATGCGGATCGTGCGGCACCATGCAGGTGGGCAGGAAGCCGCTTTTCAGCGCCGCAATGGACAGGCCATGCGCCTTTTCCGGATCGACCAGAAACAGGCCCTTGCGGCCGATAGAGGAAAATAATCCGCTCATCACAAAATCTCCGGAAACTGGTGCTGGCCGTCGTGACCGAGCGAAAGCGGCGTTTCCCAAAGCACGGCGGTCAGGGGAAGAGGCGCATAAAGATGCGGGAAAAGATCGCCGCCTCTGGAGGGTTCATAAACCAGCTTGTCGCCGAGGGCCGCGCCGTCGACCGCGATCAGAAGCAGATCGACCTGGCCGGAAAAATGCCGCGCGGCGGTCTCTGCCGCCTGTTTTGCCGTTGAAAAATGAATGAAGCCGTCGGTCAGGTCGATGGCCGCACCTTCGAAGACGCCCTTCGCCTTTGCCGCGCTCCATAACGTCTCCGGCACGATTTTATAGATGATCGCGGGCGTTTCCTGCATAGGGCTCTCCAAGGCTTTCCACTCAGCGGGATTTGCCGCAAAGCTCGAAGATTGTCCACAGTTTCCACGGCATTTTATTGCGGAGAGCCTGAAAGACCGCCTGTCCACAAGCTTTTCCTTGTAATGCGGGACCGATTGGCGCAACCTTTGGCGGAGGAGCCGGATGTGTTTCGACCACCGGCAAATGGGAGTGAGCCAGTATCAGAAAAAGAACCGCATAACGCCCTTGGGAGGGGGTCAGAATGTCGGAACTTGTCATTATCATAGCAGATGACCACCCGCTTTTTCGCGGCGCCCTGAAACAGGCCGTATCCGGCCTCGACGGGCAACAGAACATTATTGAAGCCGGGGATTTCGAGGCCGCCCGCAGTGCAGCCGCAGCGCGCAACGACGCCGATCTCATGCTTCTCGACCTCGCAATGCCGGGGGTCAGCGGATTTTCAGGCCTGATGGCGCTCCGGGCGGAATTCTCCAGCCTGCCGATCGTCATCGTTTCGGCAACGGACGATGCGACCACCGTGCGCCGCTCCATCGAACTCGGTGCTTCCGGTTTCATTTCCAAATCCTCGGGTATCGACGATATCAGGGACGGCATCCGCGCGGTTCTGGAAGGCGATGTCTGGATACCGGCCGGTCATCAGGGCGACAAGGAACAGGATCCTGACGTGGCCGATCTCATTGGCCGGCTCAGAACGCTGACGCCGCAGCAAAGCCGGGTTCTGGGCATGCTGGCCGAAGGGTTGCTGAACAAGCAGATCGCCTATGAGCTCAATGTTTCCGAAGCCACCATCAAGGCGCATGTCTCCGCGATCCTGCTGAAGCTCAAGGTCGACAGCCGCACCCAGGCGGTGATCCAGCTCGCCAAGATAAATACATCGGCCATGGTGGCGTAGAAAAGGATTTTATTCCTTTCCTTGCTTTACTCCTGACCGGATATGGTCTAGATTCCGGTCAGTAAACGACAGGAGCTTTTCCGCTATCGGCTCCACTTGCGGACTTTCTATCATGCTGTCACACGAGACGATCTGGAGCGCCATCGATACGCTTGCCGAACGCCACCAGCTAACGCCTTCGGCATTGGCGAAGCGCGCCGGCCTCGATCCCACCTCGTTCAATAAATCGAAACGTTTCGGGCCGGATGGCCGCAAACGCTGGCCTTCGACGGAATCCGTCTCCAAGGTGCTGGAGGCGACGGGGGCAAGCGTCGACCAGTTTTTCGGTTATGCTTTCGGCAGGGCGCAGACCATGCAGCCTTCCGGCGCCGACAACGCCATTCCCCTGCTCGGTTTCGCGCAGGCGGGCTCCGGCGGCTTTTTCGACGATGGCGGTTTTCCGGCGGGTCAGGGCTGGGATGTGGTGGAATTCCCCTCCTCTCCCGAGCGCAAGCAGGGCGTCTATGCACTGGAGGTGCAGGGCGAGAGCATGATGCCGCTCTACCGCGACGGCGATATCCTCATCGTGGAGCCCGGCGCGCAGGTGCGGCGCGGCGACCGCGTGGTATTGAAAAGCCGCGACGGCGAAGTAATGGCCAAGGTGCTGGCGCGGCAAAGCCCCAAAAATATCGAGCTTCTTTCGCTCAACCCGGAACATCCGAACCGCAGCTTCGACATGGCCGATGTGGAATGGATCGCCCGCATCATCTGGGCCAGCCAATAACCCGCAACTGCGTTTTCCGCGGTGTAGACCGGGCACGCGTGCCGAGAATATTCCTTTAAAGACCGAGTGCCCTTGCGGCGGCATCGACCGTCATGATCTTCGCACCGCCCGACACCGCCCTGCGGACGAGACCCTGAAATCTGTCTTCCGGACAACCGTAAAAGCTCGGCGTCTGCGAAACATCATGGGTGAAGATGATGAGCCAGCCGCCTTTTTGCAGAACATCCTCCAACCAGCCATCGGCGGCGTCGAGATAGTTTTGATCCGAACGCAACTCGACCGCGGCAAGATTATGCGGGTCGACACTGCCCCGGTTGATCCCCGGCATGATGCCGCGCGCCGTCCTGAACCGGCGTCGCAGCAGCGGCTGCATGACCGGTGAAGCCATGCCGAAGGGAACGGAGAAATTGCGCCCGTGGCGGCTTGCATCGAACGAGCCGAGCACGCGGTCATTGCGATCGAGATCCTCCTCGAGCCCCCGTCGGGAAAAGCTCGAGAGTTTGCGATGGGAAAAGGTGTGGCAGGCGAGCTCATGGCCGGCCGCCGCCAGTTCCGAGCAGCCTTTCGCGGAAATCATCTGCTGCTGTTCATCGTATTGGTCGATAAACACGCCGGCGATGTAAAACGTGCCGCAAACACCCTCGTTTTCCAGAATGCGCGCACCCGCCGTCCAGGCGCTTGCCGGCACATCGTCAAATGTGAAGGACACGATCGGTTCGGACGTTTCGATCCGCACCGCCGGTCCCGGGAAATAGCGCACCAGCCGGTTATTGATCCGGTCGGTAAAAGTCCCGATTTTTTGCGTCATACAAAGCCCCCCGGCCTGTCTGCAAATTACTGTCCCTCTTCGAGTATGTCGTAAGCCTGATGCCTCAAACAATAGATGGCGATTAGAAGAGAAGACCAGATAGGCCCGGTTCCGGTAAAGAAATTGCTCTCTAAACACGAAGAAAGTAACGCATACACCCAAATTCTCGCAAAAAGTCGGGTAAGTCCCGGATCCGTGCCCTTGTCCACCGCCGTGCGGAAATCGTTCGCGGGTATGATGACCAGCCAGATAACCGTGAGAATGAAGGCCGGCAGGCCGCCATTCAGCAGGCTTTCAATATAGCCATTATGGGCATGGAAGGCCGTTACCGCCCAGGTGCCGGCAATATCGGCCTGCGACAGGAGCCGGTCGCTCGTCCAGAATGCCTGGAACCCCTGCCCGAAGATCGGCGATTGCGCGAAAGTATCGAAGGATAGCCGCCATATGTCCGTCCGCCCGGTGAAGGTGGAATCGATGCCCAGGCCTTCGACGAAATTCTGTATACTCGGAAAATAGGTGGAGCCGACCGCGGATATGTTGATGAAGGCAAGAAGACCGCCGATCATCAACAAAGTACGGTTGGCATGCCTTTCCATGATCCAGATCAGCGCCACCGTGACGGGCAGCAGCATGGCCGCGGTTTTTCCGTTGGTCTTCCATAGGAAGAACCCCGCCAGCAGCGTGATGGCGATGCCGCCCAGCGTCGACCAGGCATTGCGCAGATAAAGCCCGATCATGAACAGAATGATCATCGCCGGCGCGGCGGCGTTCTTGTGATTGAAGATACCGCGCCAGTCACCCGCCAACGCTTTTTCATCGAGATCATAGGGTTGATGGATCGAGCGCGAGCTAAGGAAGATCACCCCCAGATAACACAGCGCCAAGAGAATGATCGCGAAGATGGCCATCATCCGGTCGAACTGCCGCCGGTCGCGCGGCATAACGACAAGGACGCTGGTTATGAAGCACAGGAGCGCCGTGAAGATCAGACGTTGCAGCGACGTGCCGGGCTGGGTTCCAACCACCGAGCATATCGCCAGCCAGAAAAACAGCAGCAGAATGGGCAGCCGCGGCTGCAGCAGAAGCCCCGTCAGCCGGTGGCGCAGCGCAAAAATGCCGAGAAACAATGCGATCACGAGGCCGGTCAGCTGGTTTGCGGCGGCGTGCGGCACGGGCGGTGCTGCGAGATTTTCGAAAGGCGCGACGGAAATCCAGATATAGAGCATGGTGGCGACGAAGAAAAACGCGTCGCGCCGGCCGCCGGCAAGGGAAATGGCGCTGCCTTGCGCAGAGACGGGCTGCGTATCAGCCAAACGCGGCATGGTCGCCTGCATCGAAAATGGGTAGTCGGATCATTGGCCTGCCTTGTGACGAACAACGAAACCCTTCTGAAACAGGGGCCATGTCCAAATAACCATAAACAGTCATTATCATCATTATTATGCAATTGCTTTAACCCTCTCTTACCTCAAGAGGGATAAGACAGGATAAACTGCCATTCATTCGGGTCGCGGACTTTTGCTTTATTGGCCGGTTGCGGCTTTTTCAGTTGGCCAGATTTTAAAAAGCAGCGCAGTCATTTTTGAATTCGCCCGGCAATGCCGGAAAACATGGAGAATGAGGTGTCGTTCAGTACGCCGCGGCTCGGCCATCTAGTCAGACTGGGATTGACCTACATGGCATCCGGCGGAGCGCTCCTCATGTCCAGCGCCGCCCAGCTCCTGACCTTTGCGCTGCTTGCCCGTCATCTCGGTGTCGAACAATTCGCGCTTTACGCCTCCATCACGGCCGTCACCAATCTTGGCGTCCAGATCTGCGGTATCGGTTCGCAGGAATCGCTGATCCGCCGTGTCGCACAGGATCGCAGCATGTTTCCCGTCATGCTCGGCCACAGCTATCTTTTGAGCGCCGCGACAGGCGTGGTGCTGACCATCATCGGCATGGTGACGATCCCGGTATTTTTCCCGACCTCGGAAACATTGCTGCACACGCTGATCACCACCTTCCTGATCCTGTTCACGAACCTCGTCCTCCTGAAAGTCATCTCGCTTTCCACGCAGAGCTTCATCGCCCATTCCGACTTCGCCTCCGCCAACAAGCTGGAAGTGATGTTTGCCGTCGCCCGCACCATTGCCGCGGTGGTCGCCTGCCTTATCTTCAAGGTGGAAACAGTGGAGGCCTGGGCGCTATGGAACCTTGCCGCCCACACCATTGCAGCCATGATCTCGGTCAAGGCGATAGCGAGACTCGGCCGCCCGGTGTTCCGTATCGTGCGTGAGGAAATCCGCATCGGCGTCCTGTTTTCCACCCAGTTCCTGTTCAAGGCCGTGCGCGGCAATGCCGATATTCTCGTTCTCGGCGCCATTGCCAGCGCCGAGGTGCTGGGCAGCTATTCCATCGCCCGGCGCATTCTCGACAGCTCCTATCTCTCCGTCGAGGCCCTCAACCGGCTGATCTATCCGGGTTCGGCTTCCGCCGCTCTGCAGGGCATCAGCAAGACCATAGAACGCGCCTATAACGTGCTGAAGGCCGCACTTTTCATCGCGACCGGCAGTGCGCTCGTCATTTTCATCATCGCGCCCTTCCTGCCGCTTTTGTTCGGCGATGAATATGTTTCGCTACCCATCATCACCCGCGTGCTTTGCTGGGCGGTTCTGCCCATGGCCGTTGCCGCCACCGCGCTCGAGGCGCTCGGCGCATCCGGACGGCAGGATATTCGCGCGAAGATCTGGAACAGTGGCAACCTCATCGGCTCCGTCGTCGTCGCCTTCTTCACCTGGTCATTCAGCATTTCGGGAACGATCGGCAGCTATTTCATGGTGGAAACCGCCATCGCCGCCGCCGTATGGATCGCGCTGCTGCGCCTGCGCCGCAATGAAGAGGTTTTCGCGCCAGCAAAATAGGAGCTGGCATAAGAACCGATCCGGTGGCCGGCTCTCCCTAATAGAGTCCATAAGGGAAATAACGCCGATAGATTTCTTCCAGCCGGCCGTTGCGGGAAAGGGCCGCCAGCGCCTGATCGAAAGCCGGAACGAGCACGTTATCGGGATCGACGGTCATGATGGAAAGGCCTTCACCGAGAAATCTGTCGGACATATAGGGACCGCCGAAGAGCGCGCAGCAGCCTTCGGAAGCGCTTCCTGAAACCCAGAAAGGCAGGCGCAGACCGTCGGCGAAGATGGCGTCCACCTTGCCTTTCTTCAGCGCGTCATACATCGGCTCGTAGCCATCGAAGCCCTCGGCCGTGGCCTTTGGAAAGAACGCCTTCAGCATCTGTTCGTGCCGCGAGCCGGCAACCACACCCACCTTCTTTCCCGAAAGCGCATCGGCACCGGAGCCGGTGAATTTCGCCGCCTTGTTCACCGCAAGACGGGCGGGCATCAGGAGATAGGGCCGCGAGAAGGTAAAACTCTTGCGCAGGTCGGCGGTGGTGGCGAGGCCGGAAATAACCGCTTCGCCCTCGCCCATTTCCAAAGCCGCCTCCAGCTCATCAAACGGCAGCGCCTGCACCTGGCATTTGCTTTCGACCTTCAGTTGCGCGCAGATTTCACGCACCAGATCGACATGGAAACCCGCAAGCCGGCCTTCCTGATCGGTAAAATTGAAGGGCGGGAAATCGACCGACATCAGAAATCTGATGCGGGGAACGGAAGAAAGATCGCCGCCCGGAAACCGCTCCTGCGCATCGAACAGCACCGGCATCCGGTTCCCGTCCGACAGGCCCTCCGCACGTACATCGCTAAAAAAAACAGTAAATTGTAAAGCGAAAGCTAAAGTAAATCCGAGAGCTATATTCCGCGTTACATTCGTCATTCTCATCTATACTATCCGCGACAGGAAGTGGGGCGTTACCATGACGGCGGTGGCGATGCATGGATTATTTTAGGCAATATACACGAGATTCGTTTTGCATGACGCCGGCGACACGAAAAATTGCATTTTCCCACGCCAGTGAAAATCCACTCCCAACCGCTTCCGAACAGGACCAGACCGGACAGGTCCGCTTTCTCTCTTCGCTGGGATTGGGCGGACCCTATATCGCGGCATTCGAACAGCGGGCTCTGGAAAATGGCTCGACTTTGGAAGACGAATTGCTGGCAAGCGGTCTCGTCACGGCGGATGCCTATTTCGGCGCTTTCGCCCGATTCCTGCGGTTGCCCTTTCTCCCGGAAATCGGCCCGGATCGCGTGACGGACTTGAATAAGCTGGACACTCAGCTCTTCGAACCAAGGTTCCTGCGGCTGACACCGCTGAGCGGCACGCCAACGCTGCTGATCGTACCGGAACTGGCGCGAATGGCGTCGCTGAAAAACATGCTGGATCAACGTCCGCGTCTTCTCGACGAATTTGCCGTGACAACCCCGCAGGCCATGCGCGGCGCAATCTGGAAAGCGGGCGAGACCCGTCGCTTGGCGGAAACCCAACAACTGCTTTTCAACACGGCGCCACACCATTCCGCCAGGATCACGCTTCACGGCGAGCAGGGTTTTTGCAGCGGCGTTCTCCTTACCCTGCTTATTCTGTCGCTGGTGTTTTATACGGAAGCAGCATTTACGTATCTGCACGTCACCCTGACGATGCTTTACCTTTTGACCCTGCTTTTCAGGCTGTTCGCACTCGTCCATGCGCCCCGGGGAAACGACGGGAAGAACGTCTTGCCTCTTCGGCAGGAAAACGAATTGCCTGTCTATACCGTTCTGGTGGCGCTTTACCGGGAAGAGGTCATCGTCGGGCAGCTCATCGGCGCATTGGAACGTCTGGACTGGCCCAAATCCCGGCTGGACATCAAGCTTGTCTGCGAAGCAGACGACGCTGCGACGATCGAGGCGATCCAACGGATAAATCCCGGCCCGCACATAGAGGTCGTCAGGGTGCCGCCCTCCCTGCCGCGCACCAAACCAAAGGCCCTCACTTACGCGCTTTCCGGCGCGCGTGGCGCATTCGTTGCGGTCTATGATGCCGAGGATCGGCCCCATCCGCAGCAATTGCGCGAAGCCTATGCCACCTTCCGCAACGAGCCGGACGAGGTGGCCTGCCTGCAGGCGCCGCTCATCATCAGCAATGCCTCTTCTTCCTGGCTCAGCGCCTGTTTCGCACTGGAATATTCCGGTCTCTTCCGCTGCATGTTACCTGCCCTTGCCGCACACGGCTTGCCGCTGCCGCTTGGCGGCACCTCCAATCATTTCCGGACCGCCGTGCTGCGGAAGGCCGGTGCCTGGGACCCCTATAATGTAACTGAGGATGCCGATCTCGGCCTCCGGCTGCATCGGCTGGGTTATCGTTGCGGCGTCATCCGGCGACAGACGCTGGAGGATGCGCCGACCTCGCTACCCGTGTGGCTGAACCAGCGAACACGCTGGTACAAGGGCTGGCTGCAAAGCTGGCTGGTGATGACCCGTGCGCCCTTTGCGACCGCGCGCGACATGGGATGGTTTGCCTATGTGGTCTTTCAACTGCTGATCGGCGGCATGCTTCTGTCGTCGCTGGCGCACCCCCTGCTCTTCGTTTCGCTCGCATTCATGACCATCGCCCTCCGGGAAAATGGCGCTGACCTGCTGCTCACCTGGCAGGGTCTTCTGTTTTTTATCGATGTGCTGAATATCGTCGGAAGCTACACGATCTTCGTGCTGATGGGCCGCAGCAGAATGATTGCCTATGAAAGAAGGCATGTCGGAAGACGGTGGCTGGCAATACCCGCATATTGGCTGATGCTGTCCATCGCGGCCTGGCGGGCCATGGTGGAACTCAACACCAAACCCTTCGCATGGAACAAGACGCCACACGCGCCTGTCGCCAAAAATACTTATGATCCGGCATCTTCGGCAGAGCCGAAAAAGTCCTGATACTTTTTTTCCGACCAGCCGCGACAGCCGCTGACGGCTTCAATCACATTGCTGCTCCAGCAGAGCCGCTTCAGGCCTTACGTTACTGCCGTCATCGATAACGGGAGCCAGTGCCTTGCCGAACGAAGCTCCTCCCTCGGCAAGGCCCGTCATTTCATCCTGAAGGTGGCCGAACCGCTCTACTTGGTAACGAGCTTGTTCTTGATCAGGCCGACGATGATCTGCACGATCAGACCACCGACACCGCCGCCAACGAGCTGGCCGGCGAGAGCGCCGATATCCACGCCGCCGGCTGCCGCATCGCCCGCCGCGCCGAGCAGCGAACCGAGCACGGTTCCGCCGCCGAGACCGCCGATGGCGCCGGCAATCAGATTGCCGAGCGAACCAAGATCGGAGTCCTTCACTATCTTTCCGCCTGCCGTGCCGCCTACCGCACCGCCGACGATCTGGGCCAATATCGAAGCAAGATCCATGTCATCCTCCTCAGTCGTTTCCTCGACCATTCGAGGAAACAAAGCCTCTTATTCATGTCTGCGCAGGTTGAACCGAACCGGCATGGCCGGCCTTCTCTTCCTCGCCGAAGATTTTCCAGATCACGGCCCCGATGGCGCCGCCGAGGATCGGAGCGAGCCAGAACAGCCAGAGCTGCTGCAGCGCCCATCCGCCAACGAACAATGCCTGTCCCGTGGAGCGGGCCGGGTTGACGGATGTGTTGGTGACCGGAATGGACATCAGATGAATAAGGGTGAGGGCAAGACCGATGGCGATCGGCGCGAAGCCGGCAGGAACCCTGCCATGCGTAGAGCCCAGAATGACGATCAGGAAAAACGCCGTCAGGATGACTTCGATCAGCAGCGCCGATACGAGAGAATATCCGCCCGGCGAATGTTCACCATAACCATTGGCGGCAAAACCGCCGATTTCAGCCCCCGCCTTGCCGGTGAGGATGACATAAAGCGCCGCAGCCGCGACGATCGCCCCCAGAACCTGCGCCACTATGTAAGGCACGAGGTTCGCCGCCGGGAACTTACCGGCAACGGTGAGGCCGACTGAAACGGCCGGATTGAAATGACCGCCCGAAATGCCGCCAACCGCATAGGCCATGGTCAGAACCGTCAGACCAAAAGCGAAGGCGACACCAAGGAAGCCAATGCCGAGTTCAGGAAAGCCGGCGGCAAAAACCGCACTGCCGCATCCTCCGAACACGAGCCAAAAGGTTCCCAGAAATTCCGAAAGAAGTTTGCGACTCATAACACTTCCCCTATGTTACGACCGCATCAACTATTACGTGCAATTTAATCGTAGTCAAGCTAAATTGCATATTCGCGTGGCTACCGACACAATGGTGGCTAAACGCGGCATAGGAAGAGTGTCAAATGTCTGGAAAATGGAGCGGATGAAGGGAACCAAAATGATAATATAAGCAACTGAAAAATTGCGTATAATTTCTCTATCTAAGTCATTCTACCGCGCAATATACCGTGAATTTGTTGGATGTTGCTGGACGAACCGGAGCTCGTTCGATCTTAGCGGCAGCCCTTAAAGCTGTTTCAAAAAGCAGGACACCGCACCCGTACTGCATAAAACTCCATGAATCAGATACGCTTTCCTCGTTCACCAAGATAGGCGGGATAGCATGATCGATATCAACGAAGTGATTGAATCAAAGGAGATGCGAGATGTAGTCACGGCTCTTGATGCGCTGAAACGGCGATGGGCTCCCCAGCACCAAGCTATCGATCACGTCCGCCCAACCGTCCTCGCCCTTGTCGGCAAATACAAAGCCAAAGAGATCTTGCAGGTGCTGCTCAACAACCGTGAGTATTACCGCGGCTACAAGGAGGTTTGGGCCGCAAGTTTCGGGGGGTGGCTCATTATGCCATGAGAGCGTCGGGTGCGAGAAGTTCTCATGATGCATGCAGCTCTTGATCACATGCATGAAGCCGAGTTGAATTTAGGCGAAGGCGAGTTGAATTAGGAGCGGGATATAACAGCCCGTTATTTCCTCACAAGCATGGGCTCTTGGTCGAAATCTATGACTGCTTGGGCGGCTATCAAGCTTTCGCCGAGAATCCGTCCTTTGAAGCGCTTTGGATAACGTTCGAGCGGGACGAAAAAGTTATAAACACCGCTATCCTCGCCTTGCGCTTTCTTCATCATGCCGTTGACCGGTTCAGCGCTCGTGGTCGGCCCTTCGTTCCAAGTGAACCGCACCGGCTTTGCCGGAGACCGTTTGGTTTAAGTTATGCGGCCAATGCTGGTGCGTCCAGCATGGCGTAGTATCGTTCCTCGGCCTCTGCAGGCGGAATGTTTCCAATGGGCTCCAGTAGACGCCGGTTGTTGAACCAATCGACCCATTCCAGCGTGGCGAACTCCACAGCTTCGAAGTTGCGCCATGGTCCTCGGCGATGGATGACCTCAGCCTTGTAAAGGCCGTTGATCGTTTCGGCGAGAGCGTTGTCGTAGCTATCGCCGACGCTTCCGACGGAAGGTTCGATACCTGCCTCTGCCAACCGTTCGGAATACTTGATCGACAC
>NZ_FMVA01000027.1:0-45429 GCF_900101425.1 Rhizobium sp. NFACC06-2 | reverse complement strand
CCGCGTCTGGCTCAAAGCAGGCAGCGACCAGGCGCTCTTTGTCTTCTCGTGACCAGCGCCGACGGCGCTCTACGGACGTGATCACCTCAATTGCATGCTTCGTCATATGACTGCTCCTAGTGTTACCACTAGGACTGGCAGCCAGAAGGCCGTCATCGCAAGACGGCCTTCACCGTGGGCTTACGGCAGCACGGTCTTTGGCGACGCAGTTGGCGTCAGTGTTCACGCCGCTACTTAAGAGTAAGCGCCGCGATCGAGCGTTCAGCCCCCGCGATCGCCGCCGCTTTCTCCTCTGCTCCGACGAGCAAGCCCTCGGCTATCACGAACTCAGGCGCTATGCCAATGAAGCCAAGAACTGCCCTCAGATAGGTTTCGACATGCTCGTACCCTGTCATAGGTCCATCCTCCTTGTAGAAGCCGCCTCTTGAGAGCGCCACGATGATGCGCTTGTCGCCTGCCATCCCGACCGGACCCGTTTCCCCATAGCGAAACGTTTTGCCGGCGATGAGAACGCGGTCGATCCAGGCCTTGAGCTGGCTCGATACCGCGAAATTATACATTGGCGCCCCAATCACGACGATATCGGTGGCCAGAAACTCGTCGAGCACCAAGGTGCTTTCCCCCGGCGGAGGCATGTCGGCCAGCGTCAAATGACCCAAAGGCGCGGCGACGAGATCGCGATAAGTAATCTCCAGATCGGGAGAAAGGGCTTTAAGATGACTGACGATTTTAGCGGAGAGCTGGCGACTGACCGATTTCTCGCCTGTAATGGCGCTATCGATATGCAGAAGTTTCATTTTGTGCCTCACTTACAATTTGTTTCTGCCTTCTATTTGCGATAGGACAATGGTCGCCGCAAGACGGCACATTTTTGTAACCGGAGGCACTTTGGTGTGACCGACAACCGCATCGAACATGATCCAGGAAACTGCATGCTCGTCGTCGATGTGCTGGCAAGAGTGGGCAGCAAATGGAGCATCCTTATCATCGGCGCACTCGGCCAAGGCCCGCGCCGCTTCAGTGAACTGAAGCGCGACGTACAGGGCATTTCCCAGCGGATGCTGACACTGACTGTTCGCGGGCTGGAGAGGGACGGTCTGATTGAGAGAACTGTTACACCCAGCATACCGCCGCGCGTCGATTATGCCCTCACCGAGCTCGGCCGCTCCTTACTGTCGCCGGTCAACGCTCTCGCCGAGTGGGCATCCAAAAACCGGACGGCTGTAGAACGCGCGCGCGTCGCGTTCGACAAAAGTGCATAGTGGTACCAGAGGGTCGCAAAACACCATCTCTAATCCTTGAAGGGGCTGGTGACTGTCAGGCTATTTTGGCTGCTCGGACGGCAGGCTGCGCTACTGGCCAATCAATGCCGAGATGCGCTATGTGGGGAGCATGAGTGATCCGACAGAAGACCAACTCGCCGCGCTCGGCGCTGCGTTCGAGACCTAAAAGAGAGGAGAAAAAGCCAATCTCTTGACCAACGCATAGTCAAAAAACCATACGAAGAGCTGGTTCACTTCTCGGTGGGAAAACCGGGGGTGCGGACGAAAACTTGGACCACCAAGGAGGTAGTTCATGTATTCCTACGCAGACAGACTTCGAGCGGTTGAGCTCTATATCCGGCTGGGCAAGCGACTTAACGCGACCATTCGCCAGCTGGGATATCCCACCAAGAATGCGTTGAGGGGTTGGTATCGCGAATACGTACAGCATCTCGACCTACGTATTCAGCCGGTAGCGCGAGCGCCAAAATATTCAGAGGCTCAGAGGCAGGCGGCACTTGAGCACTTTCGCACCCATGATCGTTGCATCTCTGCGACGATGAGGGCGCTCGGCTATCCCGGTCGAGGAACTCTAACCGCATGGGTTCGTGAGGCGTTTCCGGAGGCGCGGACATCGATGGTCGGTCGATCGTGGCACCCTGGCTATTCCAAAGAGGTCCGGCAAGCGGGGGTCATCGGATTATGCAGTGGAGATGAAAGCGCTCAACAGGTCGCTGACCGACTGGGCGTCTCAAGACCGACATTGTATGGCTGGAAAAACCAGCTACTCGGTCACGAGGCTCCCTCATCCATGAAACGCCGCAAATCCAACCCCAAGCTGCCTGAACGTGAAGAGCTCGAGCGACAGCTTGAAGCCCTCCAGCGTGATGTCCGCCAGTTACAACTCGAGCATGATCTCCTGAAGAAGGCCAACGAACTGTCAAAAAGACCTGGGCGTCGATCTGCAGATCCTGAGTAATCGGGAGAAGACCCAGCTGATTGACGCCCTTAAGGACGTTTACCGCTTGCCAGAGCTGCTTGCCCAGCTTCGGACTGCCCGCAGCTCCTACTTCTACCATCGCGCCCGCATGTGCCTGGCAGACAAGTATGCCGCCGTCCGCCACAGCCTAGCGGAAATCTTTAAAGAGAACCGTCGTTGTTACGGCTACCGCAGACTACAGGCGTCACTGGCCAGGAAGAGCGTGATCGACTCGGAAAAAGTTGTCCAGCGATTGATGAAGCAGCAGCAGTTGGTCGTTGCCAGACCACGCCGACGGCGTTTCGGATCATATCTGGGAGAAATCAGTCCGGCACCCGAGAATCTGATCAATCGCGACTTCCATGCAGAAGCGCCGAACGTGAAGTGGCTGACAGACATCACCGAGTTCCAGATCCCAGCAGGCAAGGTGTACCTTTCGCCCTCATCGACTGCTTTGACGGCATGGTCATCAGCTGGTCCATCGGAACCCAACCGGATGCGGGCCTCGTCAACACCATGTTGGATGCAGCCATTGGCACCGTGACAGACGGCAAAGAAAGGCCGATCATCCATTCTGATCGCGGAGCCCACTATCGCTGGCCCGGCTGGTTAACCCGTATCAGCGAAGCAAACTTGATTCGCTCGATGTCCAGAAAGGGATGCTCGCAAGACAACGCGGCGTGCGAAGGGTTCTTCGGTCGGTTGAAAACGGAACTTTTTTATCCACGGGATTGGAAGGCCATCACGATCGAGCAGTTCCTGGCAGAGGTGGACGCCTACATCCGATGGTACAATGAAACGCGCATCAAAATATCACTGGGATCACTCAGCCCGGTCGAATATCGTAAGAGCCTCGGCCTAGGCATTTAAACAGTCCAACTTTTTATCCGCACCCCCACCGGCTCAGTTCCGCGTGGAAACCAACATGTGGGAGATGTCACGATTCCATACGATCACTTCAAGGCCGCTCACGTCCACGGGTCGCGATCTCCGAACCCATCTTCCCGAAACCGGCGATCCCAACACGCCTCGGGTTGACATCGGACGCTCGGTGTCCCTAAACGGTTGGTGCTCTTTAGTTCGAGGCTATTGCCGTCGTCGCGCATCAAAAAATCTATGTTGCCGGCCTTCGCCGTCACATTGATCATCTTACCCGTACGAGTCAAAGTGCTTGTCTCGAAGAACCAGATCAGATCGCCGTCTGGTAACTCGTCTGAGGTTCAGCCGGTCAGAAAAAAGCCTGCCAAGGCTGGTATGCCGATCCGGTATCCGGAGGAGACCTCCTGTTAACTTTTTCGAATATCTTGGCGACGCCGCAGGCGAAGTTGAAAGGTTGCGGATCGGCTGCGGCCTTCCATTGTACGGAGTGACGAAGCCCGAGCTCCTCGGCGATTACTGCAGCGGCGCACACGTCCCAAATTCTTTCACCCAATCCAATATATAAATCAGCCTTACCCAATAACACCTGGAGCAGGCTTGCCGTGCCGCAACCGAGCCGTCGCTCGATTCCATTCAAATCGGAGCGAATGAGCACGCTCAGTTTTTCCGCATCGCCTTTGGCGGCGCTTGCGGGCGATGAACCGGTCATGATAACAGGCGCAGGTGGGTCCTGTCTCAGCGTGTCAGCTTCGACAGGCTGGCCGTTCAGGACGACTCCCCCGCCTTTGACGGCGACAATGGTGATGTCCATGGCGGGCGCATGTATAATTCCGGCCTTCGGTTGGCCATCCTCGACCAGCCCGATTGAGATACTCCACCAGGGAAGGCCCCGCATATAGTTAGCGGTGCCGTCAATAGGATCGATCACCCAAAGTCGGGGTCCGTTCCCCTGATACGCGCTGCCCTCTTCACCAAGCACCGAATCGTCAGGAAAAGCTTTTCTGATCGCTTCGACTACTCCCTGCTCAACCGCTTTATCTGCCGCGGTGACAAAATCCAAAGGACCTTTAGCTTCTACCCTCAAATCAGCAGGTCGTTGCTGGTGATGGGTCGCAAGCTCCCCCGCAAGCCGTGCGGTTTTGTCCAGCAGACGAATCAAGTCGTTCATATGGGCTCCTCACAGGTTACTTCAGGAAAAACTGCCGGCGAAATTCGAACATGTCGTCGAAAAAACAGAACTCCGGTGCGGCAAGCTCGAACTCAGTTGGCATGTCCTGAAGGCGATTGAACAAAATCTTGTCCAGCGCCGAGCGTTCGTCATCTGTTGGAAAGCGTATAAAATAGGCGATGCTCAGATGGAAACCATATTCTTCATGGAAGGGATGCCTGATCTGAAGTTCTTTCGACAGGCGATCCCTTAAGTTTCTGATCCTAGCGTCTTCTGCGGTATCTACTGGCTCAAGGTGAAGGCCAATTCCATCCACACGTGGCGTGTATCCCGAGATGCGCATCCGAAAACTTGGCGTCGTATTCATATCGAAGGCCGAAAGCTTTCTGGAAAAAGCTGCATTGCATTCTGCCAGAGGCGCATCGGCCGGCAGGTCCGCAGGCCAAAAACCAGGTGTTCTCACTTGATCACAGACCCCTTCAAATACAGTCATATGCCAGCTTGACGGTGGCAGGAGAGTGTAGAGCGCCTCGTTGTTGCATCCGTCCAATTCAAGAGCGAGTTGCGTCAGTCGCGTGTGCAGTTCGCTGTCCTGAGATAAGTGGCAGATAATCGTGTTTCCTGGGAATGGGCGTACGGCACCGTCCACCGTAAACTTGCTGGGTACGCCGGACGGGCGGGCACCCAGAGCGCCAGTTAACAAATGATGCTCGTTTAATTCAAAGTTCTTCATGTCAGGAATATTGCCTTCTGCTTATTTACCGAGGACGATCTTTTCGAGAAACTGGTTCTTGACTGCATCTGCGTCTTTGATCGCGAGGAAATTGACAGAGTAAGCCCTTTGCTCGGCGGGAACTCCTCCCTGAACGCCCTTCGCATCGCTGTTGACCGGAGAAGCTCCCAGTTCCTTGGCAAAGAGGTTTTGCGTCTCAGCCGAGGTCAGCCAATCAACGAAGAGCAGTGCGGCAGCTTTATGTTTTGCGTTCGCCGCTACGCCGATGGCGTTGCCACCACCTGGCATGCCAAATTTGGGGATGTAGAACTTCATCCGCTTATCGACCTCACCTGACTTCTGCAGACTTGCCAGATGATCCTCCCATGCCGCTACAAGCTGGAATTCTCCGCCATTCAGGCGAGTGAGGCTATCCGCATTCGAGGACGTGAAACCGTAGCTTTCCTTGCTTGATTTGAACCAATCCCAGGCTGCCTGATAGTTGCCAGCCTTTAGATTGTCCTGCGAAACGGTCAGGCGAACTACCGTCTGGACGAAGGCGTTACCCGCGCCCCCACCACGTGGATCGTTGAAGGCAAAGCCTTGAGGGTTGGCCTGGATCCAGGCAGTCAGCTCTTCGAAACTCTGCGGGAGCTTTTTCTCATCGATCTGGGTTGGGTCGTAGGCGAGGCCCGTCTGGTTGCCCCACCATGCGACGGCGTAACCCTTGCCATCACCACCGTTGATTTTGGTTCGCAGTTTGGAATAGCTCGGAAGAATATCGAGCGGACCAAGGAGGGATGCAGTCACATCGACTTGAGGAAGGCGATCGCCCGGAACAGACATCACATCGATATCGCCCTCTGCTCTGCTTCGTTCCGCGACAAACTTGCTGATGTTTGCATCGACGGTACCGTCCGGGATTGTGACCTTGATACCATACTTCTCTGTGAAAATTTTTGTGAGCTCCCGGAAACGGGGCTGTAGCGCCCAATAATACCAGACTACCTCGCCCTCTATTTTTGCCTGAGCGACAATGTCTTTCCATGGTTTTTTGATTATATCGTCCGCAGCCAGTGCGGGACTGGCGAAGATTGTTGCCACGAGTGTGGCGGACATGATGGCTTTCAGCATTTCGTACTCCTCAGGCGGGTTCTTGTGATGACATGTCATCCCTTGCCACCCATCGTAACGGCGCCGTCGCTTTTCAGCAGTCGCTCGAACAGGAGCATGAGAATGACATTGGGGACGACCAAGATAAGCGACACCACGGCCGCGTTTGGTCTAACGAAATTGTATCCGAGGTACGAATAGAGGATCGTCGGAACAGTGGTCAAATCGGGTGAGCCAAGCGTGAACGAGATGGCAAACTCTTCGATACTCAAAATGAAGACCATCACGAGTGCCGCAAAGATACCGGGCTTCAGCACCGGCAGATATGCCGCCGAGAAGCGAGCCCAACGGCTTGCGCCAAGATCTCGGGCAGCATGGACTAGGTCGTCGCGAACCTGCGAAAACGAAACCGTGAGGATGCGTATGGCATAGGGCAGAAACAACACCACATGTCCGAGAACGATACCGCCAAATTTGTTGTAGACGCCGATCTTGTAGAGAAGCGCGGTAAAAAACAGCGCGATCACGAAGCTTGGGACGACCAAAGGCAAAAGCGCAAGCATCTGAGCCGCTTCCTTACCTCGAAACTCCAAGCGACCAAATGCGTAGGCGGTCGGAGTAGCCAGCAAAAGTGTCATCACAGCCACGATTGGCGCCAGTGTGTAGCTGTTGCGCATTGCGGTCGGCAGGCTTGTCGTTTCCCACATCTCGGCCCAACGCCGGAAGGACAGTTGCTTTGGAAACAGATCGGGATAGCTCCATGATGTTCCCGGATCGACGACCGACCAAAGCAGTGCCATCCCGAATGGAACAGCCAGCCAGAGGGCAAGCACCAGAGCCAGCCCGGAGGACAGCAGGAGACGAACGGATGATTTCTGCATTATCGCCTCCCCCACGCGATCAGCACTTGGGCGACACCGGCAAGCAGCAATGATCCGAAGAGCGCGACAGCCATCAGCACGATGGCGACAACAGCAGCCTCATTCCACTGTCCGAACTCTCTTTGTACGGTGTACATATGCTGGGCAAGCGAGCTGGTATTGGATGGTCCGGCAACGACCTGGAAAGAATAGTCGCCTGCAGCACCGATGAAGATGATGATCAGCCCGGCCTGCATAGCCTTCAGGGTCAAGGGTAGAATGATTTTGCGAAAACGGACCAACGCGCCGGCGCCAAGATCACGCGCAGCATCGAGCAAGTCGTCATGAATGGACTGAACTGCAGCTGTCAAAAGCAGCAATGCAAACGGGAGCTGTTTCCAGACCTGGAGAAACATAACCATTAGCCCGTAGCGGTCGTTCTGCATCCTCATCGGCTTGTCAATAATGCCAAGCGCCAGTAGCGATTCATTCAGGAAGCCGTGGAAGGCGATGACATTCACGAACAGGAAAGCCGCTACGAGGCCTGGCACCATCATTGGCGCTTTCAGCAGCCCGCTTATAATGCTCGCGCCGATAAACGGTTTGCGCAGCCACAACGCCAGGGGAAAGGCAAGGGAAATGGCGAGCACTGACGACACGAGTGCAATTTTCAACGAATATATAACAGCACCTTGCAAAATCGGTGAAGTCAGCTGTCTGCGCCAGAAATCGAGTGAAAATCCGCTTTCTCCAGAAAAATTGAAGTAACCGACAGACTGTGCGGCTGCCATGCCGATAACCGTGCCAATCAGGATTAGGATTAGGCCTAACCCGGGCGCCAGGAGAAGCGTCAATCCGATGAATCGTCGCCACTGCGTTTCGCCGACCGATGTCATTGCGCCGCCTCCAGCACCGAGATCTTTTCGGGCGCTATCGAGATCGTCACATTGGAATTGACGGGCAGTGGCTTGCGGGTCTGAAACCGATAGGTTTCTGCAGACTTATCACAGCGCAGAAGCACATCGGTAAAGTTCCCCTGAAATGCCTGCGCCACGGCAGACGCAACAAGGTTGTTCATTCCGATGCCGGAGCCGGAAACGATGACCGCATCCTCCGGGCGCCAGCAGATGTAATAGCTCCGCTCCGTCAGATCCTTGTCGGTCTCGACTTCAAAATCGGCGACGCCAGTGCGCAGTTTCCAGGTTGTGGGCGCCACCTTTCCAATGACCTCGGCTCTATGGATATTCGCTGCGCCTATAAAATCGGCGACGAACCGCGTAGCCGGCCGGTCGTAAATGTCGGTTGGCGTTCCAATCTGAGCAACACGACCGGCATTCATTACGACAATCCGGTCGGACATTGCGAGTGCTTCCGCCTGGTCATGCGTTACGTAGACAGCGGTGAAACCATGCTCAGCCTGCAGGGCGCGCAATTCGAAACGCACCTGCTCGCGCAGCTTTGCATCCAAGTTGGACAGAGGTTCGTCGAATAAAATGATACCCGGTCTCGTAGCAATCGCGCGGGCAAGCGCCACTCGCTGCTGTTGTCCTCCCGAAAGCGCGGATGGTAATTTTTCAGCGTGAGCCTCGAGATCGACTTGCCGAAGAACTGTCTTGAGGCGCTCGTCGCATTCTTCCTTGGGGATGCGATTTTGCTTGGGTCCAAACAAGATATTTTCCGAAACCGTCAGATGCGGAAACAACGCATAAGACTGGAAACACATCGACGTATTGCGTTTTTCAGGCGGACGGTCAGTGACGTCTGTGCCGTCGATCAGAAAGCGTCCAGTCGAGATCGAGTGGAAGCCAGCTATTGCCTTTAGAAGGGTTGTCTTGCCACAACCAGACGGACCAAGGAGGGTCAGGAACTCCCCAGGTTTTGCGTTGATCGTGATATCCCGAAGAACCTCAAATCCATTGGGAAAGGTCTTCGATACGCGATCGATTTCGAGTTTTGCCATACATTGTCCTCCCGAGCCGGTCGCATTCCCATTATGTTCACGGCATGAACTTATGATATATTCATGACATGAACATGACAAGCCGCTATCGTAAATTTCGTGGGGAATGGCGAAGTACGTAGGAGATCTGAGTTTTGAAAGAGGTAGTTGAAGCACTGGGAGTTCAGTTGGGGCTGACTGATGTCGAGTATCAGGTGCTTCGTTATATCAGGCTAAATCCTGGCCGCAGTCGAACGGAGATTGCGGCTTCACTAAACTTGTCCAAGTCGATGCTAACAAAAGCCGTTTCGAAGTTTGTTCAGATCGAGCTTGTGATCGAGCAACAGGTGACACTCGAACATGGCGAACGAGGGAAACCGCCTGTCCTGCTGTCCTTGAGAGGTGACAGGTTTCATAGCATAGGCGTTTACGTAAACCGGCAAATCTGCGCTGTCGTTCGAGCCGACCTCAGCGGCAATGTCCTCTATAAATTCCAGAAAACATTGACGTCCGAATTGGCTATCGAAGACATAGTACGCGAGGTGGAAAACGCGATCAGATCTAGCAGGGTACCGGTCATTGGTATCGGTTATGCAGTGCCAGCGATTATCGCTGACGATGGCGAATTATTCGAGGTGACACCGACACAGGCGACTTTGCCTATATCTGGAATTGTGTCAGCCATTCGGTCTCGTTTTCAGATGCCGGTCTTTTGGGAAAACGACGCTTTTTGCTCAGCTACATATGAGGCAAACAGTGCGTTTTCCGATCGGCGATGCGTGTTCTACACGGCCCTGGGTTTCGGCGTTGGGGGTGGTGTGACGTTCAACGGCTCCGTCTTCCGAGGTGCCTACAATCAGGCGGCCAATATCGGTGGTCTCATTCCGGAAACCGGGCCGCGACCAAGTTTGACCGACTTAGCAAAGTACCTCAATTACGAGCTCAGAGACCTTTCGTATGAGCGCCTGTCAGAACTATTTGCGGCAAAGGACAGGAAGCTTTCCACGTGGATCGAAGACCGCGGTGCTCGAATGTCGCAACCACTTTCGGCATCAGTTCAGTTCTTCAATCCGGACGCTATTCTCATCGGCGGATTTTTTCCACGCGCGATTCTGGAAGCAATTTGCGCCAACATCTCGCTCGACGTTTACGATGTAACCGGTCGTCGCCCTCTCACTAGGCCAATTGTTCAAGTTTCGCGATCTCTTGGGCCACAGGGAACCGCCGAGGCAGCTTCGTTTCTTCCGATTGCCGCATTGATCTTGGGACAAAAGGCGCTTTCAGCTGCCCATGAATAGAATCTGCGACCAGGTCGGCTTGCTCGAGTTCGCTACGAGTTTCTGATCGGTCAAACGTCCCTTACCACTTCCGCGCTAGCGGAAGCGGCACGCAGATAGCCTCACGTGAAGGTGATCGAACAGATCAAAAATGAAGATCATCCTTAGAATATCATCTCAGATTACCTTAATGCGGGTCGCTGACTCGTGCACCTGTCCGAAAAGAAAGAATCGTCCTCGGTGGCTTAAAAAGCTGAAACTGACGCCTCGTTGGCGCAAAGGGTGACGGCACGCATTGCGTGCGAGGAATGCGGTAATCACTACCGTGCCTGAACCGCGAGCACACCCAAGTCAGCACCAAACTGAACAGCGCTAAAAAGAACCACGTCAACGCAAATCGGGAGTTCGTTTAGAACCGGGGTGAACCGCGCCGGCTTTGCCGGAGACCCCAACTCGTGAGAAGTAGGGTCTATGAATAGCCCCGCGATTTGTAGACACCTTCTTTCCTAATTTTGAGGCAAGAAGAGCATCATGGGCAAATCGAATTTCAGCGAAGAGTTTAAGCGTGACGCGGTGCGGCAGATCACGGAGCGTGGCTATCCGGTGGCTGAGGTGTCGCAGCGTCTCGGCGTCAGCCAGCATTCGCTGTATGAATGGAAGAAGAAGTTTGCTGGGTCGGACTCCAAGGGCAACGACGAGGCCGAGGAGATCAGGCGGCTGAAGAAGGAACTGGCTCGCGTCACTGAGGAACGCGATATCCTAAAAAAAGCGGCCGCGTATTTCGCCAGGGATGCAAAGTGAAGTACGCGTTCATTGCTTTGCATCGCTTGCAGTTTTCGGTGCGGACGATGTGCCGCCTTCTGCGGGTTCACCCGAGTGGATTTTACACCTGGCTGAAGAACCCGCTGAGCAGGCGAGCCAATGAGGACAAGCGACAGACCGATCTGCTCCTGAAGGCATGGGAAGAGAGCGGCAAGGTCTACGGTTATCGCAAGCTGCACGACGACCTCCTCGATCAGGGAGAGATGTGCTGCCCGAACCGGGTCGCGCGCCTGACGCGTCTCGCCGGAATAAAGGCGCAGATCGGCTACAAACGCCGTCCCGGCATCTATGGCGGCAGACCGTCTGTCGTCGTCGATAATAAGCTCGACCGGCAATTCGACGTAGCAGCTCCGGACAAGGCCTGGGTCACGGACATCACTTACATTCGAACCTGCGAAGGTTTCGCTTACCTTGCGGTTGTCATCGACCTCTATTCTCGCCGGGTCATCGGCTGGGCAGTGCAGAGCCGACAGACCACGGACGTCGTATTGCAGGCGCTGCTCATGGCGGTGTGGCGACGCAAACCGAGAGACAAGGTGCTGATCCACTCGGATCAGGGCTCGCAGTTTACCAGCATGGACTGGGCCGCGTTCCTCAGGCACCACAATCTGGTTCACTCGATGAGCCGACGCGGCAACTGCCATGACAATGCGGTGGCCGAGAGCTTCTTCAATCTTCTGAAACGAGAGAGGATACGTCGCAGGGTTTACCGTTCACGCGATGAAGCACGCCAGGACGTGTTCGACTACATCGAAATGTTCTATAACCCGAAACGCAAACACGTCAGGAACGGGATGCTGTCGCCCGTCGAGTTCGAGAAGCAGAAGAAAATCTAACCCGAGGGTGTCTACGAACTCGGGGCTATTCACTATGACAAGCAAGACGACGAACAAGTTCTCTCCTGAAGTCCGCGCCCGCGCCGTTCGGATGGTGACGGAACATGAAGCCGAACACTCATCGCGCTGGCGGCGGTATCATCGATAGCGGCCAAGATCGGCTGCTCGGCGCATACCCTTCATGAATGGGTGAAGAAGGCCGAGGTCGACAGCGGCAAGCGTGCGGGTTTGCCGAGTGACATGGCGGAGAAGATGAAGGCTCTGGAGCGGGAGAACCGCGAGCTTCGTCAGGCGAATGAGATTTTACGCAAGGCCTCGGCGTATTTTGCCCAGGCGGAGCTCGACCGCCCACTGAAGCGATGATTTCCTTGATCGACGAACACCGCTCGGTGCTCGGGGTCGAGCCGATCTGCAGACTGCTGCCGATTGCCTCGTCCACCTATTATGAGGTCATCGCCAAGCGCACAGACGTGGACCGCCTGTCGGCCCGCGCCCGTCGCGACATGGCGATGAAGGTCGAGATACGCCGGGTGTTCAACGAGAACTTCCAGGTCTATGGCGTGCGCAAGGTCTGGCGGCAATTGCAGCGAGAAGGTTACGACATCGCCCGCTGCACCGTCGCTCGGCTCATGAGAATGATGGGTCTTCAAGGCATCATTCGCGGCAAGCCCGTCAAAACCACCGTGCCGGACAAGGCCGCTCCATGCCCGCTCGACCGCGTGAACCGGCAGTTCCGTGCTCCCGCACCGAACATGCTGTGGCTCTCCGATTTCACCTATGTCGCGACCTGGCAGGGCTTCGTTTACGTGGCCTTCGTCATTGATGCCTTTGCACGCCGTATCGTCGGTTGGCGGGCGAGCCGGACTGCCCATGCGGGCTTTGTGCTCGATGCCCTCGACCAAGCACTTCATGACCGGCGACCCGTCAAACGGGGCGGGCTGGTTCATCATTCCGACCGCGGCTCGCAATACGTGTCAATTCGCTATTCCGAACGGCTGGCGGAGGCGGGCATCGAGCCGTCTGTCGGGAGTGTCGGCGACAGTTACGACAACGCTCTCGCCGAAACGATCAACGGCCTTTACAAGGCCGAGGTCATCCATCGACGAGGACCGTGGCGCAACTTCGAAGCCGTGGAGTTCGCCACGCTCGAATGGGTCGATTGGTTCAACAACCGCCGCCTTCTGGAGCCCATCGGCAACATACCGCCAGCCGAGGCCGAAGGACGATATTACGCCATGCTGGACGCGCCAGCCATGGCCGCATAACTTAAACCAAACGGTCTCCGGTAAAGCCGGCGCGGTTCACAGTGCCGTGCTCGGCCAGGGTATTGCCGCAGTCGAGCGCGCTTGTACTGAGGCGTTGGAAGCCGCCGTCGCCAAAGGTGATTTGATCTTTGCTGCTCTGGCGCGTGGATACCCGCCCATGCCGCCGCCCGGTGCTACGACATCCTACGCGCTTCGTCTGAAGATCAAATCTACAGGCCGATTGCGGTCACAGCGATGAAATTTGCCAAGTGCCAAGAGTAGGCGGACACCACCGATGCCTTGGCTGCGGCACCTGATTTCAGCAAGAAATTAGACCCTCCCGGCGCTCGGCAGGCAAAACCAGTTTCGGACGATTACTACCGCCGGCAATATCATCAAACCAATATACAAATATTTGTACGAACACTCGAACCAATGAATGCACAACAACAATCGAACAAATCGATGAACGCACATTACACTAAGATATATCCCGCAACGAAAACTAGTCCCAGTCCAGCTTAGCGTCTTGGCAGAAATCCTATTTTTATCGACAACCCCGGCAGACAGTCAGGCGGGCTTACTTTAAGCGACCGCGCTAGCCCCGCCACATTCGGTCATCCCGAATACGTCTCGGACGCAATGAGCAGCTTGGCAAAGAGGGGAAGAAAAGAAGTTGACCAATTGGCTCCGCTTGCGAAGGCACGAGGTGCAGGATGCCACGTCACTATAGTTCGGACCCCGCCCAGCTGAAGGAATTGTCACACCGCCTCCTTGGCAGATAGGAGAAGCCAAGCCTGTGAGCAATCCCCGAGAATTTTCAGGGTCAAACGCATCGCCCACCCCTTGGGGGAGAGGTCCTTCGAGCCTACCCCAAAAAGCATAAATACCCAGCTTTCCCAACTCAAATCAATCCAGCACCATCGGCACTCCACCGTTCCTATTCATTGCCAACTGATCAATCCTCGAACTTTCCTCCTACATTCCATTTGAATTCAGTACGCTACAGTCCAGCCGTCAACCGATACAATGCCTCACCCACAGCCCGACAACGCTCTAGAGGAGATCAAGCCTCACGGTAGCAATTGGAAATCCAGAGGCAACCGTCCCCTTCTTCCACCCAATGTCACTTGGGACAAAGTCCTCGCCCAACACTCGACAGTGAACTTCGACTTTCTTCTCAATGAAGAGAAATACCCTCGCGATGGCGTCCGAAGCATTTTGGCCGCAGATCATCGCGGCGGCTATTCTCGTTGCGCTCACATTCCAGAAAACTCCTACGAAGGAGCTCGTGCGTCCAAGAAGGAGGGAATAAAATTCATTGAATGGGATTGGCAGGTCACCAAAGATGAGGAACTGGTTGCTATGCACGACAAAAACCTCTGGCGAGTTATGGGACTTGAGGGGAAGGTCTGTGACTACACCTTCGAGGAGATCAACGAAATCACATTTCAGCAACGCTTCCTGATCCAACGAGAGATGGAGAAAAATGGTACGGTCTCGAATACGAGCGTCAAGACGCATGCTGCACTCGTCAACGCCAAACAGTTGATGGAAGATCCTGAGTTTGCCGATATGGTCCACCACGCTGACTTCCGAGATGACAACCTTTGGGCCGGCATCAAGTTTTTGAGCAAGGCAAAGGCGGCCGGCAAAGACTACTACAAAAGGTTCCCCATGAAATTCTACAACTTCCAGTATGTAGATTTCGCCGCTGTCAAAGCACAGGCCAGAGAGCATGGCGTTGATGACGATTTCTGGACGTACATGATCTTCACGCCCATCCTTCACCCGGATCCAACTATGGCTCGTGCCCGCGACAGTTCGCTTCAGAAGATTGAACAGACCGACGATGACAGTGGCAGCGAAGGAAACGAGCAAGTTTTCGACACCAAGGCAACTCGGGAAGAGATTGCGAAGTTCGTCCACTCCTGTCTTCAAGATTGCGCCAACATCTTCGGTATCGAACTTGGTGTCTCTGGCCTTGGCCATTTTTTCGACATCGAAACTGGAGAAACTAAGGACCCGAGGACTGGAGCTATTATCCGTGACAGAAGCGTCCGGGCGCTGGCTCACTTCGAGTGGAACGTCATCAAATTGGCCCCGGGATTTGTAAAGATGCGTCCGGACTTGAGTTTTGGTCGATGTAGGCGATCCTACGACTATAGAATTGTTTCGAACGGCACCTGTGGAACCTACGACCTCTCGACCGGCCACAGCAAGCATTGGCCCGCAGTAGGTGACGAAAAGCGAATTCCGTTTGAGCTTAGAGGTTTGCCTGTCGGCTATCCTGTCTACAAAGGCTTTCCCTGCGACGTGGTGAATGCGGACGATGTCGTTACCGACGTGGCTTTCATGGCTTGGTGCGAGCATGAAAACATCGACTACGCCTCAATCACTAAAATCCCTCGCAACCAATGGCTCCTCAAGTTCAGTGACGAGGCCCGCGCTGCCATCGGTGACATTGACCATCTTTATCCAGCCAACGATATCTTGTGATTGGTAGTATGTTGAGATCGGAGGGAGGACGGGTCAGAGAAGAGTTGGATCCAGAGGGAACGGGCATGTTGCGCGATGATCGCTGTTTCAATAGTCACTCGTTTAGTAGCTTAGATAGTTCATCAACAAAATATCGATCTATCTCAGAATGTCACGCCTCATTAATATCCACTTCAAAATCGCAAATGCCCTGCATTTGAGAAGTATTCCCATTGGCTGCCTCTTATGCAGAGACTGACCTGAGCCAATTGTACCCCCAAGTTTTCGGGCGAGCCCTGGTTTCAATCTTTGACCTCATGTGACCAATTTTTCTGTGTCGATTTTCATCGCGAATTCACTGCGTGTCGTGTTGCCTAGTGACAATGCCCTGCCGATCCAACAGCACGTGCATGCGTCGATACCCGAAATGGCGATGTTCGGATGCCACTAGCTTCGTCGCCTCACGGATGCCAGCTCATCCGGTCAAACGCAATATCGTGCCTTCGACCAATCAATGATAAAACCTCACGCGCCGATGCTCGTTGCCCCTACTGTTTGCAGGCATAAGCCAATTCCCTGCTTTCAAATTGGGCGTCACAATTTTTTTGCAACATCTTTCAATATGGCACTATTGAAAATGCTCTTGGCAGCAACTTCTTAAGCTTGGCGTTCTCTTGTTGCAGAGCTTTCAGCTTGCGGGCATCGGAAATCTCTCTGTCGCCCAACTTGGTCTTGTGTTTCTAGAAGGTTGCTCCCGATATACTATTCTCGCGGCGGGCATCTCGTCACAGCAGCGGACCCGCAAATTTGGAGGAAAATCAGTGCTCAGACCACGTTGCAAACGCCACAGCCGTTGCAGGCCATCCCGGTACCACATCTGTACCCCAGTCTTGGCAGAATCGACATATGCAGCCAAGGCGCACCAGCCCCCGAAGCTTTAGGAGGGAGGGGGAAGCGCAACGAGAAGTTCAGAAAATTACATGTGAATATATCCTGCCAAAAATAAATCGCATGGCGAATTGGGGTCTAAACAAGCCAACTTCGAGAACGCATACATCGCCGCGCGCCTTGGCGACGCACGCCATATCGAACATGTTACCTGCCCGAAGAGATTGTCCGCGCTTACGGGCTTATCCGGTCGTCTGGTCAGATATAACGCCAAACCAGCGAAGCACGGTTCCGTCGGAGGCGATATGGGCGCGCGCACAGCTAACGACGGATCGATACGTCCCATCCGGCCACGCGATCTGGAACTGGATCTCCCAAGGTTGGCCGCTGGGAATCCATTGCAACCATTTGAACGAACGTGGGTGCGGTCGTCAGGATGCATCTTCGCCATCCATCGATCGGTACGATCCCGCATCGTGTCATTAGGCAGGTCCTCGAATGTCGGGCTGATGTAATAAACGTCTCCCTCCGCGGTAGCCGCCCATGCAATATCTGGATTGAGTTCGACAGCATGACGGAAATGCTCTTCACTTTGCTCAAGCGTCCGGAAGACCCGGTTCTGTTCGGTCACTTCGATAGCCACAAGAGAAAACCCGAGGTTTTCGCCTCCCTCGTCTGCGACCTTTTGAGCAAAGACCCGATATTCCCGTTTCCCCATAACGTAGTCCTGTGGTGGCAGGGGATTGGGTCCCAGCGCCTTGCTCAATACCGCCTCAAACCTTGGGAGGTTTTCACCTTGCAAGACTTCGTAGATCGACCTGCCTTCCAGTTCGCGACCCGTGACGCCGTGCATAGTTGCAAAGATATCGTTGGCGCGCACGTACCTGAAATGTAGATCGAGAAAGCTTAGCCCGACAGGGGCTTGGTCATATGGTGCTTCCAACTGGTGGAGTTGCTGAAACGGAGACGCGTCGAGAATAGATGCCGGCGCCGCCATCTCTGAAAGATGTTTGTGGACCTGCTGCGCCTCCGGGGCGGGCACGCCCTTTCCGTAAAGCCAACCCTGCCCTAACGGACAGCCGAGCCTCCGCAAGATCGCTGCCTCGGCGTTGGTTTCCACGCCCTCGACCACCGTGATGTTCAGGCTTTGCCCCAGTCCGACGACTGCAGATACAATTCTCCGTTTGCGATTGTCATGTTCCAGCCCGCGGACGAACTGGGCCTCGATCTTGAGCTTGCGGAATGGAAATGCCTCAAGTCGCGCAAGACTGGAGTACCCTGTCCCAAAATCGTCTAACGAGATAGCGATGCCGGTCTCGTTAAGCCGGTTCAACGTCCGATAGGCTGCGGTACTATACGAGGTCCCTAGCCGAGATGAACCAGACACTGGACGCCTCGCAAGGCAAGGTTTATTTCGATGTGCTTCGCAGCCTTATTGCAGAAGTACGATCGGATGAGCGGGCACTCCTTGAAAAACGATCTGCAGCGAACAGTGCGGCCGTTTCATCCTCCATCAATCTGATCTAGATTAGCCTTGCGGCAGCCGTCGCTATAGCGCTGGCAGCCGGGATGATGATCGGCGCTGGTATTTCACGCCGCTTCTTGCCATGTCCTCGGCCATGAAGCTATTGGCATCGGGTGAGACGCAGCTAGACGTACCCGGTGTGGGACGCAGGGACGAGATTGGGCAGATGGCTGAGACCGTTCAGGTCTTCAAGGAAAACGCGATCGCGAAGATCCAGATGGAACGCGAGGCTGAGGCCAGCCGCTCGACATCGGATAAGGAGCGCCTGGAGCGCGAACGTCAGAAAGCGCAGGAAGCGGCCGACATCCAGTTCGCCGTCGATGCCCTTGCGCAGGGCCTCGGCAAACTCGCAGATGGCAAAGTTTCCTACCGGATTGATTCACCATTTGTGGCCCACCTCGACAGGCTGCGAGCCGACTTCAACAACTCCGTGAGCAAACTGCACGAGGCTCTAGTCTCCGTTGGCAAGAACGCTCGTGGCATTGATGCTGGCGCTAACGAAATCCGTTCTGCTGCGGACGACCTATCCAAGCGCACTGAACAGCAGGCAGCATCTGTGGAACACGGCAGCTGCGCTAGAACAAATCGCGACAACAGTTCGCGATTCCGCCAAGCGCGCTGAGGAAGTCGGCGGGCTTGTGACCAAGACGCGGCTCGGCGCCGAGCAATCCGGTCAGGTTGTCCGAGACGCCGTCGTTGCCATGCAGCAGATCGAAAAATTCTCTCGCGAAATCTCGAACATCATCGGCGTTATCGATGAGATTGCCTTCCAGACCAACATTCTTGCGCTTAATGCGGGTGTAGAGGCAGCGCGGGCTGGCGAGGCTGGTAAAGGTTTCGCCGTTGTCGCGCAGGAAGTTCGCGAACTCGCCCAGCGTTCCGCAACCGCGGCAAAAGAAATCAAGACGCTGATTGTCACCTCGGGCGATCAGGTTCGTTCGGGCGTCGAGCTCGTTGGCAACACTGGCAAGGCACTTGAGGTAATTGTTTCTGAGGTTCAGCATATTAACCAGCATGTGAACGCAATTGTTGAATCCGCACGCGAGCAGCCCATCGGCATTCAGGAGATCAACTCAGCAGTCAACACCATGGATCAGGGCACGCAGCAGAATGCCGCGATGGTCGAGCAATCCACTGCGGCGAGCCACAGCCTCGCGAAAGAGGCCGCAGCGCTGAACCAGTTGATCGCGCAGTTCGACGTCCGCAATGCCGCAACCCCCCGCCCGGTTGCTGCCTCCCCGAGCTCTGCTCCGGTCGCCTCCCCCACACGACAACTGATACGAAAGGTGGCCGGCGCCCTCGCAGGTGGCGCAGTACCGGCCAGCGCATCGTGGGAAGAGTTCTGAGGCCCATATCATGGACGACAAAGCTAAGCCCACAGGAAAGCGTGGGTCGTCCTTTCGCATGAGTTTTTCTTATGGTTGTCGAGAAAGACGACCCGCTGCCTCGTTGCGAGATCGCACTCCCGAATAGATTCGAACCTTCGACCGCCTGTTAACCAACCGCCGACCACTGAAATTTCCGGGCCTCGACTTTCAGCGCACTAATATGACGCTCGATCCCGAGCGGAGACTATACTACGCCCGCTCCCTAAAGCCCCAGATTTCCGGTAGGATTTCCACTTCCATGATAGCGTCCACTCACAGAGCCATGACGGGTACGATAGCTTGTCGTCAACGTTGACGCAGAAGGATAGAGTCCAGGCCCGCTTCGCAGGCGCCCTTCCATCGACGTGATGCGCGTCTTCAGAACGCCCGCTGAGGCGTCCATGGCTCATTCCCCCACTCTGCAAACGCACGTAATACATTCGGTAAGAGTCTCTAAAAGACGTCAAACCAGCGATACACCGGAAGCGTGCCAGCGGCAGTTTCCCCTCATCGATTTGTTAACCGAAAATATTTACACGACTATTTTCGTCAAGTTTATTGACATGCACACCATCCGCCTCTTTTATGCGCCCGCACAAATTGAAAAGCGGGCCTGCGCCATATGGAATTTTCAACCAAAAATCAAAGTTGGCCAAGTGAGCTTTCAAGAGCAGGCATGGGCAATCGCCGCTCCGTTCCGCCCGCCCTGTTGCGTGCGCCCGCGCCATCCGAAGAAAAATTAAACGATATCCTGATGCTCGCGAGTCGCGTCCCGGATCACGGTAATTTGGTGCCATGGCGGTTCATTCTTGTAAGAGATCATCAGGCTGGCGATCTCCTGGAAGAGTTTCTTCGCGCGCACGATGCCGAAGAACAAGACGAAGGCGTGAAATCGGCAATGATCTCCCGGTTGAGGGCGTGGCTGATCGGACCGCCGGCTACAGTGTTTTTGGTTTGGCGTCCCGATAAAGCTGCGCCATTCCCCGAACTGGACCAACTGCTTTGTGCAGGTGCGGTCGCGACGACTTTTTTACACGCGGTTCACGCGGAAGGCTTCGGCTCGATCTGGCTTACTGGCTGGCCCTGTTCCTCAGAACGGGTCAGGCAGATCATGGGTCTCGATCCACACGAACGGCTGATCGGTCTTTTTCCTTTGGGCACTCCAACGCGAAGGCCAGCCGAACGAGCCAGGCCGAACGCAAATAACCTACTGAGCGAGTGGCGCTCGTAACAGCCATCGAATTATGGGGGACTTATCATTGCTATCCAAGACTTTTTTGTTTTCAATTTCGGTATCCACACTTGCCTTGTGCAGCGCAACTTTCTCGGCATTCGCGCAAGATAGCGGCGGCGACACAGTCCTTGCGCCCATTACGATCAAGGCCGATCGTGTTGGAAATGCTCCCGAGAGCCTGACCCGCAACGTCACGATTCTGGAAAAAGAGGATATCGAAAAACTCCTCACGACGTCGCACAGCTTGCCGGATCTTCTGGGTAAAGCAGTCCCTGGTCTGGCGCTGTATACCGGAGCCTTCACCACATACGGTCAAGGTCTACGCGGGCGCAGCGCCCTCGTCGTTATTGATGGTGTTCCCCAGAAACTCAACCGTGACACCTCCCGCGATCTGTTCAATGTTGACGTTTCCGCCATCGAGAAGATCGAGGTCGTCCATGGAGGATCCGCTCTCTACGGCAATGGTGCGACAGGCGGCATCATTTATATCACGACGCTCCAGGGCGGCGGCGAGACACGGTTTAAATCACGCCTGGAGACCGGAAACAGCCTCACCAATTTCGGCGGCCAGGGGGCGAATGCGCGCTTTTCGCAATCTGTGCAAGGAAGCGCGGGGGACACCGACTTTGCTTTTTCGGCATCAGGTGACTTCAACCGCGGGCTGTTCGACGCCAAGGGTGACCGCATAGCGCCTGAGCCCAGCCAGGGTGATCTTTTCGATACTGTCTCCGGCAGCTTTTTCGGGCGGGTGCGCCATCATTTCGATGATCAGAGCCTTGGCGCTTCGCTGATCGTCAAGAAAATCAGGCAGGATAGCGATTATGCGGCCGATACGACCGTTGCAGGCTTGCCACCCGGTACCGTTCCTGCCCGCGCAGTGAAAGGATTGTCACTCGACGAACAGGGCGGACTGTTCAATATCCAGGGAACCATCGACTACAGACACGAGGATATTCTGGGAGGAACACTGGATGCCCAGGCCTTCGCCCGCAGAGCGGAATCGCGATTCTATCCTTCCGACGCACGCGCCATTCGCAATCGCGCGGCGATCATCCAATCCTATTTCGAAAGTGACATTTACGGCGGAAGCGTTGTTTTCAACACGCCCATTCCTCTCAGTGACGAAGTTCCCGTCAATCTGATGTGGGGAATGGATGCGCAACTGGAAAACTCCGTCGGCCCGGCCGATCTTTTTGACGGTACGGCTTTCGACAGCAGCAGGGGAACCGTCTTCAATCGCACACGAACGACGCTCTGGACACCGCCTTTCGATCTCGACCAGTATTCGCTATTTGCCCAGCTTGAGGTCAAACCGACAGATCGCATCACGGTGCGTGGCGGTGTGCGACAACAATGGGCCCATTTCTCCGTAGACAATTTCACGACGATCATTGGCGATCCGATTGCAGGCGGCAGCCTCGATTTTTCCAGCGCGCTCTACAACATCGGCGTGAATTACGAGTTCATCGACGGTATAAGTTTGTTTGCCGATTTTTCCCAGTCCTACGATCTCTCAGACATCGGCCTGCAGCTTCGCCAGGCCCCGCGCGGTTTCAATCTCACGGGCAGCAACATCCGTCCCCTCAGCTACGACAACTACGAAGTCGGCATTCGGGCGTCGGTCGGAGATTTCACCGGCAGTGCTGCAGCCTTCCTGAGCAAGTCTGAGCTGGGCGCCCTGCGCACGGAAAACTTCATTCTTATCCAGGACCGGGATCCCGAAGAAATCAAGGGCATCGAACTGGCGGCCAGTTACCGCTTCAACGACCAGTGGTCGGCCGGGGGAACGTTTACCTACACGCATGGTGAACGAACGACCGCGACCGGGCGCGAGATCGCTCTGGACGGTTTCCGCATTCCGCCGATCAAGGTTACGGGTTATGTCGAGTACATGCCGACAGATTGGTGGTCGTTGCGTCTCGACGGCGTCTACAGCGGATCTCGCGACGACGCTTTCAACGACCGCGTGGCATTTGGGGGCGCGAAGGTGGAGGACTTTGCGATTTTCAATCTTGCAAGCGATTTCAAGCTCGAGCGTGGCAAGCTCAGTCTCGGCATCGACAACATCTTTAATGAAGATTACTACAACGTCTATGCGCAGCTGTTGAGGAATTCGAACAACACAAGCCATATCAAATCGCCGGGTACAACGTTCAAAATCGCATATGAGGTTGAATGGTAGCTGCATCTTATCAGGTCAGCACAGCTGAATGTTCCTCGGGCGCGTCTTTGGTCGGCTCCGGGCTTTCGTTCGTCGCCGGCGGGCGCACCATTCTCAATGATGTCGTCTGCGAGATACCTGGAGGGAAAATCACGGCTCTGGTCGGTCCAAACGGCTCCGGCAAGAGTTCCCTGATGAGACTTCTGGTGCGCCTGGAGCGACCCACGACCGGGCAAGTTACCCTTTCGGGGCGCGATGTTACGTCCTTCAGTCGCCGCGACTTCGCGCGGTGGCTGGCGTTTCTTCCACAGGATATGCAGCCGCCCGCAGCGCTATCTGTCCGCGATCTCGTCGCCTGCGGGAGGCACCCACATCGTGCCATATGGCGGCCCGAGACCAAGCGAGACAGGGAGGTCATTGAGGAGGCTCTGGTAGTCACCGATCTCACTGATCTTTCCAGCCGGCCGATAGGAGCGCTTTCGGGAGGCGAGCGCCAGCGTTCGCTGATCGCCATGGCGCTTGCGCAAGAGACGCAGATCCTGATGCTCGATGAGCCGACAACCTACCTGGATCTTCGTTATCAGATTCAGATACTGGAGCTTGTTCGCAAGCTTCAGATTGAGCGGCAGTTAACCGTCTGCTGGGTTCTGCACGATCTGAACGAGGCAGCGGCCTATAGCGACGAGGTCATCGTTCTTTCGAACGGGCGCTGTGTCGCAACGGGGTCGCCCGAGCGCATCCTGACGCCCGAGTTCATACGTGGTGTTTTCGGCATCGACATGCTGCGGCTTGCTCACCCTGTCGACGGAGCGCCACTTCTCGTTCCGTCGCGGGGCTGGGGTCCCAATCATCCAAGAGAAACGACATGATCGCCCTCAATCGACGCAAATTTATTTTCACTCTTTCCTGCGCCGCCTGCGCAACGGCCTTCCGCCCCGGACGACTGATCGCAAAAACGGCGCTGCCGCGTGTCGTCGCCCTTGAATGGCGTTATGCCGATCATGCCCGTTCGCTCGGATTGCCTCTCGTTGGTATCGCCGATCTTGCGGAGTATCTTGGGCAGACTTCATCCGACGCGCGGGAATTGGCGGCAATCGGGACGGCGGATATGGGACGCCGGCAGGAGCCGTCTCTTGAGGCAATCATCGCGGCGAAACCCGATCTTATCCTGGGCGTCAAGTTTCGACACGAGCGCATCCAGCAGCAACTTTCAAAGATCGCCCAAACTGTGCTTTACGACTATACCCGGACCGGCAAGGAGAATGGCGACCAGCTCTCCCTTATGATTGACGAACTACGGTTGCTTGCCGAAAAAGTTGGACGCCGCGATACCGCAGACGATGCGGTCCGCGGTCTTGACGAGTTCCTCGCCAAGGGGGCCGGACGGCTCGCATCGGTCCCTGACCTGTCGCGGCGGATCATATTTGCCCAATTTCCGTCCGGGGTTAACAATATTCGTCTTTTCACCTCGAACTCGCTTCCCGTCCGCTTGCTGGAGCGACTGGGACTTCAAAACACTTGGAACGGCCCGTCGGAAGGTTTTGGCTTCACGACAGTCGGTCCAGAGCGGTTGCTGGCTCTTGGTGACGTCACGTTTCTGGGCGTCGCAATCGGTGCGGATAACAGCCATACGAGGCTTGAGAGAAACCCGCTCTGGCAAAGCATGCCATTTGTGCGGGCCGGCAGATTTTTTGGCCTGACCGACGTGGTTTGGCCTTTCGGCGGCATCCAGGCGGCCGAGGCATTTTCCGCGAAAGTGGCGGAAACGCTCACGCAGGGATGATCGCTTCCTCAAATAATAAGTGGCTATTTGTAACGCCCGCAGTTGTGATCGCAACCTGCGCGTCAATCGCGCTGGTGCTTGTATATCTCCACGCTTCGGTCGGCATCGAAGCGTCGATATCGACCATCCTCCGCAGCATTTTATCGGCGTCGGCCGATGATCCAGCCGGTATGATGCTGCACTATCTTCGGCTTCCTCGGACGCTGGCGGCCATTTTGACCGGCGCGTGTCTCGCGGTGGCCGGAACGCTCTTTCAAGTAGCCACACGCAATCCGCTGGCATCGCCGGGTATTCTTGGTGTGACGGCGGGTGCACAGCTGTTCGTTGCACTTGTTACTGTTGTGCCCGCCCTCGCCCTCCTCGTCCCACACGCCGTGGCGGCTACCGTGGGTGGGGTTCTGGCAGGCGGGCTCACCTGGACGGTTTCCGGGGCCAGTTCCGGGCCGGTCAGAATTGCCTTGTCGGGGATGGCGGTATCGCTGATGGCGGGAGCGATAGCAGCGGCGATCTCACTTTTGAACGAAACGGCTGGCGCAAGCCTTCATCTTTGGGGCGGAGGAAGCCTCATTCAAACGGATTGGCAGGCAGCAATCAGCGCTCTGGTCGGTTTCTGTCCGGTATTTCTGGTGGCGCTAATGCTTGCGAGACAATTCGATATTCTTAGCCTCGGCGATGATACGGCGAGGATGCTCGGGCAGAACCTGCTTCTGATACGCGGAATAGCGCTTGCTCTCGGCGTCTGGTTGTCCGCGCTCGCCGTCACGCTCGCCGGACCGGTCGTATTTGTGGGGCTGGTCGCGCCCAACCTGCTACGCCTTGCGGGAATATCCAAACACCTCCTTTTGCTACCTGCAGCCGCGATCTTCGGGATAGCGTTGACAGTCGGGGCCGATCTTCTCGTACTGAACCTGTCGGCCAGCACAATCGAATTACCGGTCGGGGTACCGATCGCGCTCGTCGGGGCGCCGGTTCTCATCTTGCTGGCATGGCGCCATGCACAGGAAAATCGCACCACATCGGAATTTTCCGGCAGATACCAGGCAGCGCCTGCCCTGCGCGGATTATCCCATCCGGCCTTGTTTGTCGTCCTGCTCCTCCTTGCGGGCATTGCGGGGCTTGTCAGCGGCAATCGCTTCATCTCGCCGTGGAGCGCCCTGACCTTCCTCGCCGGGGTCCCCTCCGCAGACCTGCAGAGCATCCTGGAACTCCGTACATTGCGCGTTGCCGGCGCGGCATTGGGTGGCGCGCTTCTCGGGCTTTCGGGCCTCCTTCTTCAGGGGGTCGTTCGCAATCCGCTCGCAAGTCCCGAACTGATCGGCATCACACAAACATCCGGCCTTGCCGCTGTCGCCGTACTGCTTTTTTTTCCCGAACTTGGCTTTCCCGGCGTTCAGGCAGGCGCTGTCGCTGGCGGTCTTGCCGCCACGGTTTTTGTTGCCAGTCTCGGGCTTCGGCGAAATCTCGCCCCGTCGGCGATGGCGCTTATCGGTCTTGGGCTGGCGGCATTTGCGGCCTCCGCTTCAACCGCATTGGTCATCATGGCTGGTTTTCAGGCAAGTCAGGCCGCGACCTGGCTCGCCGGATCAACTTATGGCATTGGCAAAACTGACCTGACGGTTCTTGCCGGCGCACTGATTTGTATCGTGCCTGTTTCCTATCTGCTCTTTTCGCTTACGGACATAATGGCACTGGGCCGCCCGAAAGCATCAACTCTCGGGCTGAATTTTCGGGCGGCGGAATGGGCCCACCTCCTGGCCGGGGCATTGTGCGCCAGCACGGTTGCCGCTGTCTTCGGCCCCGTATCGTTCGTTGGGTTAATGGCGCCACATGCCGCTCGCCTCCTTGGTCCGGGGCGATATCGCGACCTGATGGCCGCCAGCGCTCTCATCGGCGCCATATTGATGATCATCGCCGATTGTCTCGGACGGACCCTGTTTGCGCCGGTCGAGATACCCATCGGCTTGATGACGGCCATCATTGGAGCTCCCTTTATATTGCTCGTTCTACGCCGGGCATGACGAGCTGATGCAACGGAACCGGCACGACACGAACCGGTGGAAACACATGGCGCGTCGATTTGTGCGGAAACAGAATGCCGCGCCGGGCGCGCTCGACGATCTCGTCGGGTTCGAATGACATGTCGGGCCGCCAGCTTCCCAGCCGCACGTTCTCATAGTCGAACGTGACGACCGGCACGAGCGTCAGTCCGAGACGTAACGCTGCGGCGTGACGATGGTGCCCGTCCATGATGCATCGGCTTGTGCGCTCAATGCAGATCGGGCTGGTCCAGCTTTGATCCCGGATCAGAAGATCGGTCACTTCGGCGACGCGATCTGGAATGATTTCCTCATGGGGAGAAAGGGTCGATGGCGGCACCAGCAGCAACTCTGAATAGGTCATGCAATCAGCCTTTCGTCACCGTTGGAGACAGACTCTTTCAGGAATATCCTTTCCGGATGAGCATTGCTCAGGAAGTCATGGTGGGAAATGTCCCAACCATAGGCACCTGCGGCCAGAAAGCAGACGATATCGCCGACGCCAAGGTCGTGAACCTCTTCGTTTCGCAGCAAGACGTCCTTCGGCGTGCACAGTTCACCGGTAAACGTCACGACTGCTTTCCCGGTCGTGGGACGCGGCCATGACCGTCGCCAGACGCGACCGTTGAGGATTTTATACGGGTGGCGATGCTGCCAGGCCGAGGGGAGCCTGAAATGATGCGAACCGCCCCGCAGCAACGCAAAAGTTTCACCGTGGGTCGTCTTCACATCTATGACCTCGGCAACGTAGACGGTGCAATAGGCGACGACGATGCGCCCGCATTCGAACTGCAGCACGGTGTTATCCGCAGGGATGCTGCCAGCGAGCTGTTCAGTCAGGTGGCGGAAGTCGAATCTTCGGTCAAGATCGGCATAATCCACTCCCCAGCCGCCGCCGAGATTGATGACGCGCACCTCAAGCCCATTTCGCATCGCCCAATCGCGCGCCCTCAATAACGCCTCCTTGCAGAAGATAGCATGAGCATCGGCATCCAGATTGTTGGAAATGGTGTGGAGATGGAAGCCATCGAAGCGCAGGTGCCGGCATGACTTGACGAGCTGAAGCGCCTCATCAACCTGCGCCTCGTCGATGCCGAATTGCGTCGGCTGCCCTCCCATCGTAATCGTGGCGCCCGGAACGGGGCCGGCCATGTTGATTCTCAACAGAATTGGAAGCCTTATGCCGGCCCGGGCCGCCACCATGTCCGCCAGATGGAGGAGATGAAGACTCTCGATATGGACCCGCTCGACTCCATGATCGATTGCGGCAATAAAATCAGTTTCAGTTCGCCCCGGCCCGCCCATGATGATCCGGACCTTCGGACCGACGGTTTGCCGCACTTTGCGGATTTCGCCTGCCGAAGCGACTTCGAAGCCGGCGACGATGGGTGCCAGCGTTAAAAGTACCGCCGGATCGCTATTCGCCTTGATGGCGTAAAAGAACTCGCTCTGAGCTGGCAGGATCGACACGATGTCGCGGGCGTGCCTCGCCAGCCCGTCCAGATCGTGGATATAGGCGCAGACGGGAAGGTCCTGCCTGACCAACGACTCGACAAGCTGGAGCGAAGGGTTGAAATACGTCACGATACGTTCTCCTTGGAAATTTAAATTTGTGAGGGGCACTTGCTGCGCCAACTCCGATCGGACCGTGTCAATGCATGGCGCAAAATTCCGCGATCGTTGGCTGCGATAATACCGAGCGCACCCTGTGTGATTTGGCGCTCCACGTCCTCATCACGGCGAGGAATGACGAAGAAGTGCTTGCCTGCGGCTTTCACCGCGCCGGCCACCTTTGCCTCGGCGTCAATGACTTCCGGAGCGGTTGTCTGCCACGGAAGGCCGATGGATTGAGAATAGTCAGCAGCCCCGAGAAGGATTGCGTCGATGCCTTCAATCCGCGCGATATCGTCCACGGTGTCCAGACCCGACAGGTCCTCGATCATCGCGATGATCAAGGTCTCGCGATCCAGCTTGTTGATAAACTCAACAAGGTCACAGTCGCCAAACCGGCCCAGACGACCAGCGTTCAGACCACGCGAGCCTAGGGGCGCGTAGCGTGCACGTGCCACCGCCGACCGGGCGTCTTCTACGCTGGAGCATCGTGGCACCACGATCCCAGCCGCCCCGGCATCAAGAACCTGCAAGATGCGATCCGAGCGCGCATCCGGAACGCGTACCAACGCGCTGACACCCGATCGGTCCGCTGCTGCCAGCAGGAATTCAAGCTCTCGCCCGTCGATCAGTGTATGTTCGAGATCGATGAGGACAAAATCAAATCCAGCGACAGCAGCCACGTCAACGATGGTCGGTGCGGGGACCGACAGGAACAACCCGCCCGCGGCTTTGCCGTTATCCAGGAGATTGCGCAACCTTGTTCGCCCGGTCATCATCGTGCTTCCTCACCGCTTGCACCAGCATGGATCAGTGGGTTCGGAACGCGTCGGGCGGGGACTTGTCCGGTATCGAGCCGGCGCCGCGCCAGATCTTCTACAAGGACTTCATCGTCAAACAGGCCAAACGAAACTGCACCTTTGCCTGCCGATTCGTTATTTTGAAGATGTTCATGGATGACACCGGCAGCCATGCGCCAGAACGCGCGTTCGTTAAATTCGAAGTGTCTTTCGAGAAAGAATGCCAGCTCGGCGAGATTGACTCCGAAGAGCGCATCGAACATGAAGTCACGCACGTCCCTCGGATCTTTTGCCTCGACATACGAATTTGGATTGACCATGGCATGTTCGGCTGGCGTCGCAACCAGGGCCGGCGCTCGGGCACGCAGTCGTTCCGGTATGAAGCGAACACCATCATGGAAGTCCTTGAGCGCAACTCTCACGGGCCAGCCGTTTCGATGAACCAGGAGCATGTTCTGCTGGTGGCTTTCCAAGGCGATGCCATGGGCGGTCAGCAGATGCACAACGGGGACTGCCGAAACACGCAACAATTTACGTGTCCAGTTCTCCACGCCAAAGGCGTCGATCCAGGGCTTGATGGAGGGGCGGCCGTCAACGTCGAGATGGGTCAGCATCGAAAAGGGCGATGCCGATTCGGTTTCCACGCGAAGATATTTATGCACCGGATCCCGCCAGATCGCCGCCATACCGCCGCGAAGATCTCCGCCCTTGTCCAGCACGAGCGGCGCGGTCACCGTCGTCCCCATGCGCTCCAGCAGAAGAATCATGCCCGAAGCATCAAGATATGGATCACCGCGCAAAACATCTTCCAGCCAGGCGCTGATGATCGGAGCATTAAGGACGGTGTGGGCGGCCAGCGTACGCGCCGTCGAGGTATTGCGAATGGAAAGCGCAAGCTTGAGGGAGGAAGCCCCCGGCAAAGTCTGATCGGCGAGGGTCCGGATCGACTGCTGAGCCAGATAGTCGTGCCGTGCTTCTCCAAGAAAGACGATCCGGTCATTGGCACGTTCGACAATCGTTGCAGCTTCGATCACCCGTTCCCATTGCCATGGATGAACCGGCAGGATGTGAAAATCCTCATCGAGCACGGGTGCATCCGCGGAAGCGAGCAAAAGTCGGTCCTGGTTTCCAGGCACGGCAATGGAGGAGCTGGCGCAAAAGTCCCTGTGCACGCCCAGCCAGACCGGCTTGATAGCGTTGGCAAATTCCGGACCGTAGGTTCTGTTTTCCCTGGGTGAAAAACCTGTTCGGGATTTGAAGCTGGGATGGTAGCGATGGCCATCGGTAAGATTGGCCTCTGCTGCGTCATAACTTTGCGAGGCGAGCGCCCCTCCCCCACGCCGACTGGCAATTAACGCTTCGGTGTGGTTGAGAAATGTCCTGCGGATTTCGTCCCGGAAGCGTTCGTGGGTCGAAGCGTCGCCGACGACGAGAGGCAACAGGTCATCCAGAAGCAGCAGAGGATCGTCGCAGCGGGTGCCGTCTTGCGATTTCAGCCGCCAGACACTGCCGTCCTCCACCAGCCATCGGTCATAGGCGATGGTTCTCCTGACAAGAGCGCGATAGACGATCAACCCGTCGGAGGCCTGTATCGATACTTCCCCTGTCTCGCCGGTTGCGGGAGCGACTAAAATCGCGGCATCCGGCAAGAGGCCTTCGGTGAGAAAGGCGCTCAGCGTCTGCGACACGACCCGGCTCCCCGCAGCATGCAGGGCATCCGGTAAGGCGTGGGCGGAGATTTGTGCTGTTTTCGCCTGGAACTGGATCGTCATGGGGTCGCCTCCTCAAATGTAGTGTGACGGATATCGGAAGGTGCCGTGGTCTTCCCGGTCAGCAAGGGATTGGGTACAGGGACGTAACTCGGCGTATCGGCGTGTCCACCGAGGCAACTCAAAAGGTTGGCTTTCGCAGGGAGCTTGCTGCTCGCCAGAAGTTCGCTGACGGCCGCCAAGTCGGAAACCTCTTCCAGAACCTGCCTCGCCTTGCCCCATAGATCGCTTTCGTCAATGCCGGAAACCTCGGCTGCCGTTGCGACGACGTGGGAAAAATGGTTGACGACCACGTAGTAAAGGAGCCGTTTCCAGGCCGTCTTGCGGTCATAAAAGAGGGCATGATCCAAAAACGCAGCGTCTTCACCGCTGAAGCGGCGTTCGAACGCACTCCGATCGACCGCGATACCCTCCAGATCGCGGATGAAGAGGTGGTCTGGCCAACCATCCACGAAGCGCACAAGACTGTTTTGGCTGTGCGCCTCCAGCGCGATGCCGGTATCGTTGAAAAGGCGCAGCAACGGGATGAGCGATATCCGCATATACGCCGCCAGCCAGCGATGAGTGCTTTCGCGGTCCTGTAGGTAATGTCCGCTGACTTCCGCCAGATTTGGCTTGCCGTTGGCCGGGTTGGTTTCCAGGAGGCCGGCAACAACCAGTGGGAGCGGGCCTTCGCCGAAATCAGCGTCCCTCAGCAAATATCCCGTCTCGGGATGATACCGGAAACCGCCTCCGGCGTTGCGGCTCTGCACGATACGCCCGACCGGCTCGTCCAGCACGGTTAATCCCGCCCGTTCAACGGCTGGCCCGACGACTGCGATCGCCCGTGCGCCTGCCACGCTGCGAGCGATTTGCTCATCGGTATTTACGCGAGGAAAGTTCGTAATCCGTGCCTCGATTGGCAGTTTGACGAAGAGATTTTGTTCCGAAAACCAAACGGTACGCACTGAAGAGGTCGGAACGGCCGCATTGCCCGTGGCTTGCGTGATCCTGATTTCTCCTGATCGTATCCGGTCTGCAAAGTCGGGGTTTTCCTCCAGGCGCGCTGCCTGCCAGGGATGACATGGAAAGAGGATATCGTCGCGAACGTCGCTTGCCGACAGGCCCGAGGCAGCCCGCAGGCGTAAATCCATGGGAGCGAGGCGCTGGCGGTCATTTTCGAATTCCGCAACATGATGACGCTTCACTAGCAGCCAGCGAAGCTGGAAACGGGTCGCGCGTTCAGGCGCATATTTTTCCGTGTCGGCTTTCGTGAAACCACCTAGGCTTTTCGCAAGCGGATGAAACGGATGGCCAAACCAAAGCGATTGCTCCAGTGCGACCGCAGAGATGCCCGCCTTTGCGGTCGACAGAAAGATCGCGTACTCGCGGCTTGCCAACGACGAGCGGCCGATCCGATTAAGGATATCTTCGATGTCTGCGCTCGATGCGCCTCGCTGCGTCTTCAAAAGAATGGCAGCGAGCTCCGAGGCGTCTTCAATCACTCGAAATCCGCTCTGGTCGTTGACGGTAACCCGCTCGCCGAAGCGATGAAAACCAGCCGGCGAGAAATGTTCGCATTTCGCGGTGATCACCACATCGCCAGCGGCGATTTCGACCTCGTACCCGGCGCGGATCGTCTGGAGAAGGTCGGGCCGAAACTCCCGTAACCACGTGTTGAGAAGCCTGTTGCGCTCACGGTGCATTGCAAGTCTGATCGTCATGTCATTCAATGTCATGGCGTCTAGCCTCCGGCTGTAGGTAGAGAAGAATTGATGCGAGAAGAGTAAGCAGAGCGGCAGCGAGCAATGCGCCGTCGTTCCCGGCCGCAAATACGGCGAGCCCGCAGATCGCCGGACCGATGACCTGGCCGAGAGTAATGGCGGCGCGCCCCGCCGCGAGATTGAGGACGCGATGCCTGGAGCGTCCAAGAGAAGAAAAGAGCGACGGAGCCAGGCCCGCGTTGAAGGCTCCGTGAACGATCCGCGACAGCGAGATCGAAACAATAGTCGATCCCGCAAGCAATGAGAGAAGCGCAACCAGGGAGCCCGCGGTGGACAGGCGCATGACCGCTCTTTCCCGGCCCGCATCAATCCAGCGTCCCCACAGCGGAAGCACGACAATTGCCGCTGCCCAGCTTCCGGCATGAAGCAAACCGACCAGGCTTGCGGTCAGAACCGCGCTTTCCCGCTCCAGCGCCCAATCTGCAAAAAATGGCATGAAGCCGAAAGCGCCGGCGGTTCCAAGAAGACCGGAAAGGACAAGCGTACGGCTGGCAATTGGTGGCAGCAGCCCGTTAAGAGCAGGGGAGCGCGTGTCATCCTCGACAAGTTCTGCATCATGGAACGCACGTCCGCATAAAATGCCAAGGGCGACAAGCAATATGCCAAACCCCATCAAAAGACCCTGAAGCGCATCATGCTCAAATGCCCATCCTCCGAGCAGGGGTCCGGCTATACAGCCTGCAGCCAATGCCTGCTGCAAACCCGAATAGCCTTTTCGGCCGGTCGTACGGTTATGCTCAACCGCGAGAAGCAGAAGGACGCCGATCCCGGTCAGTCCCTGGATGCCGCGGCCTAGCGCAAAAAGCACCACAGTATCTGCCTGCGCCTGGAGGAAAGCGCTGAGCGCATTCATCAGGCATGAAAGACCCATCAGTCTGCCGAGGGGATAGGAGGAGGCGAAGTGCGCCCAGACGGGCGTAGACAAAATTGCACCGACCGCGGGGGCGGCTGCGATCGCCGCGGCCCAGAGTGCAATATCTTTGCTCCCTGCCCCCGATAGTCGCTGGAGGTGCAGGGACAGGAACGGCAGCACGGCCAGCGGCGCAGCGACGGTCGCAAACTGTACGGCGAGCACAAGCCACCAGGATGCCCGCTTGAATTTGGTTGCGATCATCGGTTCACTCGAAATCGCGAAGCGGATTGCCGGCGAGGCCCAGGCGGCTCGGCATGCCAAGTCCGAGCTCTGTCATCGCGAGCAATGGGGTCAGTATCTGCTTGAATGGCCAGTCAGGCTGCTCGAGCAAGGCAAATCTCAGCCGATCCCGCATCTCGGATGGCATTTCGATGTGCTTGAGATGATGCTCCACGCTCGTGCGAAGCAGGCGGCGTGATTTTGAGAGTTCGAGTGCACCGGTCCGGTCCAGCTCCGTACAAATCGCACGCAAGGCCACGTCGAACAGCAGGGTTTGACCGTATGCAATGAGGTCTTCTGGCTGCGGTAGTAACATGGTTGCACGGCGTGGATCTTTAATGATGTAATCGGGAACCGGAAGTCCGCACTCTGCAAGACCTGCGGCATGGCACCGCACTGTATCGTGATCGCGCAGGACCACTCCCGAGGGCCGTCCGTTCGAAATCTCCACGAGCACGTTTTGCCCGTGCATTTCGGGAATGAAGCCGCTGGCGAGCGCTTCAATTGCAAACCCGGTCAGGAGGTCGAAGAGTTCGACGACGAAACCCTCGAGCGTATTGTCGCGACGGGCTTGCAGAACGGCTTCGATAGCGGGAGGAATTCCGCCGGCTGGCGCAACTGCAAACGCGGCAAGGGGGATGAGACTCGCACCGTCGCTGATCGGGAAGATGCGGACCGCACAGCCAAGATAAGCGGTCCTCGGCTCCAGGACATCTCCCGACAATTCGGAGAAAGTCCAGAACTGCGTTTCGTCGGCAAGCCGCGCTACCCGACCAAGACCGGGCCGGGTTGCCAGCGCCAGGGTCAGGAGGTCCGCACCCTTCAGGCCATTGCAAAGTGACTGGGCGCTTAGCAACCGGCGAACACCCAGGGTTTCTACATCCAGAGGGAGCTTCAGATGGCATCCCGGCTTGCCTGGAATCGTGACGCTCCGCAGCGACGACGTCGCGGCAACCAGGGGGCCTTGAAAATCCAGCATGGTGATCCGTCCATCGGCGAGTTCCTCAGAAAATTCTCGCGGGACGATATGGTTGGCTTGCCAGGGATGGAGGGGTAAGGCTTCGTGTGTCGTGTCTATTCCCCGACGGGCCAACTCCAGACCAAGCAGAGCCGACTGGGTGGCGTCCAGAATGGCGGCGGCTGGCCCACCCCTTTCGACACGCGGCGACGCAAAAACATGGCTTTTCTCCACCGCGCACCAGCGCAACGGGAAATACCTGCCAAATTCGGCGCCATAGTTCTCGATCTCTCGGGCGCCCCAGCGACCGCGGCAATGCGCCAGGGGATGGAAGGGGCGATCCCTCCACGCTGCCATTCGCTCCCACAGGAGATCGTTCTCCAGCGCACCGGTCTGCCTGCCCGCATTTGAAAGGGACGAGCCTGTGGCCTGAACGAGATCTGAATTCTTGTCACTTTGGCTGAGTTGCCTCATCGTCCTGTCAAGGACCGGCACGCCAACGTCCGGAAGAGCGTTCAGGACCAGCCAGAGCAACTCGGAGGGATCGAGGGCTTTGCACGTCTGCGCATGCTCAATGCCCAACGGCCGCCACCCGCCGCGCCAGCGATCGGGTTGCAGGCGGATTATGATTTCCTTCCCGCCGATGGCGATTGTGGCATGACGATCTTGCCGCGATGAAAGAGCTTGGCTGCGCAAGCCGGCGACATCTTCCGTCCAGAGCAGATCGAGGAGATCCTCGAGGATCGCATTGCGATCCTCTTTGTGTTTGGGAATCTGGGATATGTAGTTCATCAAAATAGATCCACCAGTATCCCTGCATCGGCAGCCTCCGCCCGACGCAGAATGGCACGGGCGCAGACGATATCGTCGATCGCCATCCCCATCGGATTGAGAAGGATGATCTCGTGATCATTTTCCCTGCCCGGTTTGTGGCCGCTGACGATTTCCCCGATTTCCGCATGCAGCTTTTTGCGAGAGAAAGAGCCTTCCTCGACAAGCTGGTTGATGATCTTCTTTTCACGATTGCACTGGTCCCAGTCGTCCACGACCACCTTGTCCGCGCGTAAGAAGACCTCCTTTTCAACATCCATGATGGAGATATTGGAAAGAAATGTACCCGGTCTAAGCCATTCGAACCTGAGATAAGGCTGATCGGTGACCGTGGCGGTGACGACGACGGTGGCCGCCTCGACCGCAGAGCGTGCGTCGGGATGCGGAACCGCCTGCACCACAGGAAAAGCTTCGGCCAACCACTCGGTCAACCCGGCCATTGCCCCAGGCTGACGATCAAAGATATGGATTCGCCTGACATTCGCGAACTGCTCGCAGAACATCTGGATTTGCGTGCGCCCGATTGGCCCGCAACCGATGACCGTGACGTCGGTGAAATTCGGCCGCGCCAGATGCTTGGCAGCGACCCCGGTGACTGCAGCGGTACGCAGAGCGCTGATGCGGGCCGCTTCTAGGACGGCAATCGGGAAATTCGTTTCATTGTCGTTCAGTACAATCACGGCACTTGCCCGATCAATGGAGCGCCGAGATGGATTGTCGTGTTTCGAGCCGATCCATTTCAGCCCGGAAATGGGATCTCCACCGCCAATCCAGGCTGGCATGGCGATGATGCGATCGGCGATATGCCCGGAGTTCGGGTTGCGGAGATAAGGTTTCAAAGGTTGAGCGTAGTCACCTTTGGCGTGGAGGCGGAAGCCTTCTTCGACGGCTTCCATGTAAAGATCCGAGCGGTCGCCGCCAACCGCAGCAATATCGCGTCGTGACAGGAAGCGAAGACGAGCGCCGACGCCCTCCCGTGACCGGATGGTTTCAATCATGTTCATTTTGGTCTCCTGGTAGATTTAGGACGCAGATGCCGCCGGTCAGGAGGCGTTTTGTAAGAGAACCGGATCCCGTCTCAGGACGACGTGGGATGATTCAAGGGGGCGATGAACCCGTTCTCGTGCGGGCAACCAATCCGGATTGTAGACACTGTCGAGATAGCGCTCACCCCGATCCGGCAGGACGGTCACGACAACTGCGTTACTCGGTAACTGCGGAGCCAGTTTCTGAATTGCCGCAATAACCGAACCCGAAGATCCTCCGGCGAGCAGGCCCTCTTCCCGAACAAGGAGACGGCATGCCTCGACAGATTCGAAATCATTGACGAGAACGACTTCATCTATCTCGCTGAGGTCCAGTTGCTCAGGAACACGACTGGCCCCGATTCCTGGAATACGCCTGCGATCGCGCGAAGGACCGAAAATGACGGAACCTGCAATGTCCACGGCGATGATCCGGATTTTCGGCCAGGCCTCACGCAGCCGACGGGTAAGGCCCATGATCGTACCGCACGTGCTGACGCATATGAAGGCATGGGTCGGTTCGACAGGCATTTCGCCGACGATTTCGGCTCCAGCGCCATGGTAGTGGGCAGCAGGGTTATCGGGATTGGCATACTGGTTGAGCCAGACCGAATTTGGCACCTCTTGCAGCAACGTCTGAACGCGCCGAATTCTGGTATGAAGATAACCACCCTCCTCGTCTGTCTCCGTGACAAGTTCTGTGAACGCTCCATACGATTCTATCAGGGCCCGATTGGTACTGGTGATATTGGGGTCGATGACTGCCGTGAACTTGAGTTTCATCTGTTGCGCGATCATCGCCATCGCGATCGCGAGATTGCCGGACGAGCTCTCGATAAGATGCACGCCTTGATTGATTCTTCCGGACTGGATCGCTTTGGTCACCATATGCAAGGCTGGTCGATCCTTGATGCTTCCACCTGGGTTGAACATTTCCAGCTTCGCAAAGATACGAAATTTGTCGCTAGAAAAAGGTAATTCCAGCTCAACCAAGGGGGTATTTCCAATAAATTCAGAAAGATTTGGCTTCATGCGCGTCTCCTGACAACCAATCGTAAAAGCACGACAAATGCATGTTTACGTTGTATTTCATCATTGCACTAACAATGAGAAATTAACAGGAGTAAAATTGTCATGTTTGCATGGCATTCAGTTTTTCGTTAACCAACGCCTAAGCGTGTCTCAATGAGATACAAATTTTGGCAAACTCGTATTTGCGCGGATACGAGAAAGCCTCCCGGAACCACTCGGTGCGTGTGGCGGAACTTCCAAAGATTTCCGCCGCCCGATCGTCAACAACATGATCGAGCTTTGCGAGTTCAAAAGCAATGCGTGTCGACCCCGCGCCCAAACTACATGATCTGCGCCTGGTTGCGCGTCTTCTCATTGCAGGTCGCGGCTCACACGAACCTCTTCCTGGAGCCCTCGAAGGCCAACCTCGACGCTAGGTAGTCGGTCTCCTGGCCTTAATACTAGTCCGCTGACCGACGAGATCGGGAAAACGAGGTCCACGATGTCGCCGTCACCATCGTTCTGGTTAGTAAGCAACCCGCCGTCACCGCCCTCTTAGCCCGCAAGCGCATCAGGAACTATCGCAGGACTGGTTGCCTGGAAATCCCATCGCAAAGCCCAAAAATGTCGACGCCTCCTGCCTCGTCGCGTTCTCTTCATCTTTTCCGCCTGCAGCCCGTAGGTAAATTCTATAGAAAGCACTTGAATGGATTCGAACGCTCGCTCACTCGTTTCATTAAACCTAACGCACTGAAATTGCTCATCGGCGTGCGGCGGCTTGTCCTCCGCGGAACGGTTGATATGGCACCGTCGAGCAAGATTTCTGGCCGCGCGCCCTTGGATTTAGCAACTAGGCGGCAACTTCTGCTCGAACACATTTTTTGGCGGAGACATCGACGCGGATGCCTGCCAACCTACGGAGTTCAGTCTCTACTAGCCCTACTGTCGGATCTCAACCCGCGCGATCTTGCGGTTTTGCGAAATGGCGGACACAAACTGCCGGCCCTCAGGAGGAACATCCGGCGCGGCGCCGAGGGCGACTTCTTCGGAGTGGACAGTGACACGCGCCAAACATCCGGCTAGCGCACATTTTCGTCGACATCCCCCCAACCTTAAGCGACACATCGACATTTCGTTGAGCGGAAGCGTTTTGTGGTCCGCCTATAGAAGGAACCAGGTAAAAACCTGCTTTCGGACCTCATCCGGCGAGTTGAGCACCATAGAGATCATCGCATCAGTCATTTCGCGCGATCTTTTGTGCATGGCATAGTAGGGATTTATTGTGCCATCGCTCAGTTTAGGCTCGTCCCGATCTTCGAAGCTGACGTCCTTGAGGCTCTCCCGAAATGCTGGTTCACTCATATCGGTGAGATAGTCGGCGTAATGAGTCAGCACCTTCCGAGCGTCCTCCTCGGAATCTGTTTTCACAGCAGCCTGGAGCCGCAATGCCGGCGTCAACGACAGTGTCTTGGCCATTGCGTCGAAAATATAAGAGTGCGACTTTCCCTTCAAGCCTGAAATCTGGGTCGATAAGGCGAGAAGGGTGCTGAAATACCAAAGCTTGCGCGCATTGCGCAGCTTCGCGTGACGCTCCGCCCAGCTCTCTGGCTTCGTCTCAGCCCGCGATTTGTAATCGACGCAAAGTGTTCGATAATACCGGGCTATATCGTTGCAAACGGCCAGCGGATGCTTGCTGACAGTGCGATCATAATCACGATCGCCGACATAGGCTTCAAGAATCCTCCGTCGGACCTCGTCTATGCCCAGACCGCCTCCCAGCTGCTCGGACTCCGTCAAGATCAGCATCCGCTGTGTAAGCGTTCGCCGGTGATCCGTATCCCCCCCAATGCCATCGGCTTTGCACAAATCGGCCAGCCTAGTGCTGCGCATGAGGTCACGTGACGTGGAAACGTCCACGTCCAGCTGCCGGCGTAAATCTTCCCGGACCTTACCGGTCAGATCGACGAAATGCGGAAAATCGGCCGCCGACCCTGACCAGATAGGCAGTAGATCGATATCCGAAGCCTCCAGAGCTTCATAGCGCGCGGTCGAACCTACAATCGCGACGCACATCTGCGACTGATCCAGCCTGCTCCCTTGGAGACTGGCTGAAACAACAGCATTTGCTTTGCTTATCAACTTACTGCTGTGATCCCAGGCCCTCTTAAAGACGGCAAGCTTGGGCTCGGATAAACACGTTAAAGCATCAATGCGCATTTCGCGATTTTCTCGTTTTCGGCACTTCTAGAAGATAGCTATCCAAATTGCTGACGTATAAATCATCGGGTATGGATTTTGCGACCTTTTGCGCGACTGGATCTTTCCAACGATAGATTTCGTTGCTTGAAGGCAGTCCCTGTTCGCATACCATTTCGACAAGTTTGCTTTCCTCAATTTCCAGAGAGGACTCGAGCGTAAGGTCGTTGTCAGACAAGAGACGGAACACCGCTTCGGACCAAGCGCTTTCCCACTTGACCACGTCCCACGCGGAAAAGACTTCCTTATAGATCGACGACTTCGTCTTCCAGAAATCGATGACGTCCTGCTTGTAGCGGCCTTCAACAAAGATCTCGTCAAACAAGTTACAGGAAAACGCGTCTATGAACTTGAGAGGATCTGGCGCGGCGATCCCAAACGTTCTTCCGGCGCGCCATACACCCTCTAGCATATCGGGAGTTAGCCTCGATCGAGTTACAACCAAAACCGGCGCGAGTTCAGGATCGGGTTTCTTGCGAAAGAGGCCGAGCAAACGCTCCGGCTCCAGACCAGCTGCCACCAGCGCGTCGGCTGTCCGATATTTCCTTGGCGCAAGATCGTGATCGGTGATCAGCCACTCGCGAACGGTCTTCGTTCCCACCCCGAGCAGATTGGTGAAGGCGTGCTGGGCGGTATGGGACAGTGGCCAGTTTCCCAGGTCATGCAGCAAGCCCCAAGCCACGGCATAGCGTAACTGCGTATCGTTGAAGCCGATCTTGTGTCCAATCTGACGTGTGATGCTTGCGACCCCGATGCTGTGGCTCCGCCTCGACCCATCGTAGTAGTTCGTACCCATCTGAGACAGGCGCTGCTTCGAAACAGGCGGTTTTATGACATTTGCAAACCGCGGCGAAAGGGCTCCTAGAAAAGTGATACCGCCTAGTCGATTGAACGACGGGGCATCGAGGAGCGGCTCGGCAATATCCCGAAGTTCCGCTTCCGCTTCAATCCATCGCCGGTCACAGCTGTCGGGGGCTATCTGGGGAGACATCTTTAGCTCAATCTTGGACGATCCTGGAAGTATTAATATGGGGGCGCCCATCTATCAAGGCCAGAGCATCCACAAGCACAGGTTTAATTGTCGATGCATACCAACACGAAAGTCTGCGTAAGCATTAACGGCCAGAACATTAACACGGCTGTCGGGTCTTGTATTCGATAATCAAAAATGCGCCCTGCATCAGCGACTACTCATCACGGCCCACCTCGTTGAAGGGCGCAACCTGGCCGTCAAAGCGAGCCCGCCCATCTGGGCATCGGATCATCAAAAATCCAATGTCGTTTCGTGAAAGAGTTCGTTTTCCCGAAGACTCTGGGTGGTGAACAGCGAGCTGCGGCGATTGAGCTCTTGCACGAGTGTCCCGCGTGGGACTTCGGTACGCCGTGCCTCGTCTCCATGTTTGTGTGACATTGTAGACATCAGCGTCTTGAGACGATCCGAGGCGTCCTGCTCGGATTTCTGCTCGAACAGAGACCACAGGGATTTGGGTGTCACGTTCAAGCTGCCATGGTGGCCTACCTTATAAAGATCGACCTTCTTCAGCTTCTCGCGCACGGATGACTGACTGAGCGCATATGACCAGTTTTCGATCTGCGCGTCACCCGGGAAAAGGAGGTTTTTCGATCCACATCGAAACAAGAGAATGAGGCTCGTATTGTTAAGAGCTGTGTCCAGAATTCTGACCAACCTTAGCATCTGGTCGGCCCGCAGGCGCCGTGCCCTGCCAACGATCCAGCGCGTGTCGATCGGAAGGTTTGAGCCGACGCGCTCGACGGCGAAGTCCGGAAATAGTGGTATGACTTTCTGGCCCTTGGTTGGGCCGAGGGAATTGGCCGCATTAGCAACGAGGTGCCAGAATTCGTCCTGATCACGCGGGCGCTGTTTGGTTATCTTGTTCGATTGCTCGATTGAAGGCGGCCCTAGAATGTCGATCTTGACGCCTGGCAGCAACGCCGAGAGCGCAGTCTTATCGCCGGCCTTTGCATATTCGCGATTGCCCGACATTGCCATCAGGTTCTCGACGGCCTCGAGATTGGCAAGATTGTTTTCGCCCATGAAAGACAGTTCCTGACGAATCGTGGGAGACAGGTAGCGGACACGTTTGACCTCACTGAAGATCGCTCCTGCCGCGGCCTGCATGGCCGCAAGTGAAGATATATAACGAGCAGCAATCGGAACACCAGGCGGCAAGGGACCTTTGGCGTCCACGGCGAGCTTCGGATTTTCTGTCCACGGTTGCAGCACAAGCTCAGGCTTGAGATCGGCAATCGTCTTTCCCGAGGATGGCCTGTGTTTCTTGGTGATAAAGCCTGAGATGTGATCCTTGTGGCGATGAGTTGCAACGACGGCCAGTCTCTCATTTCTAGTCCGCTCTGCGATGTTGTCGGCAATGAGGTCCAACTGGTTTTTTGGCACGCCGTCCGGCAGTCCGGTCGAACCGAAATCGATCAGGACGTGGCGTTTTTCGCCAGGGTATTCGAACGACAGAAGGAAGCAGTCGCCGAAGCCAACCTGATACGAGGTGATCACCAATCGAATTGGCTTCATCAGTTGCTCTCCCGGACGCCGTTTCGCGCCAGATGCAAAGCGGAAAAATGACTTGCCTTATTCACCTTTCTGTCAAGGTACCCTTGTTTCCAGAGATAGGCGAGACGATCTCCTTGCCGCTTGCGATCACCCCGATCGCGCAGCAGATGATTGGCGATCTGATATTTGAGCTGACCATATTCATCGAATATAAGTGTGCCACCACCAAGCAGCCGCAACGGCCGCCAAGATTCTATCGCCTCGGGAACCTCGACTTTGAAATCCTGCCGCAGTTCGCTGGCTGTCACCGTCAAGACCTGCACGTACTCTGCAATCGTCTCACGGAGGACGAACCCGTCGGGAGCGATGCGAGTGCTCGGGCGCACTGATTGAACCTCGATATAGCCGATATCACCAATGTTAAGCGCTTGCGGTTTTCCCACACAAAGCGGAAAACTTCCTCATTGTCGCGAAGCATCGAATCGTAATGCGTGCGACTGTAGATCATGTCGTCGTCGCACCGTAGCCAGCTACCGTCCGTGTCCGATCGATTGCTCGGCCGAATGCCAAAGGCCTCGAAATTCAAGAGCAAAGCGTTCCGGTAGCCATACCGGTCATCGGGAACGACCTCGCGGTCGACTGTGAGCACGGCGGACAAATAATCGGAGAAAGACAGATCGACGGGCGGACAATAGTCGATCGCACGAATGGCCATTGTCATCAGATGGTCAGCCGCGCGAGCGCCCTCCTCTATCACCAGTGACCGATCCTTCTTGCCGTCTACGATCGTGCCGACTCGGCTGATGCGGCTCACCCATCTAGGAAGGATCGTAGCATTGCCGCGACCAGGAGTTCGCCGCGATTGTGAACCTCCTGCCAATCATGGTCCGCCATATAGTCCTTCCCGGGTTCCAGCATGACGGAGTGGCGAAGCGCTGCACCTCTTACGCCGCTCATCTCCTTGCCCATTTCATCGGCGAGACGAAAGAGAACTGAGTGGGCGAGGTTATCCCTCTCAAGGGCGGCTTGGTCGACAAGCGCAAGGTCCGCTGTCCCGTCGAGGACGGAGCCGACGACATCTGGGAGCGCAAAGACCGAAAGCAGCGCCACGACATCTGCGAGACCTTCATGGAATGCGCTCTGATCCGGAGAAGAAGGCTCGAGATATCGCGATCGCAGTCCATCCAGAATGGCGTGAGTCGTTTCGTGCGCGATCACATCATGCGAAAGACAGGAGAAAAACAGTTCTCGTGTTTCCCTGGCTTGAGGGGAAGCTTTCGAAATACAGCGAGCGATCGTCACGCGAATAGAAGGCGTTTGGCTCCGCAAAGGCATGCGGCAAAATACTGAGCTGGTGTCCCTCGCAGCCCCATTGCACGCGGCGGCCCAAGGCAAACTCGAACCGCGCCAAAATACGCATCGCGATCGCATAGACGTTCTGTGCATGAAACCGCGGATCTGAGAGGAGCCTTTCGTCCGATACGTTTTGAAACGGATCTTGGTACTCGCCATCCAACCCCGACGGCAAATCTGCTGGCTGATAGAGGGCATTGGCCGTTACGTCATAATCGACGATTGCAACGCGGTAACCGCGTGGGCCAGGCAAAAGCTCCTCTGCAGGAACGTCTATGGATGAGGTCAGGATCCTTCCATTGACCTTGACCGAAGGATCCTGAGCGATGATCGACAGCTTCCGCGTGCTGCGAAGACTGTGGCGTGCCCCTTTACGTTACGCATATTCGTCCCCCGAACTTACGCCCGCATCATCTCGATAAATTTAAGAAAAGCAACTACAGGGGGAGCAGCCTTAGCATCACACGCCGAATTAGGCATTAATCGGATTCGCGCAAAGCAGCTGGTTCGGAACTCAGACTACCCCCCACGCCCGAAACCTCCCCCTCCCCGTCATTTCTCTGAGGCCCAGCTCCGACACGATCCGCCGCGCCGCCTGCGGCGTGACCTCGAGCGTTTTCGTCACCATCCCGGCTGACACTAGCGGCTTTGCCATCACCAGTTCGATCAGTTCGGGCAGTTTGGACGAGGTGCGGCGCCCCAACAGTTTGCGCTCCATCATCTGGCGGGCCAGCGCCAGGCGGTCATGCTCTTTCGTGCCGATCTCGGCGGCCGCCAACATCCCATGGGCAATGGCGAGCAACCGCGTCTCCCGATCTCGGTGACGGCGTCTATCGACGGGAATGGTTTTCAGGCCAAGATTGATGGCCGCCAGATGAGCGCCGGTGGTGAGCCCAGCTTGCCGCAGGATGGACGCAGCAAGCAGCCGGCCGAGCCAGGGCGCGTGCTGAAGGACGGAAAGTTCGTTCCAGGCATCGAGGGCAATGATCGCCTGCAGCACCGCCGGCAGGTTTTCCGCCAGGCGCAGCACGCCGCGCCATTCGTCGAGCCGGGCATCCTCGTCCCAGTCGAGATCGTAGATCATCGGGTCTTTGTCTTGGCCGCCGGCGCGGCCGGGTCGTTTGGCAACCTCGATCGCAGCCTCCGATCGGGCAAGCACCGCATCGATCGCGGAAAAATCGACACCGGGTAGATCTTGGGCTTCGTCACCCTCTTCCCCTTCCCCCTCCGGATCGATGGCGACCGCAGCCCGAACACCGCTGGTCGGCTCCACCGCCTCGGCGCCGTCCGAATTGGTGTCCGACGTCTGTCGCAAAGACCGGATACCGTCTGCGGAAAGTGCCCAGTCTGGCGACTGACTACCAATACGCCGGCGGGTTCGCAACACGTCGCGGGCGATGGTGAGTTCGTGGGTCGGGGCGCGGATGTCGCGGGTGGCGTCGTGGAGGACGAGGTCTTCGAGATGGACGAGTTCGCCGTCGATCCACAGCGAGGCACAGGCGTCGGCGAAGTTTTGGCGTTCGATCCACCCCGCACCGACGTGCGAGCGGGCGATTCGCTCGTCGAGACGGGTCAGGGCGACAGCCGCGTCAAAAGCCGGTCCCATCAGGGCTGTCATGCTGATTTTCGATAGATCGTAAGCCATTGAAATAATGGTAAATGATTTGCTATAAGAACTCTATATAAATATTAGAGTTCCTCACATGATATGACTGTGGTCTGATGTTCTAATTAACGATAAGTACCTCTTATCGATGGTAGTTGATTTCGCGGCGCAAATCACCGATGTCGGTCGTCCTAATTGAGCGGATTCCCCACATTTCCGGCGAT
>NZ_FMVA01000026.1:0-53415 GCF_900101425.1 Rhizobium sp. NFACC06-2 | reverse complement strand
ATTATCAGGCTGGAGCAGTTGCTTCCGTGGAATTGGACGCCGCCGACCGTCAACGCTCAAGCTGCCTGACCTGTGGCCTTCACCGGAGGCTTACGTGCTGCCGTCTGCGCCGCGATTACTTCTCCATGGTCGAACGGCCAGACGGAAGGGCAGATCACCCAGCTCAAACTTGTAAACGCAGATGTATGGCCGCGGAAAGCTTGATTTACTTTGGGCCCGCGTCATCGGCACGGGATAAAATCCGCGACCACAAAACTGTGTCAGAGCGAACTTTCCGCGCCGATTGACCATTACGGCCCGCCCCAGCCGCGAAGTAGCTTCAGACCTCGTGAAATCCTCATGCGCTCACGCTAATCGCGCACGACAGACCGATCGCGTTCCGGTCGCACGAAATCGCGCGGGGACTTCGTGGTGCCATTTTTAGGGTCGTTTGCTGGATGCCGATCAGTGGACCCCTCAAGAGCGGAGGAACTATGGCTTGCTTCCGAGCTAAGAATATTGTCTGGCGATACCCTATCGGTCCTTAGACGCTTCGGACTGGGGGATTCCGTTCCACTTGTAGATGATCGTTGTCTCTTACCATTGTCGTGTGTATCGGCGATAGGGCTGAGTTGAACTGTCGCTCTGTCCAGCCGACGTATTTTACTTTCGTTGACTTCTGTGCCGTTGGCAGGCGATTGTGTTCGCTCGGTGGTCTCGTGGCGAGATGACGGGCTTCTGATTTGTCGTTCAACAGAAACAAATAGTGGCGCCGTGCCAGTCATCTGGCGGAGGAATTCTCTAGTGATCCGATCAACTCGAGCTAAGCCTGTTGGTGTCGATGCTGGAGCCGGATCTTCGTTTTCCTTGTTCGAAGACGATTCTTGGGAATCCTTAATGTGGGGTGGTGTCCCGTCCCTCCACAACTCTTGGAGCTTATAGGAATCTATCCCAGTCATTTCTTGAAAGTAGCGTTGTGTTCGAGAATCGAACTCGGGGTACTTGTCGGACGATGAGCCGGGGCCGGAATAGACATCGTCGATGTCACCGTCATATCCGCTTTCAATGCTCTGCAGAACGTCTTCGTCACGTGCATCAACGTCACGACCAACTCTGTCTTCTCGGTCGGCCGGAGAAGCGAATAGATGGCGATCGGCGTGCTCGCTACTGTAGTCCGAATTCTCGTAGATGGCGTATCCGTCGTAGTCGCGGCCATCTTGGCTGTCATAGCGAGACGCCTCGTTATCGGACTCGAACCTGGCACGAAACGATTGAGGGCTTTGGATCGCGTGTTCTGCGAGAAGCGCTGTGCGGATTTCAGGCAGAATGGGGTCTCCGTCGATCGCATCCGCGCTACGATCAGCTCTAGGTTCACGGTCGACCGGGGAGGCGAATAGGTGGCGATCAGCTTGCTCCTCACTGGCGTCCGAATCCTGGTAGATGGCAAATCCCTCAACGCTGTGGTCGCGGCCGCCATCCGGGCCGCTATATACATCCAGCGAAGGAAGGGACGAATCATTACTATCGCTTAAGGGGCTTGCATCGAGTGCTAAGCGACGTTCGATTGTGAAAAACGGATCCTGATCTCTGTGGCGACTGCCATCCGGTCCTCGATATATGTCGATCGGCGCCGGGGACGATTCAACACTCTCAATAGAACGTCCGGTAGCCAGTGCTAAGCGGCCATCAGTTGGTAAAAGGTGATCCGGATCTTCAATAAAGATGTCGTTGCGGGGTGTGGTAACAGAAGGGGATCGTGATCGGCTACTAGATGGCGAGGAACCAAGCACGGATAAAGGAGAAAAACGACTGCGGAAGCTCCCCTGGGACTGATTCTCGTCGCTATGGTTCGACGGTGTCCGGGCATCAAAGCGTTCTTCGGGGTTGCGGCCGCTATCACTTGAATACTGTAGGATCACGCCTGTCATGTCACGAATGTAAGCCTTCGTCACAGGGTCGACGGGAACGTGGACCTGCCTCGTCATTATTGCTTCATCGGACTCGGTAGTGTCTAAGCTTTGAGCAGTGCTTGCCCTGCTGGCTGGTGCGTAGTTCAAATTGATACCAGTCATAAGGGCGAGGTATCCTCCGACATCAGGATGAATTTGCTTCTTGCGGGAGGCTAAAGATCCCTGCCGAGTGCGTCGAAAACGGTCTTGCTCTGTCGCGTCGGCTGGGAGCACGTCTTTGCCGTCACTCGTCGCCGAAGACTCGCTAGCTGAGCTGCTTTCACGTGCCATACTTCTCTCCGAAACTTTCTTGCGTGAATTCTGGAGCAGCCTGGCACATGTCAGAGGAACTTTCTTCCCGTATATGATGACTATGACAGATGAAATCGTTTGCCGCCTTTGTTGCGGCATAAATAGCTTGCAGGCAGTCCAGAAAATGGTCATCGACCCCGCGAATTCCACTCAGTTGGTTCGAAGTTCGCCCCACGACCTGAAATTTCGCAACAGTATACCGGTGGGTGGACGACCTTTTGCCGGCGCGGCGGCTAACGCATAGCGGGTTCACTTTGCTTTGATCCATAGACTACAACCGTAGCGCTCTGAATGTTGAACGCCGAGATTTGTTCAGATATTAGAGGGGAAATTTCTTAATGAAGCAACGATGTGCATGAACTGATAAGTCGGATTAATGCCGAAATATAGTCGCGTACTTGTAAACTAATAATAATCAATTTCTGAATATTATTATGTTTTATATATTATTAGTATTTGATATTTATTTACGCTTCATGAGGTAAATATGATAATAATCCAAATAGATGTCCAATAGTTTTTAGGGTAGAAATTTCAGGTATTGAAGTGACAAAAAATAATCGTAAACGAGCGAAGCTCGCCGTGATTGGATGCGGGGCAACTGCGGTTTATTTTCTTAAACACGTTGTTCATGCACAGATCGAGAATCTGGAGATTACTGTCTTCAACGCGTCCAATAATTTTGGAGCGGGAATGCCCTACAGCCCCAAATGGGTAGGCCCAGAATGCTTGGCAAATATCGCGTGCAACGAGATACCCCCTCTCAACACACTGGCGCAAGACTGGCTTCTCCACCGATCCGACTCGTGGCTTGCAGATCACGGCATAGCACGCCTGTCCCTTGGACCGGGATTTATTCCTACCCGTGCAGTTCTCGGGGAATATCTTGAGGCGCAGTTTGAGGAACTGCTTGCCGCCACAGTAAAGATGGGCATCACGGTTCGCTGTGTAGGGGGCGTGAACGTGAGTGACATCACGCCTACTGCCGAGGGCGTTGCCGTCGTCTTTGGAAACGATACTGAATCTAGTGAGATTCTTCCTTTCGACTATGTAGTCGTGGCGACGGGACATCTCTGGCCCGGAGACAATGCCAGCCCCCGCATAATGTCTTCCCCGTGGCCCATCTCGAAGCTGCAGACAGCTAACGCAAAAAAGATCGGGCTCATTGGAACGTCTCTGTCCGCCGTCGACTCATGTCTAAGTCTCGCGCACGTCAACGGCAGCTTTCAGCGAGATTTTAACGGCCGCCTAAAGTATATTCCCCATGACGTGGCGGCCGGATTTAAAATCACGATGCATTCCCGTAGCGGTTTTCTTCCCACGCTGCGGTTCTATTTCGAGTTTCCTCAGTTTGAGCTTTTCTCATACATTACCCGAACTGATCTTCACCGTCATATCGCGCAAAATAATAACCGCCTCTCACTAGATTTTGTATTCGAAGACGTTGTGAAATCCGCGATCCGGACGAAATCGCCGGAATTGTATGACGTGATTGCTCCAATGACAGTCGAAGCATTTTCTGACTTCATGATAAATAGCCGTAAAAGCAACGAGCCATTCGAGCTTTTGAGACAGGATTATGCTGCGTCATTCGCATCAATTCGAGACAGAAGACCAATATACTGGAAGGAAATCCTCGATGACGTAACTTACATGCTAAATTTCTACACAAGATACTTTGAAGCCGCAGACCTACTTCGCGTGCGCGAGCATTTAATGCCGCTCATATCACACCTTGTTGCTGTATTGCCGCAAAAATCCTGCGAGGAACTATTAGCATTGCACGACGCGGGCTGCCTTTCGGTCGAAGCTATCGGTCAGTCTTGGAAGGCGAGTGTCGGTGACGGCCAAGACTCAATTGATCTCGTCTATGAGGATCATTTCACAAGCAAGACGGTTACGAGAGTCTATGATTTGTTGATTGATTGCCGCGGACAGAAGGGAATTGATTTCAAAGACTTTCCTTTTCCTACCCTCGTTGAAACGGGTATGGTCGCACCAGCAAAAATCAGCGCGGAAATGTTATCGGATACGGGTTCCTACCAAATGCAGGATATCTTGCTCGGTGGTGTCAATGTGGATGAGGCATTCCATCCTGTTTCGGCCGGCGGAAATACCGTCACCTCGCTATTCATTCTCTCTGCGCCGCTCATCAATGGCATTTATCCGTACCACTCCGGCCTTCCGTTTTGTAACGAGATCGCCCGGATTGCAGTCGCTGCTCTCGAGGCAGATCTAGCGGTCGTTACCTCGCGTAAGGGCTTGCTGAACGATGACTACAAACGATGTTTCGATAGACATGCAGCATTGTTGGTTCCTGCGCCGATCATAGAACAGGATGAGAAGGACATTCGGATGCTGCACGATTATGAGGAGAAGATCGGGGGTTATTCGCCTCACACAGAGCAGCTTTAAAATTTGCGCCAAAGGTGACGCATCAGAATTGTACTCCGGGTCACATTGGAAGAGATACAAAGACTAGATTTGGCGCACTGATGCCATCCTCACCAGAAGTACAGTGCAACCGTTCCGCAGCAAGATCGCTCACAAGCCTGCAGATCATTGACGATCGGCAGGCTTTCCTTGTGGTGACTCTCCAGGCGTTGGTCGGCGGTGAGCCCGTTGATCTCGCGCTCGATATCGAACAGGGCGTCGATCCGTTTGACGGCTTCGAGCGCCATAGGCGAGATCGGCACGGCGTTCTTTCCACGCTTGGCGTTTGCGGCGATGTCGACGAGCATGAAGAACTTGCGCCGCGAGTGTGCCCAGCAAAACGCCTGCTTTAGCGGATTTGGATCGCGATCATCCTTGAACAGCGAATTGTAGCCACCACAGGCGTCCGCCTGCAGAATACCGTGAAGATCTTCAGGTGGCGCTCCGGATGTTCCTGCCGCCGATCGCGCGAGGCATAGTAAAGGGCTGCCGGCGGTGAGAGGCCTCCGAACGGCCGATCATTCCGGACATAAGTCCAGATGCGGCCCGTATCGGTCTTTCCCTTTGCGAGGATCGGGACGTCGTCGCCATGCAGTCGCTCGGCGGCAAGGACATGCGTCTCGATCAGGGAGTGGATGACCTTCCACTGGCGCGGGACGACCTCCAGGGTCTCGGTGATGTCCTCGCCAAGCTTCGACAATTTGGCCGATCCGCAGCAGGCGCAATTGGCGGGAGCGGCGATGACGATGCGCTCGCGTGGCAGATGTTCGGGAAAGGGCTTGCGTGACGGACGCCTGCGCTCGAAGGCTTTGACGGTTGAAGCTTTGGCTGCGATCTCCGCGGCCAGTTCATCTTCACCGGCGTCCGCTTCCAATTCCTCGAGTTGCAGTTCCATCTGCTCCAGGAGCCGCGCCTTGCGCTCGGATCGGCTGCCGTAGAGTTCACGGCGGACCTTGTCGATCTCCAGCTTCAGCCGAGCGATCAGCGCTTCGGAATGCGATACGAGTGCCTTTGCACTGGCGGCTTCTGCCTTGGCGGTTGCCGCTTCTGCTTCGGTTGTAACACGTCGAGCGCGTTCCTGGGCCAGCAAGGCGAGGGCGCTGGCAAGGTCGTCCGGAAGCTCTTCGGTCGCGTCGCATGACAGGATGGAATCATATTTGACCCCATCATTTCAGTGTTTTTGCTCATCCGGCCGACGTCGGCCGCCAGGTCTTCTGCGGCATCCGCCAGTCGATGCCCTCCAGCAGATAACCGAGCTGCGCAGGCGTGATCACCACCGTGCCATCGGCCGCTGACGGCCAGATGAAGCGTCCTCGCTCAAGCTTCTTCGTGAACAGGCAAGCTCCCTGGCCGTCATGCCAGATCACCTTGATCAGGCCACCGCCGCGGCCGCGGAATACGAACAAGTGCCCACACATCGGGTCACGCTTCAGCGCCTCTCGCACCATCAACGACAGACCGGGGAAGCTCTTGCGCATGTCCGTATAGCCCGTGGCCAGCCAGACCTTCACACCACTCGGAACCGGGATCATCGCAGACCCAATACGCAATCGAGAATACGGCCAAGCGCTTCGGTCGATGTCGCTATCCACGCGGACGCGCCGACCCCGCCCAAGTTCGATCGTCACATCGCTACGCTTCCGACGAGGATGGGATGTGGTGGGCGAAGCCGGTTGAACTGGAGAGGCTGTCGAAGCAGCCTTGGACACGATCACCGGCACCAAAGTCGCCGTGTCAGACCTTGCCTCTTCGATCCGGCAAAGCTCTTTGCGCCAACGGAACAACTGGCTGACATGGATGCCAGCCGCGCGGGCAATCTCGGAGATTACCGCGTCTGGCTCAAAGCAGGCAGCGACGAGGCGCTCTTTATCTTCGCGTGACCAGCGCCGACGGCGCTACACGGACGTGATCACCTCAATTGGATGCTTCGTCATATGACTGCTGCTAGTGTTACCACTAGGATTGGCAGTCAGCAGGCCGTCATCGCAAGACGGCCTTCACCGTGGGCTTACTCATAAAAGTGTCGGGGAAACTGAGTGCGTGACGTGAGACCCGTCGTCCATCCAATTTTCAGGAGAGCCGTAGGTTTTCGGCTCTTGTTCTGACCCCAGTTTTATTCGTCGGCGTCTTCACTCATCTGCGCCAAGACATCGCGGGCAGATCGCATGGAAACCGCATCTGTCGGCTCGCCATTAAGGCGGTAAGCGACGAAACCGTGTTCCCGTCCGGCATGAAGGTTCGGAGCGGTCTTGGTCACCAGGGCATTGGTGCGCAGATCAAATTCGTAGGCAATGACGACTTCATTGACTTCCCGACGAACGAGCTTGCCAACTTCAGTGAAACCGGCGCCAGGGTTTTCCCCCGCTGGGAGAATAAGGGTGGTGCGATGTGCAGTTCCTTCAGCCAACGCGAAAGGTGTGGGCACGACGTACATCTTCCGATCGCGCACCATGATGTCACCGTAAGAGCCAAACCCTTTGAAGCTCTTGTTCTTATGAACATAGTCGGTAGTCGCATTGAGGAAATCGCCGTGACAGACAACAAGGTCCGTGACAGGGTAGCGGTTGCCATCTGGATTTTTCGGATATCGGCCGAAGACGTAGTAGACGGTACGGCCGTGGTGCACGCCAACGGGAACTTGGCTGTTGGAGTCGTACGTTGCATCTCGGCCGGGGTAAGCAAGTCCCTTCAGCTCGTAGCCGTGGGGGGAATCGACCAGGCGGAAATCGGGGTAAGAGTTGCGGCCGGGCTGGTCATAATTGACACCGAGGCCGATAAGGCGCTTTTCAAACCAGTTTTGGAAGTGGAATTCTTTGTCATTGGCACCTTCACGCTCGATGAGATCCCCACGGCGAATGGCTTCCACACACTCCCGATAAATCAACGCGGCTGTCATACTTATTCGGTCTTTCTTTCAAACTGCATTTTATGCAGATCATTGATTTGTGGCTCTATTTCCTTCTCGAACGATCCAAGAAGTTCCACAGCCTCTAGTATAGAATTGCAAATAGACAGTTGCCGCAGAAGTTGCCCCATCAAAATAATGCGAACATCGTTTCTGCTTAATTTCCGTTGCGTTTCTGCAAATCGTTTAATCTGGCGCTCGGCCGCCTCTGAGGCGCCCACCAAAATGCGGGAGGCATTCGGAATGCTGGCTTGAAGATTTCTTTTGCGGCAGACCAGCAGAATATCAAGGTCAATGGGTTCTTTGGCTTGCAGCTTTGGGATCGCCACCGACATTTCGGCCTTGATCGGCTGGGAGGCCACGACCTCAAAGCCTGCAGTCATTAGGGCGGCGAGAACAGATCGCCAGCCTTCCGTACGGGAATGGTGATAGCTGAACACGAGCAGGCCGTCGTCTTTCAAGACACGGTAGCATTCGTGCCAAACCATGGAAAGGCGGTCTTGGAAAACGTCTACGTCGCCATGCTGCACCTCATCTTCCGCCCTGGTGGTTGCATTGGGTTCGCAACCGTTTGGATCGAGGACGTGTCGCTGCCAGACATGGAAGAAGTCTGCGAGCTGGGAATAGTTTACATTGTCGAAGAAAGGCGGATCGGTAACGATCGCATCGACTGATTTGTCTTTCAAATCGGTAGTGCCGCTGTTACCGCAAGAGGCATATACGCGTTTACCCTGCTCGAGATCCTCGAAATCTGTGGCGTTAGTGTATCCGATAGGCTCGGAAAGCCCAAAGCACTTGTCAGCCTTGGCGCCACCGTCAACACGAAGCTCGAACGGGTCGTCTGCGTAGTCTAGCGCCCGAAGGATGCGGGATGAGAAAAGGGTTGAGAAAGCGCCTGAACTCTTAGGAGTTCCCCACAGATTAGCCTCAAGCGGGGTCCGTTCCGGCTTGAGGATGTGGTGGGAAAACATGTGGCGCACCGCGCCAGTGCCTTCGCCCTTGTAGGATGCAAACATATTGTTGAATTCCAAAGCGCCGGAGAAAAGGCAAAGAAAAAGCTCCCTTATCTCTGGTTTCTGGATTTCGCGGATACGGTCGCCCAGGATGCTCAGGGCGAGAAGCTGGCGCTCGTTGAAGAATTGGTGCCACTGTCGATAGTTATAATTAAGCGCCTGGTTTGTATTGTAGCCGGGCTCAATGTGCGCCACGGGGTAGGGGTTGTTAAGCTTGGCAAGCGCAGCCCTGGCGCCCTCGAAAAGCTCAAGGTCAAAGGCATCGGCACGAAGATATTGCTTTTCCCCATTCGGAAGCAGCACAAGCTTTGCATAAAGGCGGTGTTTCGGAACATTACCTGACGCGCGTACGGTCTTGGCGATGCTGAACTGGTGATCGCACGAGGGGCAGCAGGCAGTTTGGCCGCTTGCAGGGCCAACGGAAGGGTTGAAATCCTGGTGGCAGGCGGTGCAATTGGCGTGCGTGGCGTCATATCGGACCTTGTTGACCTCGCCACACTCCGGGCATGTGGCCTGGCATTCCGGGAATTTGCGTGCATAGGCATGGCGTGCGAAAATCCGCGATGAAAAGAGATCAACGGGTTCTTGGCAGCAGGGGCAATCCACCTGCTTGACCCAAAAATAATAGAGTGTAGTCGCTTCAGTTCCATCAGGAAGCCTAGCCGCATAAAGGCTGCGAAGTTTCGGCGCGGTGTCGCGCTCGATAGCCTTGAATGTCTCAATGACCTCGCTACGCTTGTGCTGGTTGACGGCGTTTTTCACCAGGAAATGAGCAACCGGGTTGATATCTCTTCCGATGGCTTTCGCGCCCAGCTTTAGAGCCTCAATTACCGTTGTGCCAGATCCCATAAAGGGGTCGAACACGACCGCATCAGGAAAGCGCGTGGCGCTATAGAAATGCTCAAGGATGTCGGTGCCCTTGGGCGCGAGAGCCCCTAAGACGGTTGCACGGAATACCGAGCCAAGACGCTGCGCCCACCACTTATGGATATGGGAGAGAGGGCGGTTCACCTCTTTCCGCCAGGATTCTCTTTCCGCCAGATTTGATAGATGCTCAAACGGAAAATCCTCGGCTTCGATGGCCCGGGCAAGCTTGGAAGGTGCTGGAAAACGCACTACGGCGGCGGTATCCAGCCCAAACGTGAGCTGCCCGTCTCTCATGGGCGATACCTGTTTGGTCGCGCTTGATGCCATGGAATTCTCCTAAAACCCTGCAGTCGGACTGTGGCGATAGAATACGGGAAAAGCAACTAATAGGCTCGGGGGCAGGGCGTTTATACAACGTAAAATCGCCCATCGTCTCTATCGAGCGGCAGTACTACATAGATTTTGGGAGAGGCGGTCAAAGACCTGGTCAACTGCAGTGGCGGCGCCAGTTTCGCTATGCAATCAGGAGACTCAACCAGACCGCCGCCCTGAATGAAGCCGGAAAACTCTCGCCTCAGCTGGTCGCCGAACCTGGCGCGGTTCACCTGCCAGCCATTTTGTCTGTTTGGCAGGATATAGGTTGATGTAGTTTGCTTGATATTATCCCTCGCTACGCTCGGATTACGGCTTCGCCACGCGCTGCGCTAGCTACATCACTCTGTTCCTTCTTGCTTGCCTTCCCTCCTCTGTCGGGTCGCTCATTGGTGCTGCCGCAGGTGTTAAAGTAAGGTGTCTTGCTGTTGATGTTTGGATGAACAAACCTGCACTAGGCGCTTATTGTAGCGTCTCTGCGGACCTCAGGACACCGGGCTAATTATAACCGCTGCGCCCAGAATTGACGGATACATTATCATCTGCTGCGACGGCCGAGACGGAGAAAACGTTTTGGGACTGAAGGTACGTCATGTGAACATGTAGTGTGATGCTGCTCTTCGGGAACAATATTCAAATCTCAAAATTTCGAAGCAACTTGAAGCGCTGTCAATAATGAAAATGGTGACAATAGTGTAATTTTTCAAACAATATTGACTGCGAAGCAGAGGAATGCCTTATTGCATTATAAGCTGATCTCAAAAGAAATTAAGATCTACAATAACATTCCCCTTTACATGCGCTGACGTGAGATTTCGCTGTCTTAAAACTGGGCCTGCAACCATGTCAGCTCGTATATGCACAAGCTTTGCAAGGGTGGGCGCTATCATCCATTGAAATTACGTCTTACCACGACAAAAGCAGCGCATGACCTGATGCCAAGAGGGCTGTGACGTGGCGGCCGGAGAAATGGTTTCAGGCAGTAGCCATGCTCAGGCTGCATATAGAGCCCTCAAAAGTTTGCCTCAGTGTGTCCGAGACCATCATCGTCACGCCTTTTTCAAGGCAGGTACCAAGCACAAAGAGTTCCTCTTGATTTCAACCCTCCGCAGACATGGACCGTCAACCACCACATAACTTCCCAGGAAGGTTTGATCAGCGCCGCATGCGCCGCGGCTACACCCAGCCGGCTTATGATCATGGCTTCCAACACTCTCAAGAACCGGCCTATCGTCCAGGATGGCACCATGTTTCCTCAGCAGCCGAGGCATTTTATGAGCTTCCGCAGTACTCAATTTTCTCGGCATCTGAGGTAGACCTTCTGAGGCGGGCCAATTTTCAAGACAGCGACTTGAACGGCCTTGCGTTGCTACGGAGCGCGGAGAGGACGTTTGCGATCGATCATGCTCGTCATTTATCTAGGACCGGGTTCAGTCCTCAGGATATCCTTGGCGCCGCGCGACAGCATCGGAACGTTCGCCGTCACTTAATCGAACACGCGGATGTATATCGCGACGAAGGGCTGAGCCCAAACGAGATCCTTGACCGAGCACATCAGGCTACCCAAGCTACACGTCAGTCGGACAGAGGTCGATTGGCGATAGAGGACCAGGATGATGTCTTTGTGCAAGCCGCAACGCGCTGGGGACCCGCCGCCGGACTTTCGCTTGAAGAAGGTCGCTCCTTCTATAACGAAGTCACGCCGGAAGAATTAAAACCAAGACTTGAAAACCACCGAAGCTTGAGGTTGTTGTTGGTTGGTCTCGCCTACGTTGCGGATTACAGCCATGCGCTGTTGCGTTCTCATCACAGAGAACGGGTCAAGAAAATGACGTTCTACCTTCATACCGCGGATAACGACGAACTCCTTCGCCTTTGCAATTTGCGGGCAGAGGAGGGCGTCGGACAATGTGGTGATGCGGTTAATTTGGCCGCATCTCAGGTGGAGTGCGAAATACTTGACCACAAGCTCGGAACCGGGCTTTGCAACGCGCGCGAAGCCCTAGATGGAGTAAAGCGGCTTTTCACCCAGCGCTGGGTTGAAACATTTGCCGCTGGGGAGTACCCAAATTCAAAGGAAACTGTCGAATTCTACGCCAGCCTTTCGCTCGAGGTCACTAAGCGTGGGTTTGCTATGGAGGACACCGCCCGCAGTAATTTTTACGGGGAAATGTTTCGCGTCTCTCCCGATCAACTGAATAGGTGTATCGGCGGGCTCGAAAACCACTTTTCAACTCCCAGTGACGATTACGTCGAGTTTCTTGCAGAAAATCTGGCCATTCAGCGACTTATGCCACGCTTATTTCCTGAGAAATGGTCTAATTTGGAACATCAACAGGAGGAGCTCCTCGATCAGCTTGATAACGGGGAATGTGATAGCTCGATGCACATGGCGGTCCTTAATTACGCGAGCGGATTAAAGAATAATTGGTATCGCGAGTGTGTTCGTAGAATATTGCAAGATAATTCTTTGTTGGACGCGGAGCTATCTAGCTGATTTCTGGGTTATATAAATTGATTTTTTCTATTATAAAAGTTGTTGAAATATACCAATATTTATTCTCCGCACTTTTAGATCAACGTCTTCTTACAATCCAATAAGTGAGATGCCTTCATCGTCTTCCGTTCCTTTTCAGGTGGACCCCTTGGGAGCTTTATCCAGAACTGGTGCAATTTGAAGGGTTCGGATCAGCGCGGCCACGAACAAGGAAGCTAGGAATTCATGGCGCAGACAAGACAGAAGTTTGATCAAAGGGCATTCATTGCATCAAGCTACGAACTGCTGTTTTCTAGGTAAAAGATGTGCGCCAGCGCAGTAGAACATAATTGATGTGGCCCATCATACCACTGGGGGCCATTCCTCCGAGCAATTCGACCACTAACTTTCAACGTTTCCATCCCCGGTCCACCGGTTACTCCTCCATGGCCTCAGCAAGCTGGTCTTCGATCGTACCATGCTCCTTTTCTTGCTCAGCGCGGGCGGCCATGGCGTCCAACTCCATGAGAGTGAAGTCGGGGAACTTCCTATAGTATTTATCGCGGTTGGCCTCGGGGAAGGGAGGGAGGAGATCGGCCTTAACCTGAGCGACACGGTCAAAGTGCGACGAGAGGAACACATTACGGGTAGCGTCGTTCCCGATTTGATCGGCCCAGATGCGGAAGTTCTGCGCGTTCAAATCGGGCAAAGCCTTGGCGACAACAGCACACGCGTACTTTTCAGCGAAGTTGTCGTAGATAGGCTTGAACTGGTTCCAGTCTGCGGCAAACTCCCTGTGCGAGGGCAATCCCAGTTGGTACAGCTTGTCGATATCCTGCTGAAGGCCGTGGTGTTGGATGTAGAACTCCAAAAGTAGCTGCTTCGCGGCAAGTTCGGCACGCAGAGGGGTGTTGCCGAGATCGACAGTGTCTCCAGCCCAGCGCTCATTAGCCATGCCGCCACCTCGAGCCGAGATACCCCATCCGCCAGCCCCCCCCTCGGAGACATTAATCGGTCCTTGAGTGTTGCAGTAGCGGCGTCCCTTCTCATAGACAGGGGCTCCGTTTTGCTCCATGAGAACCTGCCCCTTAAGAGCGGCGAGAAGGTTGTCGGCAGAGCGATCGATGCGAGGAGGTAGAAATGCGAAGTCGAAGGTCTGACCATTAATCTCAACGACGTCACCATTGTCCACGATCCTGCTGAAATCAGCGTACAAGTGAGTGGCGGTTTCCGCTTCGTAGCCCATGGAAACTGCCAGGGCTATGTGGGCGGGCGATGCAGCGGCCTCAAAACGAGTGTAGTCTCGGTTAGCGAAGTAATCGCGATTTTCGGCGGTGCCTGCCTTCATGTGGCTCATCTCGTAGCCCATTGCAGCGACCTGGTGCCACGAACCACGACCGCGCGCAGTGAGCGGAGAACTCTCTTCAAGCGCCTTCTGCGCATTCTTGGCATTCGGCTCAAAGCCCCGCCCATAGAAGCCAGACTGGAGACCCTGCCGCATAAGGGCTGTTTCCGTGATCTGCACATTGTTGTGGAGATAATCCCTGATTTCTTTGAGGTACTTTTCATGATAGGCGGCGGAGTTGGGAGGGGGGATGGCATTCTCAAGCGGAACCCTTCCATAAGTATGCGCGATGTTGTGGTTGAGGCAGAGAAGGGCGACGGAGGTGCGGTCAAAACCAGGGACCAAGCTGAGGGCGTGCATCTCCTTGGTGCTGAGGAGAGGGGCAGGATCGTCCAAACCCTGCCAATCCTCGGCTTGAGAAAGGCGGGGCGGAGCAGGGCGTCCCGCGCCGGAGCTGACGAAGGTTGCGCTGTGCTTGAACTTGGGGGCGAGCGCCTTCTCAATAAAATACCCCTCAGGGCTTTCGAGCGCCAGTACGAAGGTTGGATCGAACGCCTTTAGGACGCCATAGAGGTCGTAGGAATAGAGCCCCTCACCACCAATGGCACAGCGCTTGTTGGGAAGCAGTTTGTCATTCTTGTCGAGCGCGTTCAGCCTGCGGAGGAAGGCGCGCATCTCATCATAATCAGCCTCACCGGAGAAGATGTTGCCAAGGTTCTTGCCGGGAATGTTTGCAGTGATAGGTGTGCCACTGTATTGGGCGATCCAATCAAAAGTCATGGTAGTGACCTGGTCCGTCTTGAGGTTCTTCATCGTGAGCTTGGGGTGCTGGCCGTCGGAATAGTCGGGCGTTACGATTTCGGTGTTGGGGAGAAGAGTGACCGTAAGACCGGGAACGTTGCCAGCTTGGACCCATTGAACCACACTCATGAGATTGGAGTTGTTGACAATGCCGACTTCATTTCGACCAGCACAGGCCTTGGAAGTGTCAGGCTTGCCGTCAGTCCCGAACGACTTGTGGAAGAGGGTCGCGAGAGCAGGATTGCGCTTCTTGTAACGCTCGGTGAGGCTTGTGCGGTTGGCGACGAAGTAGTCAGAGCATCGAGCAGCAAGATCGTAGAAAGGTGCAACGGCGGCGGGAAGACCATCGAGCCCTTCGGGCATGCCGGGAATGCTGGTGTTGATTGCACCGTCCCCTTTCCAAGTGCTGCCACGAGCGAAGAACTCAAGACCACATCGATCGATGAGGTAAACATCGATAGGCACGTCTTTGTACTGTTCGCGAAGAAACTTCTCGGCAATGAGCCGCTTGAAAAGTTCAGCACCACCAGGGCCGGCACCGGCGATGGCGAGTTTCTTGGGGGCGGCAGTGGAAGCCATTGTTGTTGATAATGGAAATATGGAACGAGTATGAAACTTTGAAAGTTTATAAGTGCAAAGTATGTAAGAAATTGGGGTGAGTTTGCAGTTACCAAGTGCAGTTGCGAAAGGGAAATGTGGTGAGGAATGGAAGCCAAAGGAGGACGGATGGCTAGATATTTATGGTTGGAGCCTGCGGTTGCTGGGGATAAGTCAGGAGGGTGGCATCTTAGTTGAGCAGGTTTTTCAGGGGCTAGAACTGGTCGGCGACCTAGCGGCAGATCAGCAGTGCGCTGTAATCTTGAGGTAATTGTCAGCTGACGTGATATGAGCTGACTGTATTTCGGGCGGTTATGAATTGGATCGCCGTTGCGAGGAAACGTGGCGTTCCATGATTGGTTAACTGCATATCTTTCCCGCTTTATGTGAGACGCCGAGGGCAGTCGGCGGAAGGGCAACCCTGTAAATGGAAGTTGCGGTGACGTGGCATTTTCCCCATCGCCAGAAGAGAGTTACCGATACCGACTGCCATCCCGGTATCACGCCATTACACGTGACAATGAGAACTATCTGTTTAGGGCAGATCACGTGACTTCAAACCATGGAATTTTGCTGGCCATAGAAATTATACGCATACAGGAAATAGGAGAACGTAACATTCGTATATCTGTACGGGTGTGCGTGTGTTTATGCCTATGTTTAGGCGTCTGTATTGTCGATTTGCACTGAGTGTTGATTGCCACTGAGAACTGACGCGGCGTTGCAATGAACCCCTCAAGCTGGACCATGGGAGACGGAAAAACTGATACACTCCGCGGGCCTCAATCGGAGAAGGCTTATGAAGTCCCCGAGGTCCATATCGACGCCATCCAAATTGCGGCTTTGCCATGATATCCGAAACGGCGTTATTGAACGGCGCGATGCGCAGCGCACCTACGTTTCGGCCAACTTCATCCAGTTGTGGCTCACGCAGTTCGATCGGGGTGCACGGAACAAAGAGGAAGCGGAGGCTAGTGTTATTGCCGAGTACGAAGTACACATTGCGGCACTCGAACGCAAGGTCGGCCAGCTCACAATGGAGCTGGAACTGGTTGAAAAAACACCGCGCCACCAGATCACCGGCGGATGAAGCCGAAGGCCAGTCGACGCTTGAGAAACGTCAAATGACGGAAGCATTGGCATCGTATCACCGGTCATTTACGTTACGACGCTAATCCAACCGGTCGCCCTCATCCTTCTGCATCGAAGCGGTCGAGGAGGCACTGGCTCGCTATGGCAAACCCGACATATTCAATACCGACCAGGGATCGCAGTTCACCTCGATGGACTTCACGGCGGTGCTGAAGAAAGCGGAAATCGCCATCTCGATGGATGGCAAGGGTGCGTGGCGGGACAACGTGTTCGTCGAACGGCTCTGGCGTTCGATCAAACACGAGGGAATCTACCTCCACGCCTACAAGACCGTGTCCGAGGCCCGCGTCGGCATTGGCCGATATCTGACCTCTTACAATAGCCGACGCCCACATTCATCCCTTGAGCGGCAGACGCCGGATCGGGCCGACTTCAACGCGCTGGCACCAATCATGGTGGCGGCATAATCGAGGCAGAAATCCACTTAGCAAGACGCCCGAAACTATTCAGACAAACCGAACCACCTCTGTCCCCGAGCCGGTCTTTGGCGCTCGTACGACCCCAAGAGCGGTGCCTCTGTGTCAACTGACCTCGGTAAAGCGGCGAAGGCTTTTCACGAAGCTCTCATACACCACGTTATTGTTGGCATCGCCGTTGAGTTCGCGCTGCATGCGGAGGCGTACAACACGGGGATCGGCAAGACGGCGGTGGTGTTCGCGCATCGCGGCGTTGACTGCCAATCGAAAGAGGTTGGGGCTGAGCGGCTGGATCGCGAAGCGATAGATTCGGCCGCTGTTAATAAGCTTGATGATGGTGTCGCTTTGCGGCTTAGACGTCATGACAACGACTGTGATTGCCGGATCGATACGTGCCACCTCCGACAGCATTTCTGTCATATCCACCCCATCTACCTCCGTAGTGGTAACAATAACTCCGATCTGCTCTTGAATGATGAATTTGATTGCTTCCTTGATACTAGAGGCGGCATGCACCCGATAATCGTAGGTGAACATTTCGACCACTTCCTGACGATCGCTGTCGCAGCCATCGATCGCAAGCAACTGGGACGCAATGCTGAACTGCGGCTCTGCGTTGTCGTCCTGCCAGATCGGTGTAATGTTCTTTCGCGTCATCCTCGAACTGCGCGCCGTTTCGACAGCATCGGCTATGACTGTGCGAAGCTCTGTCTGGTCCCAAGGTTTGTTAATGAAGCGATACACTTCACCCTCGTTGACAGCTCCGATGATCGCAACAAGATCGCTATATCCTGTCAGAAGGATACGTATAGTGTCGGGCCAGCGCTCGCGTATCTGCGACAGCAGCTGAATACCTGTACATTCCGGCATGCGCTGGTCGCTGGCGACCACATCGACCGGAATGGTTTCTAGAATGGCGAGGGCTTCGCGGGCGCTTAGTGCCGTGTAGACCTCGTATTCGCTGCGAAAGATCATCTTAAGGAGACGCACAATGCGTTCTTCATCGTCGACGAAAAGCAAAACGGGTTTGTCACTCATTTATCGAACCTCAGGCTGATCGTGGCACCAATTAATACACACAAGAAAGACTTCCTCCACGCGGCTTCAAATGTTCGCATTTGAGCTACTTGCCTCCATTTGCGGTATGAAATCAGAATATTTGTCATCCTGTCGGGGTAGCGTTATTGTAAACACAGCGCCCTTACCTAGTTTTGAATTTACTGTGATTGTTCCGCCATGATTTTCGATGATCCGGTAGCATATGGATAGTCCCATACCCGTTCCCTTACCAACGGCCTTAGTGGTATAGAACGGATCAAATATTTTAGTGATTTGTTCCTCCGTCATTCCCGGGCCGTCGTCGCAGACATCGATTTCGACGGTGTCGGATGACGTAATGCGCGTCCGTAGTGTCAATGTGCCTCTTCTACCGCTTTCGGCCATTGCATCGGCAGCGTTCACAATCAGATTCAATAATACCTGCCTGAGTTGTGAAGGCGATCCCATAATAGGAGGGACGAAATCAAACTCTCTTCGGATGTCAGCGACATATTTCAACTGGGGCTTTGCAATCAATAGAGCGCTTTCTATCCCTTCCTCAACCGAGAAGCTCTCAATATGCCCCTTGTCTAGCCTGCTAAAATTCTTCATCGTTTTGACGAGCGTCGTTATTTCCTCGATCCCATGCAAGCCGTCTTCTAGGAGAAGCTGCATTTCCTCACGCTTTTCACGCAAGGCTTCATCTTTTTCACCCACTTGGGCGCCGACGGCAATCTCAGGATCCGACGTCAGTCGTTCCTTAATCACCTCAAATACGGCCTTTACGTATGCAAGCGGCGTATTTATTTCATGGGTTATTCCGGCGACCATCTGGCCTAGAGCCGTCAGCTTTGCAGACTGTAAAAGTCTTTCCTCCACATCATGATTTGCCTGTTGAAGCACTTTATTGTCCTCGCCGACCTTAATGTAATTTTGTCTCAAGACGAATAGAAGTGAGATTATTGAAAGGCTTAGGGGTAAGCATAATAATGCAGTTGCATACCATAGTAATTTATAACGGTCGGCTTGCTCCGCTTCGAGCAATTGTATCTTATTTTGCACTCGATCGGCAGCCGAATCTGTTGGAATTGAGCTCATAGAAAGGATCAAGTCGTTGCCTCTCTGCCTCTCTTTTGCCGCAACTTCGACCTGTAGCAAAAACCGTTCTAGGGAGCGCTGAAGGTTTGGCGATACGCGGCGACTGGCTCTACGTGCAGTCTCAATACGAGCCATCACAGTTTCGCGCAGCAGAGGCGACGGCGATGTCGAGAAGCTCACTAAGCCAGTGATGACTTCAGTCACAAGGTCCGCAATTCGTTTTTTGGCTGGCTCATCCATCTTCAATGAGTCAGGGTCAGCAAAGGAGTCTGCAATGGCATCCGGAAGAACGCTCATGGAATTGCGAAGCATGGCGTAGCTGGCCTTCATTTGCTCGGCCAGCCTGCTCTTCTCATTGACCGTATTTACATAGGATTTGAAGTCCGCGGCCAAAGGAGAAAGGCTTTGTTGCCGCGCTATTGTGCTCTGCAGGCCCTGAAGGCCGAGTTTAAGGTTGTTTGCGGCATCGGTAACGGCGTCGTAGTTTGGGCTTACCCCAAGCTGTAGCGAGAGAATTTCGGTATCCCATTGCGCGTCAAGGCCACGCATGGCTTCGAAATCGTCGCGGAAGGCGGGAACGGTGTTGTCTGGGGTCCGCAACAGCCAGATTAAGCCGCCAAGGCTTGCCGAGAAAACAAGTATGAGGATGAGACATGCGATCCATGCAGCTTTCAAGGAGGCAAAATCTCTGATCGAGGAGTTCTTCAAGATCCGTTTCTTTCCTGTTGGCTGGCTGCTTTGGACATTTTCGGCTTCATCGATCGTCAAGAGATGTACCCTGATATTCTCCAGTCAATGTCCTCAAGAATTCTGCAAGTTTGGCTGTATCATCGGCTGTCAACGTCCGGCCAAGCTGATGCGAGGCCATCACACCGATCGCCTCTTCCAAAGTCTGAGCGGAACCATCGTGGAAGTAAGGAGCGGTATGTGCGATGTTTCTCAGCGTCGGAACACGGAAAACGGGGCGGTCCTCAGAAATACCGGATTCCAGGGCAGCACCAGGAGTTATACTTCCCCTCGTAGTAGAATACGGATTGCCGAAAATTCCGAAAACTTGCAGCATGTTGCCGCCAATGTTCACGCCCTGGTGGCATGATATGCAACCGAAATCCTTAAACAACTTATAGCCGGCTTTCGCCCCCGGGCTGATCGCAGCTGCTTCGCCTCGTAGATAGCGGTCGAACGGAGCATTTGGTGTATTGAGCGAGCGCTGAAAGTTCGCAAGAGCATCGACAATGCTATCCTGCTCTATACCGCCAGGGTATATCGTAGTGAATTCTGCAACAAGGGCAGAGTCATTATTTAGGCCTTTGACGACCTTTTCCCATCGGGTGGCCATAGCGGTCTTACTTTCCACAACACTATGGGCCTGCTGTTCGAGCGAGGTCATTCCGCCGCTCCATGTATATTTAGAGTTCAAGTCCACATTGAAAAGTGTGGGCGTGTTCAGTACGCCTGGACTCCCCGACGCGCCGCGTGACACCGCCAAGCCGTCACTCATACCAAGATGCGTTAAGTGGCAACTTGAACAGGCGAGCCCGTTTCCTGCTGAAAGCCTGCTGTCATTAAAAAGTTTTCCGCCTAGCGTGACCTTGCGTTGATCGAGCTTTGTCTCGATCGGTACTGGCGTGATTGGCTCGTTCGGCGATAGATCATTCGCTATGGCGACGAAGGCCGTAAACCCGATGCTTGTTGCTGTGCACAAAACGGCCTTGCCCGGCGAGGGAACCAAACGCAGCATGCCCTGCCTAGAAAAATTACATGCCGAGCGGAAAGCAAAACGAAATCGGATTTCGAGGCACTCTGCTTCGCATTTTTTTCTCACGAGCCGCGCCTCATCATCTTTTGCAACCGGAAGTAATAGCCGCCGCATTGTTAGCCGGAAATGCTTCGGAAACAATCATGCGCGGCTGTTATTCCACCATAGCTAAAACGACGGTTTGCCGCCATGGAATCACTATTAATCTGAAGCTTGGACAACAAGTTGCGCCCAGAAAATCGACCTGGCTTCAACCGAGAACGACTTGGTTGCTGGAATTCGCCGACATGGGTTTCTGGTGCCAAGCTGCGACTTAGATGCATTAAGAGGAGCGGGATGTTTTCACGCGTTTCTGAACGGCGAATGCTCAGCGTACGCAGCCTGCTTCTTGTCGGCTGGCTAGTATTGATTGCCTCACTCTTCTGGGATCCTTTCTCGATTACTCTGACGGAACCCGACAAACTCGATAGTCCGTTTCGCGTTGACGACCATATTGTCAACATCCAGGGCGAGAAACTAGTCGCAACCCCGTACGCCATGGGAACGCGCATTTTTTGGACGATGCTCGTCCCGATCGTTCCTTTATTTTTAATGGTTTTCGGTCACGAGGCATGGCGCAGGGTGTGCCCGCTTTCGCTGGCATCTCAGATCCCCGGCTACCTCGGGATCCGGCGATTCAGCAGCAAGCTAGAGCGTCGTACCGGACTCATCAAGCGCAAGATACCTTTGATTTCCCCCAACGGATGGATCGCTAGAAATAGCTGGTACATCCAGTTCGGGATGCTGTTTACCGGCATCACAGCGCGTCTCCTTATCATTAACACGGACCGAACCGCGCTCGCCATAGCTCTTTTGACGGTCATCTGCCTAGCGATGCTGACGGGCGTACTTTGGGGCGGGAAAACGTGGTGCAACTATTTCTGCCCGGCAAACATCGTCCAGAAGATATACACGGAGCCGGGCGGTATCATGGAAAGCGCGCCACATTTCTCGCGCCCCGCGGTTCCGCAGTCCATGTGTCGTAAGCCCACGCCCAACGGCGATGTCAGCGCCTGCGTCGCATGTACCGCCAATTGCGGGGACATCGACCTCCAGAGATCTTACTGGAACGGAATTCTCGATCCCCAGCGCCGAAACGTATACTACATGTTTCTCGGGTTGATATTGGGTTTTTACGGATTCTATTATCTTTATGCCGGAAACTGGGACTACTACTTCTCCGGTATCTGGACCCACGAAGAGGGCGCTGCGACCAGAATTTTGGGAGCAGGCATTTTCTTGAACGGGCAGGCACTTCCCATCCCTAAGCTCTTATCTGCCCCCCTTATTCTGGCCTTCTTTTGCGTGACGGCGCTTCTGCTTGGATGGGGCCTGGAAAACCTGTACCGTCGCTATTGCAGCAGGAAGGAAAACTTTTCCGAAAAATTGATCGTACACCATTGCCTTTGCGTTGCAGCTTGGGCTTCGATCAACGCCTTCTATCTATTCGGTGGGCGCCCGAATATCCTTTTGTTTCCCGAACTTGTAGGGCGCGTCATCGATATAGGGATTGTTGCACTCACGACGATCTGGTTGCGTCTGGCGCTGCAGCAGAGTCCAATCCGCTACCAGCAGGAGAGCATTGCCTCCAATCTTCTGGGCGAGCTGAAGAAGATGAAGGTGAATGTCAGCAAGTTTCTCGACGGCCGCAAGCTTGAAAGCCTCAAGGCTGAGGAAGTATACCTCCTGACGAAAGTTCTTCCCGGATTTTCCCAGCAGCAGAGGCTCGACGCATACCGCAATATCCTTGAAGAAGCGGTTGCCAATGGCCGGACCGCTAGTGCTGGATCGCTCAAGCTTTTGAAAGATTTTCGAGCTCAAATGAATATTTCTGAGGAAGAGCACGAAACGTTATTGGAACAGCTCGGATTCACGAATATGCCCGGGGCCGGCATGCCTTTCATAACCGACGAGGAACGGCAGGAGTCCTTGGGCCACTATCGTACTATTCTCAGCAATGCATTGATGACTCGGCTTGAAAAGGGATCTTCCCTTCAAGAAGTCTTCGCTGACGCTAGCTTTCAGGCAACGATTCAAGTGTTGCGTCAGAGCTTGCAGATTAACGATGAAGACCACGAGCGTGTGGCTCAGGACCTATCGTCGCATGTCCCGGTTGTTTCTGAAGGCTTCGACCAGATGCTCGAATGCCTGTTTCGGCAGAAATCCTTGCGGTTGTGCATTGAGTCAGTTGTTGTCTCCGATCCTCTTGGAACGGCGCTGGTCGATCTGCTGCATGGTGCAATGAAGGCGCGGGAGCAGGAAATAAGAGTCGAGGCACTATCGATCCTTCATAATGGGAGCGCGGAGCCGGACCATCTCAAATTCGCTAAAGGTCTAGCCTCGCTATTGGGTCAAGAGCTCACCCATGTTCTGAGGCAAAGTGTTCCCCGAAACCCGGATATCAGCTGGCGAGAGGCGCTCGACCCCAAAATCTTCGCAATCCTTAACGGTGACGCGGACGCCGAGGCGGCAGGTTATTCGCAATCCGCGGGGCAACGTTGGACGCACCGAAAGACCGTTTTGCTAAGCCTCGATACGGCAACTAACCTCCGGCACATGCTCGAGTTCAAAGATCCGGTTATCAAGGCGGTAGGCCTCATGGTGTTCGGCTACATCGATCAAAAAGTAGCGCGGGACACAGCCGAAGAAATTGTCGGCGGCCTACCCAACCGCGAGCATCCGCTGCTCGTCGCCGCCTTCGAATACATGGCTGGAGTGGCTAGCGTATCGGATGTAAGCGCCGAGAATGCGTCACTACGCGCAACGATTAGGGTCGGGGGGCAAAGTAACCAACTCTTCACGTCAACGAAAAGTCACGTAACGATTGGCCGGTCGCTCGACAACGATATTTCGATAAGTCATCCGGACATTTGGGCTTATCATGCCGCAATCACGTTGCGGCATGGCGAGGTTCGTTTGGTCCGCCTCGATGAGGGAAAGATCTATGCAAACGGCAAGCAGCTTGTCGAAGAGTCCGTTGTTTTGAAATCGAAGAGCATCGTGACATTTGGTGGCGTAACTAACGATGCTCCTCACATCGAGATTGAATGTGAAGACAATTCCGATATGGGCAATTCGCTCGTCGTTCATCCGGTTATGCGCCTTGCGATGCTGACACGCAATGGATATCTCGCAAAATTGCCGCTCGCGGATCTTGCCGACATCGCTATGCAATCTCACGCCGTGCGTTACGTCAAGAGCAGCAAAGTAGAGGCCAAAAGCGGTATTTACTGCCATTTCTTGATACAACGCGGGGAGATCAGGTTTTTTGATCCAAGGCGCATGGATTTCGTTCCCGAAGTCGCACTGGGCGCTGGAGACTTCGTGGAAGCGGAACTTACTTATCCGGGCTCGCCGATTGTTCCAGAAGTGACGAGCGACTTCGCGATAGTTCTCCAGGTACCACCGACCCCGGAGGTCATCGCAGCGTCGTCGAGGCAAGGCTTGAACAAGGCCAGCATACTGGCCCGAATGAGTAGGCAAGCGCAGGATTAACTGTGCAAGCTGCATTGTATTTCTAAAAGTGTCTTTCCAAATAGCGTCAATAAACTTATATTATTAAAGAGGACGAATTAATGAATGCAGTGGGGAAAATTGAGGCATCGAATATAAATTATGAGGTTGCAAAGATCGTTTTCTCCATGTTTGTTTATGTTTCGGACGTGGAAAAGAACATAACCGCGCTCGAGGTGCGAAAATTTCAAGTTTTAATTCGAGATACAAGCTGGATTCAAAATGAGGATCTTCGAAACGCTCTCATAGAACTCTTGGACAAGTACTCTTCATTTTGGGGAGACTATGAAGATGAGGTGTTTAAAGTCGATGGTGGCACCCTTAGTGAAGCCATCGATCGTGCAGAGACGGTCTTGGGCGTGGAACGTGGTGGCAATCTTCGCTTAGCGCTCGGCAAGTTTATGGAGCGGCTCGAAAACAGCGCATTCGGCTTCAAAGTCGCCCAGGGTGAGCAAAAATTTCGAGAGCAAGCTCGCAGGGACCTAAAATTGATCCTCGGCAAGGCTTATCGGCCAGCGCCCCTCCAAATGCTTGACCAGCGCCCTGGAGCTCCAATCACACCTCCGCCTTCGGTCGCGTCTCCTTCGCTGTCAGCGAGCAGATGGCCGGCATTGGCCTTGTCTCCGGGACAGACATCCGTTTGGACGGGGGGGAAGATAAACGTCCGTTGTGTTTCCGTCACCTGGGAAACGGCTGATACCAAAACATACAGCTTCGTTTCCGATCCTCCATCGTTGTTTCATTACAAGCCGGGGCAGTTCATCAGCATCGAGATCTCCTTGCCGAACGGAATTCTGCGGCGGAGCTACACGATCTCCTCATCGCCTTCACGACCCTATACGCTTTCGATCACCGTCAAGAAAGTTCCGATGGGCTGGATGTCAAATTGGCTGTTCAACAACATGGTGGAGGGATTTGAGTGTGCAATCAGCGGCCCGTCGGGCAAGTTTACCTGCTTCGATTACCCCTCGCGGAAGCTACTTTTCATTTCAGCAGGTAGTGGGATTACTCCAAACATGTCCATGCTGCGCTGGCTGGTAGACACGGCATCTGACGCCGATATTGTTTTTATCAACAATGTGCGAACGCCCGACGACATCATTTTTTCTCAAGAGCTTCTGCATATCAGTACCCGCCTGTCTGAGAAATTGAAATTGGTGGTAGTACCAGCGGCGGCATCGCCGTCGCGGCCGTGGCACGGCCTGGTCGGCAAGCTAGACGAGACGCTCGTAAAGACCTGTGTACCCGACTTCAAGGAGCGGGAAACGTTCGTCTGCGGGCCGCCCGGCTATATGGCTGTTGCGAAGTCCCTATTGGTCGAGCTGGGATTGCCTCCTGAGAAATATCACGACGAGAGCTTTGGTGTAGTGCCGGTCGCTCCACACGTGCCCGCTGCACGCAAGCCCTCGCCAACTGCTTCCCCGGTAGCGCCGTCAGCGGCGAAAGCTGGCTCTGTGGGCAAATCCACCGAGACCGGTCCCGGGGATCTGGCACGACAGGCGGCAAACTCCGCGCAGTTGCCACCCAGATCAAACGCTGGCCTCAATGCGGCGTTCACAACGAAAGCGCCCCCGAGTTCCCAGCCATTGGCAATACCCCGTGCCACTCCTCGCACGCTGGTTGCGCCGACGACATCGTCAACGGGCGAAATCTCCATCGAGGGCGCTTCAGGAAAGTTTAGCATCGCGCCGGGACAAACGATCCTTGAGGCTGCGGATGTCGCAGGCGTCAACCTGACCCATTCCTGCCGTGCCGGCGTATGCGGCGCGTGTAAAATGCGAAAGATCTCCGGCGCGGTACAGATGGACAACCAGACAGTACTTTCTAAGAGCGACGTAGATGACGGCTACATCTTGACCTGCGTTGGAAAAGCCACCGGCAACGTAGTGCTCGCGCCATAATTGATTTTGAACATCGCCGTTTCAAAGGTCCTCTTGGGATATTGGGATAGGCACTTCTCGACAAAGCATGAAATGATGGTGGGAACTAATTGTTATCTGTCTGCCCTCAGGGTGAATTGGCTCAGGGACGGTTGAGGTGCGAGCGGTGAGTGCCATGGGTCAGGACTGTTACAGGTGTAGGCCGTTCTGCGGAAGCATTACAGTGTGCCCACTTGAGAATCTGACGGCACTACTGAAAGATGTCTGGAATTGTAAACGCTGCATAGTATAAGAAGGGTACCAAGATGTTGGAAGAACCACATTGCCATGCCGGGAAAGAAGCTTCTGCGCCCATCGAATTGGCACTTGGATTGCTTGCGGGGAAGTGGAAAGGCATCATCCTTTTCCATCTCCTGGACGGAACCGCCAGATTCAGCGAGTTGCGGCGTCGTTTACCGGCAGTTACACAAAGGACGTTGACCAACCAGTTGCGTGATCTGGAGCGTGACGGCTTGGTGGTGCGCAAGTTGTATGCGCAAGTGCCGGCGCGTGTCGAGTATTCGATTTCGCCCTCTGGCCAGACGCTGGAGCCCATCCTGCGCGCGCTACAAAAATGGGGACAGCATTACGAAAAGCGTATCTGTGATCCGCGGACAATGGGTCCGCAACGCGATGGGCCGCTATTGTCGAGCCCACCAGATTTTCTTTAACCGCGGGCTTGCCCCCAATACGGCAACGATCAGAACTGGTCGATGCTAATGTGATGTCAATTCGCAAAAGGAAAAAGGCCCCCAAGCGTTTACCGATGGAAGCCTTATCTCATTCTCTCGCAGGAAATGTAGATAGCACTTCCGCCACATACAATCAAGCGATGAACGCCTCCGGGTGAACGGTTTCTTTTGCCTTTTTTGAAAGGTGAAGAATGATAGAAGCGGAAAATGTAACCACGCCTTTTGGTCGGGGGGCGGTGACGCTCGCGCAGGTGAAAGGCCAGATCGAGGTTGGAAGTGCACGTTTGCGCCAACCAGTCGACAAGTGGATGGTGCTGCGCGATATCTGCGACGTGCGCGCAGAACTCGGGTTGCGTGACCGCGCGATCGCTGTTCTCAGGGCGCTTTTGTCTTTTCATCCGACGATCGAGCTCTCCGCGGATGAAAACCTGATCGTCTTTCCGTCCAACGCACAGCTTTCATCGCGTGCGAACGGTATCGCGGAGACGACGTTGCGCGAAAATATCAACCTCCTTGTCAAGGTCGGGATCATCCATCGTCGCGACAGTCCGAATGGCAAGCGCTACGTCCGCAAGGGCGATGATGGGCAGCTGGAGGCGGCCTATGGCTTCAGCCTGGCGCCACTCCTTGCCCGGAGCACGGAGTTTGCCCTTCTGGCACAAGCCGTTGTCGCGCAACGCCGGCAGATGCGTATCCAGCGCGAACGCATAACGCTCTTGCGGCGCGATGTCCGTAAGCTGATCTCGGCGGTGTCGGAAGAAGTTGCCGGCATCAACTGCGCTGACATTGAGGCAGAGTTCCGAGCGCTGATCGCAGCAGCGACACGCGCCAAATGTGCCAAAGTTTTGACGGAGGCGGAGCAGGCACTCACACGTATGAAGCAAGCCATACTTAAGCGGCTGGAGAATCACTGGAAAGCAGAAAAAACAGGTGCCAATGCCAACGAAGTCCGCGGCCACATACAGAATCAAAAACCCGAATCTATTTTTGATTTTGAACCGGCTTTGGAAGGAAAGCCAGCGACCAGGGATGCCGGTCCGGCCGCGCGCGACATACCGGTTGCAGAAAAACCGACGTCGGCAAACGAGCCGAAAGTTCTACCGCTTGGCATGGTGACGCGATGCTGCCCGGAAATCGTCTCGTACGGCCCACGGGGCCAGGTTTCCGATTGGCGCGAGCTGATGGCGGCAGCCGTCGTGGTCCGATCGATGCTTGGCGTCAGTCCCTCTGCCTATCGGGAAGCTTGCGAGGTAATGGGGCCGGAGGGCGCGGCGACGGCAATCGCATGCATCCTCGAACGAGCAGGCCAGATCAATTCGGCCGGGGGATATCTCAGAATATTGACGCGTAAGGCCCTCCGTGGTGAGTTTTCGCTTGTATCGATGGTTATGGCCGCAGCGCAGGAACGCAACAACGTTGGCGGTTGCCTTCAAACGTAGCCAACTAAGTGACGATCGCGATCGCACTCTATGTCAGGATGAAACGTCAGCCGGATTTCAACGAGGCGTTCATTTGGAAAAATCGGTTTTTCGCTTGGGTAAGAGGAAGCGCTCCAGCGACGGCCTGGAGCAAAGCCAGCTTGAACCACGCCGGTCGGTTCGGTTGGCCGGAAAGCCGGCCGAGTTCAAGGGGCTGGAGATTGATCGCCGGAAGACGAAGTCGCTGAGTGCCGATGCCGGCGATATCATCGATTTTGCTGTAAGTGGTTCTGCTGGGGGTCTCGCTCCGCGATTGCGGAAGAACGAAAACGGTCCTGGCATCCACAAGCTAGCGGCCGAGACAGTTGAATTAATAGCGACGTATTCGGCGATCGGAGATCTTTATGATGGGTCGCATGACCTGGCGAAGTATCGCTTGTTATCAAGAAGGTTTTCCGAACTATTCGATAACAAATCTTTGTATTTTGCAAAAGTAGAAGGAGCTCTCCATGCCGTCAGCTTGACCAAGACGTTCATCGAAAGCGCTCATGTTAAACGTCGTCTCGATGACGAAAATGGTTTCTTTGAGTACGAGGCTTCGGACGGCAAAGGCAACCCGGCGACCTGGTCAAAGAAGTATCTTGCTGATCATGTGAACGATATTTATGCCGTAATGAAATTTATTGGGCGTGAGTATAATGCCTCTTTGTTGAGCGCCGCGCTGGATGCGCCTGACGGCATGGAAAAAGCTAGGATGTTGCATCAATTCGCGCTCAATGCTGTGCACTTAGATACTCCGCAGCTCAAGTCAGTTGCCGACGCCTCGGTGAACATCTTAAACGGCGGAGGAAGCGGCGCCTTTTTCTCTGCAAAGGCTTTCGCGCTTTTCAAACGTCATGCCCAACGGAGCACAGACCTGGCTGGTGGTATAAAGACGTACGAAAATAAGCTCACCAGTCGGCAAAACTCCGAACTTGACCTGCATCGCCTTCTTTCAAAGGCAGAAGAGGAGCTTGACCGGTTTCCTGATGCGCTCAACAACATTGCTAGAGCTGCGTCCGACCTGTCTCACAAATATGATTGGTGCCGATTCAACGCAAGTGTCGCGGAACGTCATCAGGGTGGGCCTCACTCCGAGAGGCTTATGGTGCGAGAGCTGGCATTGACGCCACTGCCTGTGACGATCTCCGATGTCGCGTTGAAAATCGGCGCGAGGTTCGAAGAGGCCATGAGTTTCAGGGAGGCTGAGGCATTCTTGACCGGAAAAACGAAGGAGAAGTCTTCGGCCAACGAGCGGCGCGCTGAACTGGCCGACAGGCCCCAGAGAGGTGTCCGAGGCGACTAGCGTGAGGTCTTCCCTCGCTTTTGGGAACGTCACGCCGGCGCGTCAGCGCCACGATCGTGAGAATCGTCAGCTTTCTGTGGAGAATGCTGGCCAACCAGGCGCGTGGCTGCATCTTGCCAGATCTGACCCAAGATACGATCACTTGCTCCCAGGATTACAAGACGTCGTAGTGTTCGTTCGCCCTATTGGATATCCGTCCGAACCGTTGCTTCCCTCGTAAGCGGGAAGCTGACCCCATCTGCCGTCAGTAGCGCGGGCTCAGCTATTGCGTGATGACTTTTCACCAGCTGTGAGCTTCTATGTCTGCGCCTATCTCTGGGACTGGAAACTTCCATATGATTGAACGGTTGGATGGCGCGCCGCGGCAGTTGCGGGGCATTGGTCCTATGATTTAAAGGAGCGAGCGGTGGCTGAGGCTATGGAGCGTGGAGCGAGTGTCTCGACAGTTACTCGTCGCATCGGCATACATCCCATCACAATTATTCGGCTGGCGTCATGATGCTCGCGCCGAACAAGGGGCTCTTCGGTGTCTGCTGCTCTTCATGCGGATTTGGGACCGGTTTGCGCGTGGGGCGTGGTCAACGTGGTTACAGGCGACATGATTAACCGGGCGGGGTGAATGCCAATGAGTGCATCGAGCGGCAAACAGAGGTCCTGAAAACTTTTGACCGCGCGCGCTTCGGGCGGCGTTCAGAGAAACTTGCCGCGGCCAGTGTTGATGACGAGCAGCACGCTTTTGTCTTTGAGGAGATCGAGACCGGCATTGCGGCGATCAGGGCCAAGGTTACGAGTGGCACCAACAAAGATGGCAAACGTCCACCGAGGCCACGCAAGGGCTTTGCGACGCATCTGGAGCGTATCGAAGTGGTGATCGAGCCGGAAGACTTGCCGGAGCATGCGGGCAAGACGAAAATTCTGATCGGAGAAGACATATCCGAACGCTTGGGTGTCGTTGCAGCGATGTTCCGTCTCATTGTCACGCGCCGTCCCAAATGTGCTTTTAAGAACGAAGACGGCGTGATCCAGGCACCGGCCCCGACACATATCATTGAGGCGGGCATTCCAACCGAAGCGCTTCTGACCCAGATTGCCGTGTCCAAATACGCCGGTGGCATACCACTACCACTCCATCGGCAGGAAGCGATCTACGCCCGCGACAAGGTCGAACTTGACCGCAGGCTCATGGCTCAATGGATGGGAAAGCTGGGGTTCAAGCTCGACATCCTCGCCGATTATATCCTGAACGAAATTACGAAGGCGGAACGAATACTTGCCGACGAGACGAACCTGCCGACACTGGCGCCTGGGTCCGGGTCGGCGAAAACCGCATGGCCATGGGCCTATGCCAGGGATGACCGAACGTTCGGAGGCAACAAGCCCGCCCATGGTGGCCTATCGCTTCGACGACAGTCGGGCGACCGACTGCGTGGCACGGCACCTCAGCGGCTATCGCGGGATTCTGCAGGTTCACGGGGACGGGGCCTGCAGCAAACTCCTCCGCAAGGACGGCGGCAACGACGGCGTTATCTGGCTGGCTGCTGGCGTGTCGCTGCCCGACAGGAACGCTCGGCGGCGATGGTCCGTGACCTCTTCACTCTCTCGCAGACGACTTTGCCAAGAGTGTCAGGCAAATCCGAACTCGCCGGGGCTCTACGGTATTCAATCAAGCGTCGTGACGTCTTCGAGCGCTTCCTGATGGACGGCAGTGTCGAGATCGACTCCAACATCGTCGAGCGAGCGATCAGACCTCAGGCGATAACAAGGAAAAACAGTCTCTTCGCTGGCAGTGACGGCGGAGGCAAAACATGGGCGACAATCGCGACGCAGCAGACTGCAAAGATGAATTCCGTCGATCCCCAAGCCTGGCTGACGCAGACGCTCGAGCGCATGGCAAATGGCCGGCCTAGCAGCGAAATCCATACCCTTGCGCCGTGGAGCTGTAATGTCTGAACGGCCTCAGCTTGCCACTGATGAGCAACTCGCCGGAACCTACTTCGTTTGAGACCTATGTCACGAAGGTGCTGCTGCCCAAGCCCCGCCGCTGTAACGGGGTCGTTATGTAAATCTCTCCAAACAGAAGGTCGAAGGGGTCCCGAATGATCGGAAGCTGGGCGCCAAGCTGGAGTACTTCCGCCGTAGCCTCGATTTCAACCCACAAAAACGGGTTCTCAACGCTCATCTGTTAACCGTGCTGGACGCTATCGCCGTTCCCGTGCGAAGAAGCTTGCCAGTGCAGCTGTTGCTAACTTGAAGCCGAAGGCCCGTCTACTTTCCAGCCCCACTGGGTCAAAATGAGCCATCGCAATCTTCAGCAACGATGTCGGCATCATGCGTGACGTCAGCACGAGAGCGTCCGCGTCGTCGCTGCTCTGATAGGTTGCCGGTTGTTTTTGGAACGTGCCATCGCTCAGCATTTCCTCGTAGTCCTCGAGCGCCTTGCGCATGATCATTTGAAGCGCCTTCTGTGGCGGATATTGCCTGATCAGGATGTCGAAGACTGCCGATGTTTTCGGGGCTGGAACGAGGGCGGAGACAAAAATCTGCACTTTCTTTACGTCCCTACGCCTTGTTAGAGTGGCAGTCGGGGTCTTAGTTGCTCGTCTGAGCCGCCGCGGCACAACCGGCTCGCGCGACCTGGCAGCTTCGTTATCGGCGGCGGCTTTCACCTCTGTCGTTGGCGTGGAACTCATGAAAGATGTGACGGAAGTTTCCGCAGCAGCATCTCCACCGGACCGTGTAATTTTTTCAGTGGCCGCGGCTCGGATGCCGGCAAGACGTCTTGCTTCTGCCACGGTTAACTCTGGCTTGCGGATAGGCACGTTACTGCTCCAGTGCCTCATGCATGGAGTGGGAAAGAAGCCGGAGGTCTTCCATGGCTGCGTCGAGATTTCGCAGCATTAGCCGCATTCCGGGATCGACGCGGGCGTTGCGCAGGCTAAGATGCAGCATGCCCCGATCTTTCATCGCTGCAAAGGCATCTCGCTCAAACATTGGTTGCTTGGTCAAAGGCAGCGCGGTCAGCATGTCGGATACCTTGCGCTGCGACGTCGTAAGGCGGCCGATCGGAACGCGTTGCTGCAAGATCGCCGTCGGAACGACTAGGTTTTCGCTGAGTAGTAACTCGATGATATAGCGATAGGTCGCAAGTGCCTCGTCGACGTCGAGTGGCGTTAGCATTGTCGGCACGAGGAGGAAGTTCGAACTCGCGATAATCGTGTTGTTAAGCTCGCTTGATCCACCGTGCGTGTCGGCCAAGGCATAGTCGAATTTTCGCGCGGCGGCTTCGTCATAGGCATTTTCAAGTAGCGGCAGGTCGTCAGCGACAAAAACCTCACATCGATCGTCCCAGGTATTGCGCTTGACCGCGTTTTCTTTCCATCGCGTCAACGGGCGGTTCTCGTCGGCCTCGAAAAGAGCAATGGTTTTTCCTTGCATCGCCAAGACGGAGCACAGTCCCATCAATGCCGTGGTTTTACCCGCACCTCCTTTAAACGAGCAGCATGTGATCAGCTTCATCAATGACCTTCCCGTCGATTTTTGAAATTTGGCGGAATACAGCAGTAAATATGTAATAGTGTTTATTCGTACAGAGTGTATAAGGTCGATTCAATAGTGATTAGACAGATTTAACGGTATAATTCATTTCAGTTGTAATAGGAATGTCTGGAAATATTGAATTTTATGTTGACCATGACCAGATATTTCTTGCAACCTAATTGTCATTGGCGTGAAGTTTTTTGATAGACTGATCTCGCGAAATTTATTGGATCTTCGAATGTCGTATAAAGAACCAATGTTGCTGCCCGAGGAGGTGGCGACCACCCTTGTCCACGGACGCAAGCAACCGTCGGATCTGCGCGGATACAAGATTGTCAGCGTTCGACTGAGAGAGGCGGAATTTGAGGCGTTCGCCGAACAGGCGAGTGCGCTTGGCTTGAGCAGCAACATGGCGCTACGGATCGCGGCCCGCAGGATCGGGGGCTTTCTCGAGGTTAACGACGGTACCCAGGATTGCCTTGAGGAAATGCTCCGAGCGATCGGTGACATCTCCCGAAATATCTCCGATCTGAACGATTCCTACACAAAAAGCGGCAAGGTCGATATGAAAGAATTCGAGGCGCTGCACGCGTCCTTTGGCTACAAGTTTGCGCGATTAGATGCGACGCTGATGTCGATGCTAAATATCGCGCGTCGCCGCCTTGACGGCAAGCTACAACTCAGGGACGCCGCGAAAGCATAATGTACAAAGCGGTGAGGTTCTTCGGGACGGTATGATATCATGGCACACCAGGCAATCATTCACGTCGTGCGTGGAGGTGGCGCGCGAACAGTCTCGCGAATTTGTTCGCAATGGACATATCTAACACGCAGTGGGCACGTAAAACTTCAATTTTCCGCGCGTCACGGCAACGCGATCATGCCGTATAGCGAGCTGGAGGAGTGGGCTCGGCTATGGGCCGGCCAGCATGGCAACTATGTGGAAGGCCAACTTGTTTCCGATGGCGACGAGGACATGACGTCACACATCGTTGTGTCTTTTCCTCGATTCCGTGATTTCGCGCCGCCCGGCTATGACGTCGTAAACGATCCAGAAAACAGAAGGCAGGCCTATCAAGACGCTGCCCGCCGCGCGGGTCGTGAATGGGCGCGTTTGATGTTCGGCACGACACTTGCGGGAACGCTTGAGCGTCTTGAGTTTGACTACGTCACCGCATTCCACACTGACCGTGAGCATCCTCATCTACATGTCATCGTCAATCGCCGTGCCTTCAATGAGGATCGCTCACGAGGGGGGCACCCCCTATTGTGGGTGGCCCCCGGCAACGAGTTGATGAACTACGACCTCATGCGTAGAGAACTCGTCACTGTGGCCCGTCATCATGGAATCGATCTTGAAGCCACGTCGCGCGCCGCCCGGGGTCTACCGGGACGCTCAACGTCGATCGCGCAGACCTACATGCGTGCGCGTGAAAGGAGCATCATGAATGCGCACCCGACGGCACAAGCGGCCGAACGTGAGGGGGCGGAGGAAGCTGGTCCTTTGACGGAGGCGGAAACGCACGCCCGGGCGCGAGAAGACGTCCTTCTGCGAGAGCATTGGCCCGAGAACGAAATCACCAATTACCTGAATCCCGATGATTCCGACGACAATGAATCGGATAACAGCGACGGTTCGTCTGGTACGGACGGTAACGGGCCCAATTCCAAGGCGGCAGCGGAAGTCCACCGAAACGGACCAATCGATACAGACAACCAGGCGGAAAAGTCAGCTATGGTTGCGGGTGGTGGCATGGCCCCTCGGGGACAGCAAGCGTCCGACGAGCCGGCCCAATCTCAGTTCGACGTCGCGACATTGAAAGACGCAGGCTCTTTGCGGGATTTGCAAAGAGCCTATCATCTTGCACAACAGCAGGCTGGCATCCCCGAAGAGGGCGGGCCCGGCCCCGCGACGATCGAGCTAAGGGCTATGCGGGCCGCGCAGCAAGCGCCCACCTCCGGAGGCGGATCGAGCAGTGGCGGGGGCTCCGAATTCCGACCGTCAGGCGACACCGTTCATGCGGCCGGTTCTGAGCCGCTCCTGCCACTGCGGGACCCGACCCCGGATCAGGCGCAAACCGGGTTCATACCCGAGGCGGCCACCGATGGAGCGCCGGCGCACGACACCGGTATGGGGAGTGATAGCGCGGCCCACGGCAGATCGCGACAACGGAGATTTAGTGAAGTGGCCGAGCAGCAGGCGCGCCAGCGTGAGGATACTCGGGGGCTGCGGGAGCGCGATGTTCTCAACGATGAAGGCAACGCGCGAAAGCGTCGCCGCGGAAGGGACGGACGTCGAGAGGTGGATGAAGAACGCCGGAACGAAGCCGAAACCGCCCGTGCCGGTGCTCGTGGCGCTCGCCGGCTTCAGACGGAAACGGATCCCGCGACGCAAGCTGCATATAGCTCCATCGAGACCCGCGCTCAGCGCTTGCGCCGCGAGAATGCGGAGCGAGAGGAGGCGCGCAGGGTGGCTCGGGCACGTCGCCGGGGAGACGACATTGAGCGTGTTGTCAAAACGCGGTCTCAAGCTGCTCGGGAGGCGGCGAACGTTCGACCCATCAACGTGACGGACTCCTCTTCGCATCCACAGCAGTTGCCGTTCACCTTTACGGTGAACCCACCGGCAGAAAGCGCGCCAATTGGGAGCATGGAGCGTCAGGGGCCAGTAACCCGCGCCCAGTATCGCCGAGAGCAGGAACTGGGCGCTGCAACAATCCAGGGGCGGATGTCGACCGACGCGCCGGGCAACCAAGGTGGCAGCGGAGATGCGCGCGCAATGGGCGTTGAAATGACGAGAAGGAAGAACCCCCGAAAACGCGATCACGATAGCTCGCGTTGATCCGCAACCGAGAGAAATGGGACCAGCGGGATCTGTGAGATGGACACGAAGGGAAAATTACAGACACTTCTTTTTGGATTGGGCTTTGGCATTGTTGTCGGCTTATTCTTAGCAACGCTTTACGCTGGCTTTCAGAACGGCTTCAACCCTTCCGTTCTAGAGAATTTCGATTTGCTCGCTTACTGGTGGGAGACGCCTCTCTACAAAGGCTATGCCACACAGGTTTTCATCCGCGGCCTATGGATAATTGCCTTCACGGCCGTTCTCATCACTCTGGTCCTTGCAGCCTTTCTCCTTCGGAACAGTCAGCATCATGGCACGGCGCGTTGGGCGCGATTCGGGGAGCTGGTTTCGGGTGGGTACATTAAGAAGTATAGCCGCATCAACGGTCCGATCTTCGGCAAGACATCCGGACCGCGCGGGTTCGGGCGGTATCTGACCAACGGGGACCAGCCACATAGTCTCGTGGTCGCACCGACGCGCGCCGGCAAAGGCGTGGGCATTGTCATCCCAACGCTCCTGACCTTCGACGGTTCGATCCTAGCGCTTGATGTGAAGGGTGAACTCTTCGAGATGACCTCGCGTTCTCGCCTTGCCCGTGGCGACCGCGTCTATAAGTTCTCTCCCTTTGATCCGCAGGGGCGCACGCATTGCTACAACCCGGTTCTAGACCTCGTCAATATGCCGGAGGATCGCCGCTTCAGCGAAACTCGTCGTCTCGCCCACAATTTGATCGAGGCCAAGGGCAAGGGCTCGGAAGGCTTTATAGATGGCGCGCGTGATCTATTCGTCGCGGGCATCCTTGCGTGCATTGAGCGTGGCACACCGACAATCGGCGCCGTCTATGACCTGTTCGCGCAGCCCGGCGAGAAGTACAAAATGTTTGCACAGCTGGCCGCGGAGACGAAGAACGTCGAAGCGCAGCGCATTTTCGACAACATGGCCGGCAACGATACCAAGATCCTCACGTCCTATACCTCGGTGCTCGGCGACGGGGGCCTCAACCTTTGGGCCGACCCGCTCATCAAGGCTGCGACAACCACCTCGGATTTCTCGATTTACGATTTGCGTCGCGATCCGACATCGATCTTCCTGTGCGTGAGCCCAAACGATCTCGAGGTGATCGCGCCACTGGTGCGGCTATTCTTCCAACAGATCGTCTCAATCCTACAGCGTACCATGCCGGGCAAAGACGAAACGTTCGAGGTCCTGTTCTTGCTCGACGAGTTCAAGCATCTTGGCAAACTGGAATTGATCGAAACTGCGATTACCACGATCGCTGGTTACAACGGCCGCTTTATGTTCATTATCCAAAGCCTGTCAGCCCTGACAGGGGCCTACGAAGAAACCGGCAAGCAAAATTTTCTTAGTAATACTGGGTTGCAGGTCTTCATGGCGACGGCCGACGATGAGACGCCAACTTATATTTCAAAATCGATCGGAGAATATACTTTCAAGGAGAGGTCGACATCCTACAGTACAAGCAACATGTTTGACACCAATGTTTCTATTTCGAACCAAGGCGCGCAGTTGCTACGACCGGAGCAGGTCCGCATCATTGATGACGCTACGGAGATTGTCCTGATCAAAGGTCAGCCGCCTGTGAAGCTCCATAAGGTCAAATATTATTCAGACCGTATTTTAAAGAAGTTGTTTGAGGCACAAAAGGGACCGCTACCGGAGCCGGCTCCCATCGATCACGCCCAGTTCGTTGCGCAACCCGCTTCGCAGCCGGAGCCCATCCTCGAACCCGCAGCGTCGCCAGCTATGTCAGTGCAGTACGTCATGCCGGGTGCGGTTGATCTTCCAATGTATCAAGGTGAGCCACAGGATGACCAGCCTGTCGGTGGGGAAGGCGACGGCGGCGTAGAATGGGGCTATAGCGAGGAGCAAGTTAGCGCCGCCCCCGCGGAGCCCTATTACATCGAACCGGAGCCTGCAGCCCCGAGCGAGGAAGCAGTTCGCGCTCTCGCCGCGCAGCAGGCTTTACTCGACCGAATCATCTCCCTGCAGACCCGTGAGGTTGGCGTGGCTCGCGAGATTTGAAACGTATAAGGGCAGATTACACCTGAAATTGTAATACACTTTACGAGCTTGGGTGCTGCTAAGTACCATCCGAGCCGGAGTAAAAAACGGATGCTAAGCGCTGGCCTGGCGCGGGTGCTGCTCTCGGATGGAGCATACAAGCCGCGCTTCTGGAGGTGCACACGGGAAGGGGTTCAACAAATGGCAGACAAGTCACCGGACGACAAGCATGGACGCGTTGGGCCTTTAAATGGACCCACCTCTCCTGTTTCGCCAGTAGCATCCGACGAACGTAGTCGCCTGAGCCGAGCAGAGCTTCAAGACGCGGCAGCGATGGAGCGTGGCATGGATCGCCGCCCACAAGGCCGTAGCCGGTGACGCAAGGTGGATATCTCGCCCTAATCCAGGACGATGCAAGAAATTGTCAGAATTCAGAGATCGGACGGAAGGAAACATCATGACCCGTTGGGAATCGACGCGTGTCGCTACAGAGCGAGCGACGGAAACGTGGCCGCCCGAATTTCTGCGAGGTAGCTGTTTCCTCTCCGATCGGATGCGCGTGACCGAAGAAGAATGGCAATCATTGCTTGAAGAGATAATCGAGGTGGCGCGTACTGAGCTTCGCGCTGAAAGCTTTCGTGCAGGGTGAACTTGAAATGCGGCATCTCAGACATCTGCAATTGGATGGCTACAGAAGCCAGCAACTGGATTGAATAGCGGCGAAAGGAACTTTTGTGGCGGCCGAAGAGCAAAGATTAAGACGCTTGTTAAGAAAGGTTAAGGACGTCTTCAGTCGGAAGGACGAGCCTGAAAATCGACTTGACAAACCCTTGCCGCCGCTACCTGCGCGTCAGCATCATGCTGCTGCCAAGAAGGTTACCAGCGACCAAATCGGACGGCCACTCATCCAAGGCGACCTCGGCCGTAGCGACTTTCTCCGGCAGGTCCATCGCACATCGCCTCCAGAACTACCGACCGCTGCTATCAATGTCCCTCCATCGTCGACCTACATGTCTGATCAGCTACTTGCCGGGGGGATGGACGATCCGTTTCGCGTTTCAACAATTCAAGGGAATTTTCGGGCTTGGCCCGGCTCAGGCCGGAGCAGCGCTTTCAGTGGGTCGGCTTTCGCTCACCAGCCCGCTGTTATGGAGACGTCGCGGTTTTCCGCGTGGTCGACCGACTCCGGTGTGTCGGATGCTACCATAGCCAAAGACGAAATGTTCGAAGGACTCGACGAAAATCCAAATTTCAAGCGAGAACTGCTGGCCGGTCTTGTTGATCCGACGTGGCCGGCTGCGCAAGATCGACATCTCTCGCCTGGATTGACTGCTCAGTCTTCCGCTTTGCCAACTTTAAAGCATAGCCTATCAGGTTCCACACTGAACCCCTCCGCGTCGATCGAGGGCTTGCACAGCCCTGATGTGGCCTCGGAAGACGGTGATGTAGGCAAAAGCCCGGACGAGAAAGTGAAGATCTATCTTGATCCAGCCTTAAGCGCGAAGACGCAGGATGGTAGTCGGAAGATTGTAATATTATCAATGCGCAAAGCGTCGAGGGAGGAGGTTAAGCTAGTTTCCATCACCGCTCCGAAAAGCGCCTCGAACGCTGCTCGCTCTACCGCGTTGTCACATACACAATTGTTGCGGCCGGACGTCTACCGGCCTCCGATGCGAACGGACGGTACCATGAACCGCTTGGTCAAAGTGCAGCAGCCGGGAACCTCTCAGCCGCGCTCCCGTTCGCTGAGAACGAACTCCGACATTGAAAAGGAACTCGACGCTGCGCATGCCCGCGATCGGGACCGCACGAGCTTGGAAAGGTAGCAGACAAGGCTGTAAAGCCTACAACGGGCACCCCGGTCTTCTGATGCGCCATGTTGTTTCCGGAAATGGCGATAAGTACCAGCCGGAAGAAAAAAAGTTCGCAAATCAGAAATCGCGCTCTGCGGCGCGACTACGAGCCTCCAGCGCAGGTCGTTGGTTACTTCCTTTTATCGCCCGACTGGCATCCAGGTTTTCTGCTGCTGGCATAGCGCTCTGCACCTGGTTGGTACGAGGAGGGTGACCACGAGCCGAACGTTGCTCTGCGACATCATGGAAATGTGACGATGGTCTCAGTCTTTTCAACGAAAGTCCATTTCGCCCCGTTTCGGTGCTTGCCTGTGTAAACTGACCGAGATCGCGTTTTCGGTTGGCCAGTTGTAGGGATTGAGGACCTTGTCCAAAATGTGCGATCTGCGTCGTTCCGGCGAGGCGATGAGTTGGCGCTCGTAGGCGTTGATCGGCGATACCAAACGTGGCGTCACGATATAACCGAAGCTTCGCATTGAATTCCTGAGACAAAGGAAAATTTTTAGCGATTTCGCTGTAGAAATGAAGTTCTCGTCCGATTCGCATTTTCCAAGCACTTAGATCGTCGACCGTATATTTTTCTGTCAGGTTAAAAATATCGACGCGACTGGCGGGGGCATGCAGGTATTCGGCGTACCTTTCGTGATAGCTCTTTACGTTGATGTACGATCCAAAGTGTTTTTGCAAATCACTGTTAAGTCTAGCTTTTTCCCACAATTCTATCGTTTCTTCGCGTGCCTTGTCGTCGACCTTCCGGTGTCGCTCAAGAAAAAAACTATCAAGTCCCTGCATGTTATATTTCCACCGTGAGCTCCCGTCATGCTGCCGCACTAGTTCGTTATCATACACGATGATGCCGTCTCGTCGGGTAATAACAATGCGATCATACTGCTTCTTCTGTTCAGCTTCGAAAACGGCGTAGGCCCATCCTCCGTAGCAAGCGTCGTATTTGTTACGGTTCATGACAACGTTGGTTCCGATATGGTTACTGTTCCGCAGCGCCGTGTCTGCCCGAGCCACAACACCCGCCCAGCTTTGGTAGCTTGGCGTCGCAATAACATGTAATTCAGTCCGATACCCTTGGTCCTTCCAGTTTTTCCCGACGGCAACACTTGAGTGCGGTATTGCATGCTCCCTAATCACATTGCACCTCATGCGCGCAGCGCGGTTTAAGAGTTCTACTGCAAAACCTGGATCTGCGGCTCTGCCATAAGACAGTGCTCTATTAGGGTCTTCTTTCGCAAGCTCCAAGTAGCCCGGGACATAAGCCACAAAGTCATCACCACAGCACTTCTGCGTCGGTCCCGACAGGCCCATTTCGGCCTGTTTGATTGCTGTGGATTTACCCGCACCAGGCTCTCCGGCCACCATGATGCAGGTCGGTCGCTCTAAACCTTGTCCTCTTTGCGCCTTAACGCCGAGCTCAGGTATAATCTTGTCTTCAAAAATCGAAATCGCGATGTCCTTTGACATTGCCAGCGGACCTTCGGATTGAAAATTTTCGAAAAGCTCGTTCAATGGCTCACTCCGCAGCAATCTTGTCGATGACTTCGTTCAAGTGACGGATTTTTTTCGATAAGTCAGCTGCGTCGAGCGCGTTGCCTCCGAGCGTCAAGAGTTTTTCCGCAATGGCCCTTCGTTCCACGTTTATCTGAGGCCAAGCCGGATCTCTCTTGAAGACTTCTCCAAACGAGCCGTATTCGAGATTGATCAACCGACCTGTCAGCAAAAGGAACGAATGATGTGCGTCGTTGACGATCTGGAAGGCGGGCCTGCCAGCATACTGGCCGTCCAAGCCGAGTTCCTGTCCTGTCCGTCGGTCAATACCCTCAGCCATTGCGGTCCACTTTCTTCTTCACTGATTGCATCATGGATGGCCCCCGTCCTGCGTGGGCAAATAGATTTCGAGAACACCGCGCCTGCCGTTGCGGCGGCCGACCTGAATGACGAGATCGATCGTCCGTTTGGCGTAGGAGATTATTTCGCCATGTGACAATTTGATACCAGAGCGCATTACCATCAGCGCTAGTCGGTCGAATGCCAGAGCGGGACTATCCGCATGAATGGTCGTGATTGCACCGGGGTGGCCTGTGTTGATCGCCTCCAAAAAGTCGTAAGCCTCGGTGCCGCGGATTTCCCCGAGAATTATCCGATCCGGGCGCATGCGCAAGCAGCTTTCGAGGAGCTTTGACGGCATACGTGGCGAGTTCGCCTTGCGATCAGAAACCAGTCCAACTTGGTTTCGGTGTGGCGGAAAAAGTTCTTGTGCGTCTTCAATGGTGATTAGCCGTTCGTTGACGTCCATCATCTCGATTAGGGACCGCGCCACCGTGGTTTTTCCGGAGGAGGTGCCGCCGGCGATCAGGATGTTAAAGTTCTCATGGATCGCCCGACGGAAGAGCTCCTGCAGGTTTCCGGCTTCGGCCAGGGCAAGAATGTTGCGATGACGCTCGCGGCGCTCCTCATCGATGCGGATTTGTCCGCCATTAACGAAGGTGATATGCTGGCTGTCGAGCGCCCTTGTCATATACTTGCGGATCGATAACGACACGCCATGCTCGACCGCAGGTTCCACCACGACCTGTACCCGCTGTGGGAAGCCCCAGACGTTGACGCGGCCGGAAACGATCGGATTTAGCGCTCCGAGCGTGTTGCGTGTCTCACCGGCCAGCTGCGCGCCGAGGCGTTTGATCGCATGTGCGGAAAGCGATACGTCGATCTCCCTCATATGGGAAGCGCCCGATGCCTCGACAAAGATTGAGCCGTCTGGGTTGATGACAACTTCGTTGATCATGTCGTTCGTGAGGTAGTCCTTTAGCGGGCTTAGATATTGCTCAACATAGGAAATCTCCCGCGGGCGGTGGGCTCGGTCGTGATGCCCAGCCTCTACCCCATTCTTTTGTTCGTTCTCATGATGGCTGTTGTTGTGATAGTTATGATGGCTCATGTGAACAAAAGATCCCTGTTCACGAAGATACGGATTTCTTCGCCTTGAGGGACGCGGATCAGGGGTGGCAGTGACAGGTACTCGCCCAGCACCTCGCTGGCTTGGCTTCCGATACCATTGCCGATTTCGCTTGCGGCATTGCCCCCCGGATTGATGGTCACGTTCGTGCGGGAACCGTTTTCGGAATCAGAATCACCGCCGCTCGCCTCTAGTAGAGTCGGTAGGGCAGAAATCGTGCTGATTAGGGCGGCCGCACCGAATTTCTTAAAGTAGCGGTTATCGACATTGCCGAGCGTGCCGGAGCGGCCGAGCCGATCGGTTCCGATCGAGCCGAGCGCGATCGACTTGCCGTCTGGTGTTACGGCGCGGTTCCACGCGATCATCACGCGCTTTTGTTCAAAGCTCACGTCGTTGTTGAACTCACCGATCAGGATGGTGCCTTCCGACATCACAACCCGCGAACCATCAAACGAGTAGACCGGCTCCGTTATCTGCGCGCGCAAACTGCCGGGCAGGCTTGTGTCGATCGCGGTTTCCAAAACGGCTGAGATAATCGTACCTTGGACAACCATGCTTGAAGGTTCGGTGAGATCTTCTGATATTGACGTCTCAACGACACTCTTTGCGTTAGTCTTCAAAAAGCGCCTATTCCCGTCAAGCTCAACCGTGAGATCGTCTGTTTCGGGATCATTCGCGAGCGAATCATCATCGTCACCTTCATCAACAACGACGGCATCGGATTCGCGCTGCTTTTGGTCTAGGTCTCTCATTTGTTTCAGAACTTCCTCCTGCCGGCGCGCGGCCTCCTCCGCACGCCGGCGCAATTCGTTTGCCTGATCGGCTTCCGCCTTGAGACGGGAGTTCTCTTCCGCCATTTCCTTGCGATGAGTTTCCAGTTGCCGTGTGACCGACGCGTTATAGTCGGATAGCATTTTCTTGATCTGCTCGTTAGACGCGCCAGGCTGGAGGTTGCGTTCCATGAGCGCGATCTGCGCTTGAAGCTCTTTTAATTTTTCGCTCAAGCCAACGTTGGGGTTCTCCTCCCGCGTCTCGATGACCGGATCGGCCGGAACAACGAAATCCAGCTTCACCGGTTCGTTTGCTTCCTTATCTACCTTGAGGTCAATCTGCGACGTTCTTTGCGTTTCTACAGACGTGACGCCGAAGATTTGCAGGGCGGCGGATGGGCCGGCGATGACGACAACAAGGAGGCCGCCAGTGATTAGCAGAGCGCCCGTCATGATGAGTTTCCTGTTCGCGCCCCCGGCGTCGCTACGCTGGCGCGCGCGCCTGTCAGCCACCTGCTGGTCCCGCTCGAGATTGATCTGATTTTCTGAACTTGCACTAAATTCGTTATCGCGCATCAACAATCTCCAAGCGGCCCATGAAACCGGCTTTCTGCTTGACGGCACTTTTTGCGCCGACGCAGACGAACTGGTCACCAATACGCATCACCCAAAAATCGCTCGTGCCGTCAACGATGACCAAGTTCCCGCGTGTGCGGGAATTTACGAGCTCTTCCTTCTTGTCTGCCCCAACCTTGAAGATTGCCGGGCGCTGTGCTCCCGGCGGCAGGAAGAACGTCGTCTGCCGGCCATTGTCCTGAACCCATCCAGGACGAAATTTGGCCTTTCCTGACACTAGGTAGTCGGTGTTGACCGGGTCGATGTTCGCTTCGCTTTGAACAGGCTTAGGTTTCTTCTCGTCGGCGTAGGTAAACATCGTCCGGAACAGCGTCACGCCCTCATTTCCAGACGCGGCTGTTCCATTCGAGCGCAGGTCGAAAGAGTAGACGCGTTTGTCGGTGTAGATTGTCATATTCGTCGTTGCGGCCGGTATTATTGGCTTGATGCTGACGACATTGCCGCTCTTCAGCTTCACCACCTCCCAAGAGGAGCTATCGCCAATGAGGATCGACTGAACTTCCTCGCCGTTGGCAAACTGTAACGCCGTGACCGACTTCAAGTGAAGGTCGAGCCGGTACACTTTCTTCTCGTCGTAAGCATACGTCCTGATCCTTGGATCGACGGCGGTCGAGGTAGGGGGGGGCTTGGGGGAGGCGTCGGCAGGCGAATGAGAGGTTGCGGCCGCGGGCGCCGGAACCTCCTCAGCAGCAAGGGCCGGAACCACGACGGTGCAAGCCAAGAGGATTGATGTAGTTTTCTTTAACATTTAAAAGTTCCTTGGATGCAATTATTTGCGGGACGCTTCCGGGCAATCAGAAAGCAGGAAGTTGCGGACATGGTGCCATCTTTAGGTCTGCATCCGTCAGCTTGGAAAATCGGGAATCGAGGCCGGCGCCGATTAGACGGTGAGACGATGCAGTCGGCTGGATCGTTTCTGTGAGAATACTGCCGGCGAAAGCTGCAGCGGAAAAACGTAGAAAATAAAGTAGAAAGAAATTTTTGAATCATACAGGCCATCTTCATTCAAGAGCTATCCGGAGGTTTCGGCGTCGATCCGGTACGAAGTAACCATGAAACCCAGTGGATTTTTCCAAATGTCCGCAAGCGTCGCATGTTCCTTCGGCTGGAATAGATAGCCAACGGTAACAACGAAGCTGCGCTCGGCGATTTGGCGCCCCTTTTCCTCACGATACTTGGTGATCCGGACGCGGGCGACATCGCTGGCGCCGCGCTCAGTCGCGGGATTTATCGAGATAGATTTCACGCTGACACGGACGCGGATATTTTCGCCGTAGACAGTCGGGGGATACTGGTCCGAGGAAGACGACCAGAGCTGAGATAACGTCGCAGAAGCATTCTCGGAAGAGCGCCGCATCACGTCGGGAATACGTACCGAATTGTCTAACGGATCGTAAGTCTCCCGATCGATGACGTAAGACACTAGTTCAGCTTGTCGCACGGCGTCCTGCTGATCTAGAGAAGCCGGGCGAACCTGGACCAATTTCTCGGCTTCGCCCGTCGTCTTATCCACCATCACGACAAAAGGGACCGTCTCCTTGAGTGGTAGGATCATTATCAGGCAACCCATGCCTAATAGGCAGGCGAGCGCGGAACCAACTGCGACTTTTGCCCAATCATCGCGCTGCTGTCGAAGCGTGAAAAACAATTCGTCTTCAAAAGCGTGATGTGCGTCGGACTCCACCACTGGGCGTTCAACAGTTGTCGGAGCAAACAATTTCTCAAAGAACTGCGGGGTCATCGTTAATCATCCTCAGGCTTGTCTTTTGTCTTTGGAGCCGAGTTGCCGCTAGGATGTTGCGAGCTAGCTCGTTTTTCGGGTCCTGCTCGACTGCCTGGCTCCAACGCCGAGCGGATATCTTTTTCTCCACTTTGCATCTTCGTGCTGGCCGCCTCCTTAAGTGCCTGCGAGGACCGATTTTGCTCCGCCGCGTTCTTTTCATTGGTTTTGTCTGAGGTGCTGGTTGCTTCGGAACCCTTGTCCCCGGATGTTTTGTTTGTCGCCTGATTTCTTGCCGAAGCGGCTTTAAGCATGTCTGCAAGATCGCTTACGCGCATTTGGCCGACGGTTTTGTCCTGGGGCTTCTTTAGATCCGTGTTCGTAGCGCTCGAGGCGGCAGGTACTTTATTTGCGGGTGCATTAGTCGCGGCTGCATTAGTCGCGGCTGCTACATCTTTCTCGCTGACCTTTGGCTTTTCATGCATGCGGCTCGCCAAACGCTGGTCGCGGCGACTACCCCTGCTCAATGCGCTTTGCCGCATACCACTGATGGCCGCCATGGCGATGCCGCCTGGCCCTGCGCCATTTCGTCTCGCTTGATTTGCCACGCCTGCACCATCTCTAACGCGCTGGGCAGCGTGGCCTAGTTTGCGAGCATTGTTCATCATACCTCGGCTACTCGCCATGCTCGCGCCCACAGCGGCAACTGAAGCGCCTCCCAGAGTTGACGCCATTGTCGGCACCTGCGACAGCATTATAACTGCTGCTGCCATCATAAATAGAAAGTAGAAATAGGCATCCTTGTTGTCGCTGCCAGCATCGGACTGTGTGAGCATTGCGCTTGCAATGTAAAAAATAAGCGCCATCAACATCCCTGTTATTAGTGGAATGCATAAAAAGCCGCACGTAAACCGAAGCCAGGTTTCGAAGTAATTTTTCGTCTGTTCCATCATAAGGAGGACAATGGCCAAGGGAGCCAATCCAACTGCTGCCGCAAATCCGATCTTGCTGAACGCCACGAGTATCGCTGATATTGCAGTGAATATCGCGCCGAGTAGAATGATCACGAGGCCAATCAACAAATTCCGCATGGTTTTACCAATATTATTAATCGAGACATCTCTTATGTAGTCCCACGCAATCCATATTATCGCGTGCGCGAATTCGTCCATCGCCGTATACATGTCATTTATTTTGCTAGGATCTAGTATATCTGTCCTGTGCGTCGTGATTCTTGTTGAAAAATACTGCATTACAATCGATATATATTCATCGGGAAGCGTGCTGACAGCATCGTAAATGAGCCTAAAGTTCGCCCAAATCGTAGCAAATGAGTATATTAAAATGAATCTGATGCCCCAGCCCATGTATTCTGAGTAGTTTATCTGCCTGAATTGGATTAAAGTGTTTACTGCAATGAACAGCAATCCGACTAAGCCCATTGCTTGTAGCAGGCTACGGATCGGAATAGCGACGGCATTGAAGACATCTTCGGCGTATTCGATCACGCTTTGATCGATATGGTTCATGACGTCTACTATTATTCCCATGACGTCACCTGTTGAAATTGATAAGGTTGGACCACGCGTCGTCGCCGCCTATTTCGCCGCCTAGGACCATAAAATATGTCCCAGCAACCGAAGCGATCGCGGCTTGCGTGCGCAGACTTTCGTTCATCTGCTGCGTCATTTCGAGCATGACGCGCGTGTTCAGGTCTATGCTTGTTTTGATATCGCTGCTGTTGTCCAAAGCTTGGAGATAGCCATTGATGCGGGACATGCTGTCGTTAGCTCGCTTGAAGCTTTGTTCGGCTGTCGAAGCGGCAATCGCTCCCTGGGCAGATGCGTGCGCTGCAAATGCAAGGCTTGCTGCGCGATCGTTCTTTAGTGCGAACGCTTTATCGAGCTTGTATGTCTGCTTGAAGCGGCTCAGGGCCGCTCGAAATTCCTCAGGGGCGTCGACGGCGTCGTCAAGTGCGCCAGTGGCCATTTCCAGCAAGCCTGGACCACCATCTCGGCCCCCCACATCCTCCTGCTGAAAAGGAAAAGGTATATTTCGTCGTCCGATCTGCGCATCGCGCAGCCCGGTGATAGCAGCCGTCTGCGCTACTGCTGAATCGAAAAGCTGAGTAACGCCGCCACCAATAATTTTTGTTAGCGCGACCATCCTCATTAACTCTTCGATAGCACGCTCGTCGTAGGATTCGCTTGCGTTGGTCGGCCTGCTTGGGGCTCGACCAATGACCGGATCCGACAACGGGGCAATCAAGGTCTGCGCTCTCGGTAAGCCGGCTGTCCAGGGGGCCGATGCCGCGCCCACAACACTGAAGATTATGGCTAGTCTCAAGACTGGGTTCATACGACGGTCCCTCCTAGTACATTCGAGAATCCTGGCACCTGCCACAAGCAGGCGCAGTTGTTTCTCCGCTCTGTTGGAACAGATTGGCATGAGGCTAGTGCCGTCAACATTATCGTGAGCGCGGTCCATCTGAGAGTCATTGCAGCATCTCCATCTGAAAATCGGGGCGGTCTCGCCAGCCGGTAGGTGCCTTTTCGCCGCGACCGCCACCCAGAATTTTTAGTCCCTTGCCCAAGGCACCCAGGTCGAAGTCAAGCACAACGCTGTCGTTGCCGGATTTCAAGAGAACAAGGTGGTTGTCGACGTTACTGATCTGCAGGAAGGCGCTTTCGGCCGGGGTAAGATTGAGCGGCGCCAGCTCCGCTTCCGTATTGAAGGAACTCGGATAGACGAGGCGGGTGACTGCGCTTTCGAGAATGGCGTCGCCAGCACGGCTATTTTTGATGTGGGAGACGCGCTGCGTGAGCAGGACGACCGCAACATTCTTCTTTCGCATCGTCAGCATCCAATCCTTGAGACGGGCCTCGAAATAGGGATCGTCGAGCAGCTTCCATGCCTCGTCGAGGACGATCAGAGTCGGGTGTTCGTCCTCGACCAGCCGTTCGATGCGGCGGAAGACGTAGCTCAGCCACGCAGTACGCACGATGTCATTGTCGAAGATTTCGGACAGATCGAAAGCAGTGATGTGGTTGTTAAAGGCGAGTCGGTCCATTTCCTTTCCACCGAAAAGCCAACTAAACTGGCCGGTGTCGTCCCAGCGGCCGAGGCGAGTGTAAAGGTCGCCGTCGTCATCGGTGGCGCGCAACTGGCTGCGGAATTCCTCGAAGTTCTGTAGGCGTGGGTCTGCCGTTGCGTTGGCCGTGGCCGCGTCGCTGAGCGCTTGCAACTGGACCGGTGTCAGCCTGGCGCCATCGTTCTGCGCAAGCGCGGAAAGCCAGTCGACCAGCCAAGCGACCCCGCGGGCATCGGATTCCGCGCGCATCGGATTGAAGTGCGTGTCCTCGCCCATTCGGACCGCTGAATAGTAGCCACCCATGGCGCGCACGGCCATCTCAAAGCCGTTGTCCTTGTCAAACAGGATGGTGCGTGCATTGAGCCGTTGCGCCTGGCTGAGCAGAAACGCCGTACCAAGCGTTTTGCCGGAGCCTGTCTGGCCAAGCACGAGAGAATGGCCAACCGTCCTTTGACCGTGACCCCCGGCGATGTGGAAGTTGAAACGGAAGGTCTCGCCCCGGGCTGTTGGCAAGATCGTCACGGAATCGCCCCAAGGGCTCTTTTCCACAGGGTTACCCTTAGAAACGCCGTGCATAGCACAGAACTGCGCAAAGTTCTGCGACGAGATCATCGCCGGACGGGTCCGATAGGCAAAATTGCCCGGATGCTGGGCGAAAAAGACGGCGCGTGCCGCAAAGTTCTCGCGAACTATCGCAGCACCCGCGTCCTGCATAGCGCGATTTACCTGGCTCATAGCGTTTTCTAGCTCGTCGAGACTCTGGCAAAACACGGCTATGCTGCAATGGTGGTCGCCGAAGGTCACTCGGCCAGACGCTACGTCGTCTTCGGCTTCCTCGAGTTGCGCCATCAGTGAGACTGCGGCATCTTCTGCCGCGCGCATTTGCTTGCGAACACGAGAAATTTTGCCTTGGGCGGCAATTGGGTCAATTGGTGTGAAGCTTTGGCTGACGACCGTATCGTAGGGAAGGTTCAGGCGATCGAAGATGCCCGGATACGTTTCACTTGGATAATCCTTGACAGAAACTATCGTTCCGTAGCGCCGGGTTTCACTGGCTGTTCCCTCGTATGTGAATACACGCCCCTGGAACCCAACGTTCGAGGAGGCGAGGAGATCGGCGACCGGCAGAAATTTTTGTCCGGGAATGACGATCGCGTCGCTCCCCGAAATCAGCGTCTTGAGAAAACCGAGCCAACGGCCATCAGAGATTTTCAGGCGCGTCGGTTTGGCGTCATTCAGACTTACCATGAAGCCCGAGATCATCTGATCGAGCCTCGCTGCCCGCAGCGCAAGTTCTTCCCGGCCGTGGACCTCCTTGCCGCGAACGAGCGACAGCAGTTTGCTGATCTTGCGGGGAGGACGGATCACGAGCGTTACCATGGTAATGCGGTTTCGAAGACCGATCGTCTGGAGATAAATCTGCCAACGGCGGTCAATTTCCGCCGAGAATGGGTCTGTCGTGATCGGCGGCATGCTCGGGTGGGTTTCGACCGAGATGCGGTGGACATAGTAAGCGACGTCGGCTCGCTGCTGCGCGATGAAGCGTGACACTGTGTTGGACAGATCCATAGTGTGACGGCTGTCAATCGTGTCGGCGTTGATGCCCTCAACAATGAATGATGCCATCAGATCGCCATCGCGTAACAGCAGCGTTTTGTCGTCGACGACACTGAGATATGGTAGCCCTCCAACAAGCAGCGGGCTGTTATCCCCCCATTTGTCTCTGACGCTTCTTGTCGAGCGTGTTGCAGGCGCCTCAAGCACGATACACCATCCCGTCTCCACGCAGGATTCCGGGATTCATGCGTGTTTGCCGCATGGCGCAGATGTAGGCTCCAATGAGCTTAGGATCATACACAGCAAGTGTCCTCAGCGCCGTGTATCCAACGCCGGAAGCAACGATGAGATAGGTGAGGGACCCAGTCAGGATGAAACCCAACATCGAGATCATCATCAATAAAATAAGATACATGACCGGAAGCCCGGCAAAGGTGACTTCTCGGGTGAGGCCGATGAAAAGAGGTGTCCGCATTCTTGTCTCCCTGATAATTATAAAATGACGGGATTAAAGCCTCGTCAGAGTGGAGGTGAATGTTGCGGCACCGAACACAATTGCGATCCCAAGGACGATAGAGACCGCGAACGTCCAATCCATTCGACCCGTCATAAACGAGAAGCCGACCGCCATCACCGCGATGGAGGAAATCGCAATGCCGATGGGTCCCGTGATTGCGTTGACGACATTGGTCAGGAAAGCTTGGATGCCAGAGAAGTTCTGTGCATAGCTCGGCTCCGCCGCGGCGATGGAAAAGATGATGGTCGCGAAGAGCAGCTTTGCATAGTCAAGTTCGCGAAGGTATTTGTGTAATGATGCCATTTCCATTTCCTTCTTGGGTGTGGCAGCCTTGTTTGGGGTGTCGGGGCTGGCGAGTTCGAGGGAACTGCTGGCTCAGGATCTGCGTCTAGCCAAAGTCTTCCCTGCCGGCGTCGATGACGCATCGGCAGCAAAGCTTGGCTTACGGCCGACGGCATGGAAAATATCGACAATGTACTGCTGGGTTTCACGGTATGGAGGTACGCCGCCGTACTTCTGTACGGCGCCCGGCCCGGCATTGTAGGCGGCAAGTGCAAGCTCGGCGGAGCCGAACTTGTCTAGCATGGACGTCAGATATCGAGCGGCGCCATCTAGGTTCTCACTGGCGGAAAAAGCATTCTCGACGCCTAGTTCGCGTGCCGTGCCCGGCATGAGCTGGCCCAGTCCCTGGGCGCCAACGGGGGAAACGGCATTGGGATCGAAATTGCTTTCGCGGTGAATCATCGCTGTGAACAGCGCCGCAAACAGCTTACCGTCGATCCGAGCGCGTTTCACGCTGTCAGCGGCGGAGTAGTTCAGGCCTACCGCGACAGTCATCCGGCGCATATTTTGCTGGCGCGAGTTGAATTTCATCGACAGCGGCCGTGGCGCGGTTGCGGCGAGAGCCGGTTGGCGCGCGGAGCGGCCAATGTTCTTCCGTTGCCCCACGGGAGCTCGACCGATGTCGAAAAGAATGGCGCTCGACCATTGCGACCGAGCTCGCGTCTGCGCGAGCCTAGTCTTCTGCGCAGCTGGCATTCTTTCAGATGACGAGGGAGGATCGGCGGATGCCCCGTCTTCCATTTCGACGACCTCGTTGTTTGTGAGTTCTTCGAACACCGCAGCACGCGCTTGCTCCGGCTGAATAGCGATTAAAAAAGTATATACGAAAATTGATCCGTAGCTTAAATACCAATTCAGAGCATTTTTATTGCCCGTTAAAACTGACGCACACAATAAGTATCGAATAAATAGCAATATATTCATGAATCAACATCTTTGAATATTTTTGTTTGAATATAAAAGCCCTTTAAAGCGCGCGGGTGTCAACTTTACTTGGGTTGCAGATGTAATCGTAGCGATGCGCAAAGCAACCGTTGTCTCCGACGGCTCGCCCGCAATTCTCAAAAAATGTATTTAAAACAATCTATTATCGAATATCGATCAAACGTTAGACGAGACCCGCGCCGGCTCGGCTGACGAAACCCACAGGATTGAGACTGTCGTTCTTACAACTGAAATTTCCGCTGCTGTGCAGCTTCGGGGAGGTGGGCTCAGAAGCTGCGCCATCGTCCTCATACGTTTATGTTATCGCGGCATGCGCCAGATGCGCGTTGTCGGACCATGTCTTGGTCCTTAATTTTCGTGACTGTCTTCCTTTGAAACGAATATGTATTGGGGAAAGGAATAGTCATGAAGAACATCCTTGTCGTTGACGATGATAGCTCAATGCGAAATTTGCTGGTCGACTATCTCTCGCAGAATGCGTTCGGAGCCAAGGCGGTCGAAAACAGCCAGCAGCTAACGTGGCAGATGGCGGCGCAGGAAGCTGATCTGGTCATTGTCGATCTGAATCTTCGCCAGGAGGACGGTCTGCAGATCGTACGTAACCTCAGCACCAAGTCCGACATTCCCATCATCATCATCAGTGGCGATCGTCTCGACGAAGCAGACAAGGTGATCGGTTTCGAACTGGGGGCCAGCGACTACATCGCCAAGCCTTTCAGCCTCATGGAGTTTCTTGCTCGCGTCAAGGTCGCGATGCGCGAGAAGCCTGAGCGGAAGGGATCCGCACCCAACAAGATCTTCACGTTCGATAACTGGCGCGTAAACACGCGGCATCGTCGCCTTACCGATCCGTCCGGCGAAACCATCAAGCTGACGGCCAGTGAATTCAATCTGCTGATGGCATTCCTCAACGCGCCGCGGCAGATCCTCTCGCGCGAGCAACTCCTTTTGGCGACGCGCATGTATGACCAGGAGATCTATGACCGCAGCGTCGATGTGCTGATCCTGCGCCTGCGGCGCAAGCTGGAACAAAGCCTCTCAACCCCGAAATATATCCGAACGGAACGTGGCGCCGGGTATATTTTTGAAGCCGACGTCGTCGTCGAGAACCCGCGGGTGCGCCTCCAATGAAAGGGTACCGTCGCGTCCTTGCCGCGGCGGTGGGACTGTGTGTTTC
>NZ_FMVA01000025.1:0-53441 GCF_900101425.1 Rhizobium sp. NFACC06-2 | reverse complement strand
CGACTTCGCCAGCCGCTTGATGACGAAAGCTGGCCATCGCAATAATCCAGTCAGGCGCTCGTATTTTGGAGGAGCGCCGGCACTGTGCGGTGAAGCGTTTCGGATCGAGATCGGTCTTCACCTGGGTCCAGGTCAGCGGCATCGATACGGTAGCTCCCGGCCGCGCACGCGGCGACAACGGCGTGACCGCCATAGCCATCCGGTCATTGCCGGCGACGCCGGCTTTTCTGCCTCGACTTCGGCTACAGGCTTGTCTTCGCGCAGCCCGTTGAACGCCGCCTGACGCACCAGTCCGTCCGCCGTCCAGCCGGCGAACTGGATCTCGGCGGGCCAGTTCGGGTTTGACCCAGACGATGTTGGAAACCTTCTTCGGCGCGCCGATGCCCGCGAACGGTGATTTAGCGGCTTCGATCTTGCGGAGCCTTGGCAAGATTGTATCGACCGTTTTGGCACCGTAGCCGGTTCCAACCCGGCCGACATCCACGAAATGATCACCCCTGAAGACGCCGACCGCTGCTCATTCCGCGGCAGGCCCCTTCGTTCTAGTCCTGCAGCAAGTGCGGCTCAATGTGGAAAGATATCGGCTGCCACGGATCTGGCATTGACGACCTGTTATGTCCTTATCACGCGCGGAACGTTTTCAGCGAAGCTTGCGCTCTGATCATTTGCGCCACCCGTCGGAAGTTCAGCTCACTCGCACCGTCCTGCGAATAACGGGGTCGCCGGTTCGATAGTGTTCAAGAGCTAATTGGATGAGAGTCGTTTATCCGTGAACCAAAGTGCGCCGGATCGTAAGCTGAAGTCCGGACTTGAACTTTTGGACACCCGGCGTGATTGTGAGAGACGGACAAATCGGAGAAAAAACTCTCCGGTTCTAACTTAATCGGTGTTGGAGTTTACATGATCAGAAAATCGATAATGGCTGTATCGCATGCGGTTCTTGCCGTACCCAATCCCCTCCGCGCCCAGCGACGATGAGCGGACGACGAAGTAATTCTACGCTTTCGGTCGTATCGATGCCCTCTACCAACCATGCAGCAAAATAAGGGAAATGCCGCATTGGTTTCCTGTGTTGTAGCTGCCCGATGGAAATTTCGCACAAGGATATCTCGCTTATAGCCTCGGCCACTTCGAGGCCGAGGCGAGCGCAGAAGTCTGTGAATGATTGGGCATGAATTGACAAAACTGAGTTCTAACAAAGGCGCGAGACGATGATGCCAAAAATGCAGATTGTATTAGGGCTCGTCGTGGCCAGTGTTGTGGCGCTATCTGGACTGGCTGCACCTGCTATAGGTGCTTCGAGTATTGAACAGGGGATAGATTTACAGTTCACGCCACCGAAGGGTCTTTGTCAGGTCGATCCGTCACGCTCGAAAGCAGACCAATACCTTTGGACTAGTCTTCCTGATAAAAAGACGGCCGAATTGACACATACATTGTTTGTCGATTGCCTTCCGCTGGAACAGGCGCGGAAAGGTGATTTTTCGGGTAAAATGCCAACGAATGTGATTTTTCTCGCAGTGATTCCGCGTACAAAAGACCAGACACCTCCCATCCCATACAATCTGAAAGATTTGGTGTCGGCTTTGGTAGCGAGGGACGCGCCGCGTTATAAGGACGCAAAGCCGTTTTTTGGGTCGCGGAAAGAGACAGCCGACGTTTTCGCATTACTCGGCAGCGACGAAAACGGCGTGTATTACGGCATCCGAAAATTTGACAAATCCGGCAAGGAAATGGGAGGCGGCATTTCGATTTACACGATGATCGAAACATCCCCCATCCTCATCTGGGTGCTCGCTTTTGAAAACACGATTGATGAAGCCAAGTTTGACACGGCAAAGCAGCTGGCCGCACAATTACAGGCTGAAAACAGCCGCCCCGTAAGAGTAAATCTAAAGGGTCTGCCGCGCTTGGCAAAAAAGGTACAATCCTGCCTCAACGTGCCCGCAGGAGTAGGGGGAAAGGCCGTTGTTTCATTCAAAATTAACGAGGCGGGCGCTCTCGAAGGAACGCCGGTGGTTATCGAGCAGGGTGGTGGCGAAGCAAGCGAGGTCATTGGTAAGGCAGCGATAAGGGCGCTTCAAAAATGTCAGCCGTACCTGGAATTCGGTTTGCAAGGCCAATTTCATCTCCCGTTTGTAATTCAATAGGTGGAGGGTTTCATGACATGTGGCATCCTACAGCGCGACAGCGAGTTAATTCCAGCCAAGGAGGAGTAGAAGATGAGCGGCGGTGGCCGACATATGGTTGGCGCGAGTTGGCCATGAAGCTGGGCTTGGGGCATGGTCGTATTCGCGAGGAGCAGCTTGTGGAATTGCTGGAAGAGGGTTTGCGAACGACAGGAAGCCTGTTGCGCCCGGTGTGAACGCCGGGGCATGATCCTCAACTGGCTGCATCCATCCCGCACGTTTACTTTCGGACGCGGCGGTCTGATCCCATGGACGATGACGAACCGGAGAAGAAAATGAGGAGCGCAGAGCGAGCAAGTCCGCTTCGGTATCTTGAGATATTGACCATTGGCAGCTTCTGCGCTGCATTTTTGAGTTTCGGGGTGGCCACGGCGATGCCGGCGGACATGACGGCGGAGCGTCTTCTCACTATCTGTGAAGCGCCTACCGTGCGGACCGCGATGATCAAGGGTGACGAACTTGGCTGGCCGCGGCTGACCGATGCGGAAACAGAGGAATGGCGTCGTAGTTTCGTCGCCTATAATGGCGGTTCGGTGGACCTTGTGGGCTGGCGGCAAGAGAAGGCAGGCGGAGTCGAGTCATTGTCTTTTTGGCTTGCTACTGGTCCGAACGGACACAAAGCATGCGCATATTCCACGCCAAGACCTGCCGGTTTCCTGGATGCGTTATCGGAGAGGCTTGGCGCACCGGATAATCTGGACAAGAATGACGCGATCGAAAGTACGACAGCCTGGTGGAAACGAGGTGCGGTCGAGTATTCTTTTGTTCAGGTAGGTTCGTCCGCCGTCATCAATATCGGCTCAAGTCGGTGAGGTCGTGGCGTATAGCCGCAGGTAAATTGTCACGCAACCCGACAGACCGCCCCAAAATGCGAGACGTAAAAGGTTTCAGGTTTTTCGCGAGATAATATCGCTGGAACTGAAGGCGAAGATCGCAATCATCAAGAAGCTGAGTGCGGATGCCACTTGCGCACCCCATGACTGACTTTGAGCGACGAGCATACTTCCCCAGCTAGGTTCAGGCGGCGACACACCGAGTCCGAGAATGTCCAACAGGTATGACAGGTGGTCTATTTCTTTTGATTGCCAGCAAAAGCGGCCGTCAGGCCAAGGCCGATGTAAACGAAGCCGCTAACCCAGCGTTCGGCCTTCAGATAGGCGGGACTGCGCTTCAGCCAGTTGCCGGCCGTGCCGGCAGCAAGTGCGTAGGTGCAATCCGTCAGAACACCAATCACCGTGTAGAGAATTCCGAGAAAGGCGATCTGCATTGCCATATGGCCACGATCGACCTCAACGAACTGCGGCAGGAAAGCCAGAAAGAACAATGCGGTCTTCGGATTGAGGAGATTGACGATGAAGCCCTCACGAAAGATGCGCATGCTGCTTCGCTTCGGCAAACCGCCCTCGACGTCGGGAATGTCCGACGACCCGAGGAGCTTCTTGAGGCCAAGCCAGATCAGGTAGGCCGCGCCCGCATATTTCACCACGCTGAAGGCAAGCGCGGAGGATGCCAAAAGCGCCAAGAGCCCAACAGCGGCGGCGACGACGTGAACAAGTGTGGCGGTATGAATGCCAAGGATTGAAACGAGGCCGGCAGAACGACCCTGCTCGACCGAGCGCGCAAAGATGTAAAGGACTGCCGGGCCCGGCACAAGAAGCAGCACAAGCGTGGCGCTGACGAACAGGCTAAGATTCGTTGCGCTGGGAATTGCCAAATCCATGATTGTTTTGCCCCCGTTTTCTATTGCACGAACGATAGCATTGAGCTGCCTCCAATGCGAGGTCGTGTTCTGCTTTTACGCTGTCACGTCGCGCCGATTTCTGGTTCAGCGGTCCCTATGAGCCGACATGACCCGACAGACTTTGAATGGCGCGCGATTAAGTCGCTGCTACCCAACAAGCCACGGGGGGTGCCGTGCGTCGATGGCGGCAGGCAAGAACATGACGGACAAGCCGCCGACCATCTGCTCGACCACGATGGACCTGGAACAATCGTGCTGGCGGACAAAGCCTACGATACTGATCGCATCCGGGTATTTCTCCGCGTGAAAATTTCCCGACACTTGAGAACTGTCATCGACGCGTATCGCGCTCGGGATCCGTTCTATGAAGAAGGCGGAGATCACGACGCCCTCGGCGACGAATTCGCTGCCCTATGACGGTTCCCCGTCTCGTGACCTCCGCCGCGAGTTGTGGGTTTGGGTGCCTCAGGACGTCGGACCTACCGCAACCCTTGTGAGTGTTTCACTAGCGCGGTAGGGATTGTTCTCAGAGGCATGACCCCGTCGACATTATCTCCGTTATAGAGAGAGCAATCGTTGCCGGGTAACCGGCTCAGTTCTGCGTGGAAACCAACAGGCAATGAGGCTTCTGCCCATGTCGCTTCCGACTTTGGTCTAATGTTATTCAGGTGCAAAAGTCTCTTAGGCGATTGCTGAAGTCCAAAGGAGGTTTTCTCTTCAGGCCAGGGCTTGACCACTTGCGGTGTCGCGACGATTTGTAAGGCGTTCAAAACCTTGCCGACCGGTTCTCGCGTGCTACCCGTTGCCGGATCCAATCGGTACCTCAGGAGCCAGATGTGTTATTGCGCCGCAAACTGATCGCCGTTTTCCCGTACCTGCTGTTGACTCTCTTCAACACGGCTCTCCCTTATACAATAAAAATTCACGGTGTTTCTGCGACATTTGCCGAGCAAGTGGCTGAGGCCAGAAGCGGCAACGGCGGTGGCAACGGGAACGGCGGCGGCGGAGGTAGCGGAGGTGGCGGAAACGGAGGGGGAAGCGGCAACGGAGGAGGCAACGGTAACAGTGGCGGCAACGGCAACGGCAATTCGGGTGGCAAGGCAAACAATAGCGGCCAGTCGTCGAGCACTGGAAGTGCTGCAAAAAGCCAGACTGATGCCGATGACGCAACGAATGAAGCCGGCGGCGCCCTGACCGTTCGCCATAAGGACGGCATCAGTGAAACTGTGCAGCGGGGGCGATACGTGATGAAGGACTCAAAGGGCCGTACAATCGTCAACCGCGATGCAACGGTTGCAGACGAGCAGCGGCTCAGATCCTTCCTTCGTTAACGGCGCCTGTCAATCTCGTCGCGAAACGCCATCGCGGCTTCCGTCCGGTTGCTTACGCCAAGCTTGGTGAAAATCTGTGTCATATGGTGTTTGATCGTCTTTTCGTGGAGGTCCAGTTTGAGACCGATATGTTTGTTGCTTAATCCGGCAGATGCAAGCTCCAGCACCTCCTGCTCCCGATCCGTCAATGCGGTAAAGGGATTGGCCCGGGCGCCTGATCCGCTTCCCGAAATCAGGCGTGCGGACAAGGTAGGCGCAACGTAACTGTCACCTGCCGCGACGCTTCGAATGATATCGGCAAGTGCGCGTGATCCAACCCCTTTCAGGACGTAGCCCTTCGCTCCACTCTTCAGCGCCGCCATGACGTCATCGCCTGCCTCGGAAACCGTCAGCATCACGATCTTCTGACCGGGCACCCGATCAAGTATAAGCGAGATAGCTTCGAGCCCACCCCCAGGCATGGAGATATCAAGCAGCAGGATGTCGGGTTGGTGCTCTGCCGCTATGCGCAGAGCGTCTTCCTTGCTGCTGCCCTCTCCGACGACATTGAATCCGTCCATTTCCGTCAGGCTTCGGATGACGCCTTCCCTGAAGAGGGGGTGATCGTCCACAACTGCCAGGCTTATTTGTTGCGCCGTCATGCCTGCTCCATTTCCGCGATATTAAGCGACATCCGCACGATGGTTCCCCGGCTTGATGAACGAAGATGGAAGACGCCTCCCAGGCTTTCCACGCGGTCCCTGAGGCCGGCAAGGCCGAGTTTCTGGGGCGAAACATCGCTCATGCTGAAGCCGTGCCCTTTATCCATAACTTCGATGATAATCAGTCCGTTTTCAGATGTTTGCGCAACCTTTTGCCCGATGCCGCCAGCATGGCGATATCCGTTGTTCAGAGCCTCCTGTACAAAACGATAGATGCATATCTTTGCCGAGGTGGAAAGGCTCGCAGGCCTCTTGTTCAACGAGAGTTCGACGGAGACGCCTGTGCGCTGCTCATGCGCGAGGACCGCACGTTTCAGCAGGTCAGCAAGGCTATCCGTTTCTATGTGTGGCAACATCAATCCACTACAAATGCCCCGGATTTCCGCCATGGCGTCGTCAAGACTGACCTTGATTTTTGTCAAGGACGCTTCACGTTCTTCGGCGGGAGTTCGAGGGTCGGTGAGTGTCTGGCTGTCAAGTCGTAAAGAGGCGTAGGCGACCAATTGTGCGGGACCGTCGTGCAGGTCAGCACCGATGCGACGCAAATAGCTCTCGTTGAGGGAGGTTGCCCTTTGGGTGGCGCGCTGAACACGTGCGCGTAACGCTTCGTTCTGTCGCAGCAGTGCGGACAGTTCCCCGATGCGGTCACTGAGTGCCTTGCGCTGGCTGTCGATCGTACGGCTTCCACGCAGGACTATGATCGACAAGAGGGCGAAAAATGTCATCGTAAATGTAGCAACCATTACCCAACTCAACAGCCGGGCCCGATTAAGGCTCCATTCGAAATCATGGGCCACCTCGAAAAATTCAGAGACGGCGACGACTTTGCCAGACCAGGGCTGCAGGACCGGATTGTAGATTTGCAGAAGTGGCTTGTCACTGTCGCGTTCGGCCTCGCTCTCGACGTCGTCTATCCGATTGAACCTTGCTGCCATTCGGCCGGTAAAGGCCGTTCTGAGGTCATCAGAAAGCGGGAACTGCTTGCCGGAAAGGTTCTTGTCGCTGGAATAGAGAATTGTTCCATCGCTGCGCCAGAGCCGGAATGAAAACAGGCGCTTTCCAAGTGCGCCCTGGCCAAGTGTCTCGTCCAGGGCCCGCGTTATCGAATCGTCCAGAGCCTGGGTGGTTTGCATATCAGGCAGAAGAGGGGCGATCACGCTATCCACATAAAGCGCCGTCGTCGCCGCGGAATTACGCGTCACGGCGTTTTCGATCAGGCTGGAAACGAAGTAACCCACGACAACCATCGCACAGATCGCGACAACACCACCCGCAAAGAGGAACTGCCTTGCGAGGGATTGAGAATTCCAGCGTGCGACCAGACTTGCCAGAGGCACTTTGTACTCACGGCTTGTCGGCAGAACACGCATGATCAGCACTCATCTCCCCCAACCTTTATAGCTATCCCGCCAAAGCGGAGTGTCAACCGTTGTCTCCCGAAGGAGGCAACGGTTTGTCCCGAAGATGAGCCAGTTCTCCGGTCCATACAATCAGGGACCATTGGGCGCGATCAATCGGACTATGGTCGGAATGCTCAAGGCATAGGTCCGAGCGGAGTAGAAACCTGAAATTTCGGCAATATTGTAGTGCGTAACGATTTGCTGGGACCGCGGCTCTCTGACAGGGGCGGTGCCCAACTTTATGAAGGACCTGCTCATGAAAATCCGCTCTGTGATCGGTACCGCAAGCCTTAGTCTTGTCCTCGCCGTTGCCCCGATGGCAGGAGATACCGTCGGCTTCACTTATGCTGCTTTTGCCAAGGACGGAAACGGCGGTGGTAATGGCGGTGGCAACGGTGGTGGGAACGGCGGTGGCAACGGGGGAGGCCATGGTGGAGGGAAATCCGATGCCGGCGAAAATCGGGCTTCCTCCAACTCATCCGCGAACAAGGGCTCTTCGGCATCGTTGAAATCGCATCATTCAGACAAGCCCTCAAAAACACACGGCGAGAAATCGAAAACGCAAAGCGCAAAGTCGGGCACTGGCAGCCTGAATTCGATGAAGAGAAATTTTCATGCCTATCTGAATTCCAACGATCCCAAGATGGCAGCGCTTGCAGCTTATGTGAAGGCTTATGCTGAATTCGAAATTCAGTATGGGGTAACGGCCGTGCCGACGGATCCCGCGCTTAGCGAGACTGCGCTGGTTTCGGCGTTGGAACAGTTGGCAAACAGACCGGTGACCAGCGAGGAGATCGCGGAGGCGAAGAGCATTCTGGGCGCTGGAACAGACACAGGCAAAATCGCGGAGGTTCGCGAGGCTCTCGAAGAGGAAGCCCAGAACTGAGATACCAGCCGATAGTGCTGCGGCAACCTTGAGGTACTGCCCCTTCCGCGATGAGGGGGTTAGATTCAGTCACCACGTCCATGACGGCGATTTTTTGAACTGTCATTTACCAGTCTGGCGCCGACAGACGCCAACCCGTTGCCGGAGTCATAACCGGCATTATCGCCGGATCAAGCCGCCCGCCGCGGGCTTGATCCGGTGATATCATATGGGCGGCCACATGGGGTGCGTAACACCGGCGAGGGGAATCTTCTTGTCCAGCCTTTGAGTAGGGCTCCTTGCGGAACAGCAAGGCCGAAACTTACGATCTGACACTACATCCTTTCCCTTTGGCCCCGCGGTGGCGGCAGGAGATCTTTCTTAAATTGCCTTTGCGGGCTTCGCGCATTTCCCGACCGAATGTATCCGACGTACCATCGAAGGTACTTCTTCGGCACTCAGTGCCATCCGTCCAACCTTCGGAGGATGAAATGTCAAAGATCATTTACCGGACCGGTCCTCTGTCGATGCGATGTCGCAGGCTGCCATGGCGTGTGACATATCCAGCGTCTCTCCCCGCCGTGGCGCTGCTGCGCTCAACAGTCTCGATCAGGACTCGGGCTGCTATGTTCTTCGCTGAATCAATACACTTTTATGCAAGGCAGCAGATCGCTCTGTACGGCGCCGTACGAGCGCCTTCTTAGCCATAGTTAACTATATTGGTTCCAGCAGTTTTAAGTTTCATTCACATAGGGTGGACAAAACAGAGGCGGATATGAACGAATGCTAACCCTGCTGCAGTCGAAATGGTTTTGGAGATTTAGCCTGCCCGTCATGGTATCGATGGCGGTATGTGGCCTTCTCCTCTTATCGCTCTATTGGGCAGCGGCCGCAAGCGACGCGATCGCAGTGGCGAGACAACGCGATGTCGTCGCTCTGACGGTTTCCAAATTGAAGTCATCAATCGCTCATGATCAGGAAAGTGTCACCGTTTGGGATGATGCGGTCAGCAACTCCATCGCTCGAAATCGCGACTGGATGGACACCAATCTCGGCGTATGGATGAATACCTATTTCGGGCACGATGCAGCAATCGTACTGACAGCGGATGTCAATCCAATCTATCAATTTGTTGTCGATCCCAATGATGCCCGGATCAGCGGTGGTTTATCGGCCGCCTATCTGCCATTGGCAAAGAGGTTGAAGGAGCGGCTTGTTGCAGGCGATGAGGAGGGAACGAGCAGCAAGGTCTTGTCCATTGGCGAAGCGGACATCGTTTACGTTGGCTCACGTCCGGCAATCGTCAGCGTTAAACCGATCGTTTCCGACACGGGAGATATCGAGCAGCAGCCGGGACAACAAAATCTGCATGTCGCCGTTCGCTTTCTGGATGGAGATCTCGCGGCAACCGTGGGCCAGGAGTACCAGTTCCGCAATCTGCGCTTCACGCTTCATCATCCGACGGACCCTCGTTTTTCATATCTGACGTTGCAGTCGAGATCCGGACATGTGGTAGGCTATTTCGAGTGGCAACCATTCAAACCCGGACACAAAGTTCTCGCGGCCACCATTCCCGCAATTGCGGTGGCATTTCTTGCTATATTCAGTGCAGCAAGCTTCGGGGGAAATGCATTCTGGAGACGATCGAACCGTCTTCAGGCAAGCCGTGAGCAGTTGCAATACCAGGCGACACATGACGGTCTCACGGGTCTTGCCAATCGTTCCGAATTCCACGCGCGAGTTGCGGTGGCCGCGCAAAATGCGAGGGAAGGCGAGGTGCATGCCGTGCTGTTCACCGATCTCGACAGGTTCAAGGAGGTGAACGATTCACTCGGCCATCCCGCAGGGGATAAATTGATCTCCCTTGTTGCTGCGAGACTGACGGGCCTTTTGCCCGACGCGCTCGTTGCGCGGATCGGTGGCGATGAATTCACCGTCTTTGTCAAGCTGAACGAGTTCCCCGAGGCAGAGCAGGTCGCAAAGACCATCGTGGAAGAACTTCGAACGCCTTTCGAAATCGATGGCACACATATCGCCATCGGCGCAAGCGTAGGTCTCGCCCTGAAGCAAGGCGTCTTCGACGCAAACGAAGCTATCCGGCAGGCTGACATTGCACTGTATCATGCGAAAGCTGCCGGCAGAAATACATACGCGATATTCGGCGACCATATGGATGAGCTGCTTTGCAAGAGGAGGGCTTTGGAGGCTGACCTGCGAAGAGCGGTCAATGACGGCGCGCAGATAGAAACATTTTATCAACCTGTTTTTTCCGCAGGGGAGGGTATGCTCTGTTCTTTCGAAGCACTGGCACGTTGGAACCATCCAGAGTTCGGGTACATAAGTCCTGAGCAATTCATTCCGCTGGCGGAGGAGTGCGGCCTGATCCACGAAATCGGTGGCGCTATATTGGAAGATGCCTGTGCGATGATGGCTGAATTTCCCAATGTCGACATCGCGCTCAACGCTTCCGTTCTGGAGCTATGTTCGCCTGCCTATCCGCTGACCGTAATAGCGGCGCTCGAAAAATGGCAAATACCGGCTCACCGCTTGGAAATCGAGATAACGGAAAGCGTTGCCACGGGTGAGGACGGTCGATCGGAGCGGAATATCGGAGCTCTGCGCGCAGCTGGCGTTAGATTTGCCATCGATGATTTTGGAACGGGATACTCGTCTTTCTCGCGGGTTCAGAAAATTGAGGTGGATCGCATCAAGATTGACAAATCTTTCATCGAGGAGATGCACAGAAGCGATAGCAGGGCCCTCGTCCTCGCGATGATCAATATCGCGCGAGCCAAAGGCTTGAAGATCACGGCCGAGGGTGTGGAAACAAACGAGCAGCGCCACATTTTGATGAATATGGGCTGTCACTATCTCCAGGGCTTCCTGCTTTCACGACCTCTTTCGCCCGAGGCGGCTCGCGCGCTGCTTTTAGCCTCCACCGATACGGCATCGAACCTTCGAGGCTATGCAGGCATTTCCTAGCTTGAGCGGCGCCATCTTCGAAGTGCTCATGATCAGCCGACAACAGGACTTTGGGCACCGATGACGGCTTGCCGTGGATTGCAGGTCCTCATCACCCGTCTGAACCGTGAAACGGAAACGCGCGGATTTATGCTCCATCAGGAAGGCTATATGTTGTCATCGGTTATTTTTGCTGCTTTGCAGCATCATGGGCGCGTGACTAATTTGATGACGCTTGGGAGGTAATTTGCGTCAATAGTTACGAGGATTTTCGATGCCGACTACTCCCGATCTGGAAGCCGTTGCCCGCCGTGGTGGCAAATTTCAGCGTATGGCGGCGCGTATACCGACATATCTAACTGATTTCCGGGAGAATCCAGCCTGGTTACCCATGTTCATGCTGGCCCGCACGATGCCGTTTCGCAAGGCCCATTGGCTCACAGCCCGTACTGTACCTGGTTCAACGGAAACGACTTCCTCGATGTTCGGGAAACTAAGACCGGAAATCATCGCTGACGAATTGCGCCGAACGGGCATTTTTAACGGCTTGTGCCTGCCACCCGATATTCAACGGGAACTGTCCAGTTTTGGTCGTGAAACGCCTTGCTTCGGAAATTTTGAACGAAAACTTGAGTTCCTTCCCGCAGAACATACTGAGGCTGAACGGCGTTTCGGACGTACGATTCTGAGCGGGCATCATTTCGAAAGAGTGATGGGGTGCAATGCCGCATTGGCTGTCCAGGAGGATCCATTGCTCATCGCGATCGCCAGACACTATCTTGGCGGGGAAGCGAAACTGATTACCACACGGACCTGGTGGAGCTTTCCAACGAAATCAGCATCCGAGGCAGACCTGAGCCGTGCGTCCTTCAAATATCATTTCGATCTTGATGACTGGCGTATGCTGAAGTTCTTTTTTTATCTGTCGGACGTGGACAGGGACAGCGGCCCTCACGTCTATATTCGCGGCAGCCATAATCGCCGTCGTTTGAAACATCAGCTCACGCTTCTTGTTGGTCATCCTGCAGAAGAGATTCTGGAGTACTACGGCTCAGAGAATGTTGTCGAATTGACAGGTAAAGCCGGAACCGGCTTCGTTGAAGATCCTTTCGGATTTCATATGGGAACTCCGGCAAAGACAACCCCGCGCCTTATGATGGAGGTGGGCTTCGGCGTTTCGAAACCGTCAAAGCGGCGGTACCATGGTGAGCCCATCGTCCGTTAACTCATCAACCAGAACCGGCTCATGCGGCTATGAATGAAGAGGCCTCATACTTGAGGCCTTTACGCCGGTCGGGATGTCCGGATGCGCATTGCATCTGTTCCGCGGAGCGGTAATCGAAATCCTCTCCGACATTGTTGTAAGAGCTGACCGGAAATCTATTTGCTTACCGATAGATGCGGCTTCTTTTCTGGCGTGGCAAGTGCCTGAAGGCTTTTTGCGAATTAGCTTGGCACAGTGCGGGATAGTGTCACGGAAAGCCGACTGGCCGGCTGACCCCGCCCTGCACCGAGGGAGATGTACGCGGCCCAAAATAGGCCCACCGAAGCCAGCATCAGCATCTGTCACCCGACGGCTTTTGGAAAAGACTGAGACACACCGCGCTCGAACACGTCACCTTTCTTACACGGTTTCCCGGTCATCCGCCGACCGCCAAACCATCTCTGCCATTGGCGTTCATGTATCTGACCAGAGCGGTGGCTCGGTTACCGCATCGAGATTGCTATGGTTTTGCCACGGAGCCATGACAAGCCCCGTAACTGGACACTGGCGAAGTGTTTCAAATAAACTGCCGCCACAAATGGGGCCGGTCGGATTGCATCGAACGTCGCGGTTCAGCCTAAACCAACAAAACCGTCAGCAAAGAGACGCTGCCTCAGTGGATGATCCAAGCCGGCGAGGAGGCCGCTGCCTTGCAGGATTTCACTTTCCGGACTTTACCGACGTGTTTAGAACATCATCGGGATTCAGATTGACCACGAGAGCTGCAAGGGCAAGACGCGCATAAGCCGGAGCTCCGCGGGCTTCCCACGACCGTAAGGTTCCGACAGGAAGGCCAAGATGCCGGGCGAGGCCCTGTTTATCGGTCTCCAATGCCTGCGCGGCTCGCTTGATCTCGTCACCGAATGAAACGTTCTTATGTACTGCCATTGGCCCTCCGTTCGCGATCATTGTCTATTATCGGATGAATTTGAGCCACTTTTCCATTTCCGCGAGACCAAGCTGAGGCCAGAAACCTTATAATGGTCAAACCGGTACATCCAACTCACCGGTTTAAGGTGAGGCGGAAAAGAGGATCAAATCCTGCTGAAATTCAACAGGATTGAATTTAAGCGTCAACGCATCCAACCTCTTTGACAAGACTTATGTCGGCCAATGCGCAAGTACGCTTTTTTGCCAGTACGGTGCTCGCCGTACTGTCCTGGCACAGCTGAGCTATAAGTGGTGAAGGCGGCAGTTAGGTTGAGGATCAGATCTAACCCGCCCAATCGCATTTCTTGATGTGTCGTCCCGTGTCGCGTACCGTGTGCGAGTGTCGGCGCGTGGAATAATCATTTTTTCCTGAATCCGCGACTGGATCGAATAGCGCACAGGTAAATCCTAAAGCGCGGAAAGGGACCAACAGGTCGATGGTCCGGATTGATTCAACCGCCCGTGAAAAGGCGCTGAAGGATGATGACGTCGTAAACAGGCGGTAGGTCAAATGCAGTGGGTCAGCCTTTGGTGCTGATTCACACATAGGTTTTCCCGAGCCTGGAGAGGCGTATTGTCGAACGAGCCTTCGGCAATGGACCGAGCGCTCTTACGGAAGCGCTCGCCTTGTTCACCATATTTCCAAGGTCAGACCGCTTGACGGCGAAGAAAACGGCACCTCCCTAACCAACCGTATTTTTGGAGCAGAGCCCGAAACTACGCTGGGACAGCAACGGCGCCCCGGGATGTTCGAAGCGCAAATCTTTTCCCACGGCCAACATGCAGTTCACCCGAAAACTTGCAACGAGGCCGTTTGCTTTCAATACGCCGGATCGGTGCGCCGCCTCTGCCGAATCAGCCGAGCGGCGCGGTCGTTGGATCATATCCGTAAACCCAGGCTGGGTCTTCCGGCTGCTTCAGCCAGGTGTTGGCGTTTGAGATGGTTTGCACCTTGGTTGCCCGCTCGCGTCGCGTAACCTCGTACAGCGAGAAGGCGCCCGCGTAACCCGCAAGCCCGTATTCTTCCAAGCATCTTGCCAGGATAGCAGCATCCTCAATGGCCATGCAGGCGCCCTGCGCCATGTGTGGACGCATGGGATGGCAGGCGTCGCCGAGCATCACCAGACGGCCTCGGCTCCACAAATTGAGAGGGTCGCGGTTCCAGAAGGGCCACTTAGTGACGGTTTCGGTGGCATCGATCAGGGCCTGGACCACGGGATGTGAACCGCCGAAGATCGCTTCCATCTCTTCGCGCGAGCTGTCGACGAAGCCGCTGTCATGTTCCCAACCGTCCACGGGCACGCCGGTCACGTAATAGTATTCGTCTCCGTTCCCCTTGGTAGCGTAGGCCATGATGTGGCGCGAGGCTTCCCACCACCATTTGACACAGGTTTCAAATTCCAGTCCCGATGTCCGCAGCCGGTCCATGTTAAGCACGGCTCGGTGGCCCACCCAGCCCGAGAAGCGGGGCTTCTCCGGGCCGAGCAGCATTTCGCGGATCATCGAGTTGATGCCGTCGGCACCAACGACCAGGCTCGCTGAAATCTGGCGCCCATTGTCGAAGGTCAGGAGAACATCGGTATCGCGTTCTTCGATCGCCGTCAGGCGATGATCGAAGTGCAGGCGGTCCTTGTCGAGGAGCGAGATCTGCTCGGCATGCATGTCGCCCCGGTGGATGGTAATATAGGAGGCGCCATATTCCCGACGGCCATAATCGCCGAGAGGAATGCGGGAGAAATATTCGCCAGTATTTCCATCGCGCGAAAACCAGAAGTCCGGGTGAGCGCCGATTTCCTCCAAGCGCTTCTCCAGCCCGATCTTGCGGAAGATCTTCATGACATTGGGACCGATGTGAATACCCGCCCCGATCCGGGAGAAGGCGGATGCCTGTTCAAAGGAGTGCACGTCAAAGCCCGCTTGGGTGAGTAGTGCTGCTGCTGCTGCACCGCCTAGTCCGGTGCCGATAACGGCGATTTCGACTTTTTCGATAGGAGTGCTCATCGTCTGTCCTTTCAGCTCAATTTATTTGTGTGCGAATGATATTGGTCATGGGTTTCCGGAGGCCCCGGGTGGAGTTTCCGGTCAATGGAAGGTTTTGTTGATCACCAGGGCGGCAGGTCCGGCGCGAAGCGTTGCCGCAGGTAGCGTGCAAGCGCCTGCTTTTCGGCGGTGGTGAATTCGTCCCTGAAGGAGGGCATGTCGCGCAGGTCCAGTAAATCCGGCGCACGAAGACCCTCGTCGAGAACGGTCAATAGTGCCTCCGGTCGCGGCGCGCGCAGGGCTGCCGCCTGTGCGAGCGATCCGCGTGCGGCCGTAACTGTCCCGGCGATGGCAGGCTCATGGCACACTGCGCAGGCACTCTCGTACATGCGGCTCGCGAGGCTTGGTGCGGGCAGGGGAGAGGCTGCTTGCCTGGTCGTTGTTGCCTGAGCCGGCGTATCTATCTGCGAGGCCAGATAGTGCGCCATGGCGCGGATATCCTCGTCCGGCAGAGCGGTCAGGCTGGCTGCCACCTCTGCCATAGGCCCCGATGCGGTTGCCGCTTCGGAATGGCCATGCCGCAGATAGTCAAAAAGCGTGTCGGCATTCCAGCCGCGGGCACCGGCTTCAGACCCAGCAAGTGCCGGAGCATACCAGCCCTTGATCATAGCACCAGACAATTGCGGCAGCTCGGCACCTGCCACATTGCGCGGAGCGTGGCAGGCCGAACAGTGCCCGGCAGCTTCGACAAGGTACTTACCCCGGTTCCAGGCGTCATCCCGCACCGGATTGGCGGTGAGAGGCGAGGCATCGTGATAAAGAAGGTTCCAGGCAGCCAAGGCGGGACGCAGGTTTGCCGGCGCCATCATCTGTGCCTTCTGCGTCTCCTGCCGCACCGGTGTCAGCGTTTGGAGGTAGGCATAGAGTGCCAACATATCTTCGCCGCTGATTTTCCCAAAAGAGGTATAGGGGAAAGCCGGATAGAGATTGTGCCCATCGCGGCTGATGCCGTGGCGCATGGCTCGCTCGAAGGCCTCGAAGCTCCATTGGCCAAGGCCGGTCTCGGGGTCCGGTGTCAAATTGGTACTCCAGACAGTACCGAAGGGCGTTTCTATCGCCCGGTCACCGGCATTGGCTTTGCCGCCGGTCGTCGTGTGGCAACTTGCACAGTTGCCAAGTGCGAAGACCTGCCGTCCACGCTCCAGGGTTGCCTGTGAAAAGGTCTCCGCTGAGGGAGGCGCCGAGGGAGCAATGGCGCGGTGAAGCGGGATCGACACAGCGCCAAGGGTCAATAGGCCGCCAAGCGCGGTTCCGAGGCCCAGCAGTTTTTTGAGCAGCGCCTTCGGCTTCCTCTCCTGTCTGGTCGCAGTGTCTGCCAGCAGGGCGGTGGCAAGTCCGCTAGATGCCAGCGCTGCCCGCATCTTCTCCGGCGTAAACGGGACGTCGCGCATCCGTACACCTGTTGCGTCGAAGACGGCATTGGCGATGGCTGCGGCGCTCGGCACCGCTGCACTTTCACCGACGCCAAGTGGCGGGTCGCCCGGACGCTCGATCAACATTGTCTGGATGTCGGGGACCGCCGGGAAGGTCTGGATCGGATAGGCGGCCCAACTCTGCGGGGTCGGGGTAACCTCACTGAAGGTGACTTCTTCAACCAGCACTCGGCTGGCTGTTTGGATGGCATTGCCATGGATCTGCTGACGCACGCCGTCGGGATTGACGACCAATCCCTGATCCTGTCCGATGAAGATGCGCGACAGCGTTATCTCGCCGGTTTCGGTGTCGACGGCGACATCGACCACCCAGGCGGCTGATGCTGCGGCCGTGCCTGGAAAGCTGCCATGAACATAGGTCGCGAAGGCAAATCCCTGGCCAAAGGCCATCCTCCCTTCACGGCGAAGGCGTGGTCGCCCATGCTCCTGCCATTCCGCCTGCTCTGCAGTGCGCCGGACAAGCTCCGCCTCGCGGGGATCGTCGAGATGGCGAAGCCGGAAAGCGACAGGATCCTCTCCCGCCTCGAAAGCCATCTCGTCGATGAAGCTTTCATGTGCGAACGTGTTGGGAAGTGCTGACACGCCGCGCATCCAGGACGCCCGGACGATGGGCGCCATGTCGTGAACAGTGATGCGCTTGTTGGGCACACGATAGGGCGGGATGATCGTGCGGTCGCCCATGTCGCTTGCGCGAGGTTCCGGGCTGATCCGGCCCGTGAGGAGCAGCGCCAGGTTCGGCCCACGGTTCGACGGGTACCAGCTATCGAGGGCATAGGCATGGAGTACGCCGGACTTCAGTCCACCCCGCACCTCCATCAACTGCGCCGCGCCCTTGGGTTCCCATAAATGTTCCTGCGCCCGCGTCAGTTGTACACGGACAGGTCGACCGGTGGCGCGCGACAGAAGCAGGGCATCGCCGCAGACATCATCAGCGCAGTTGCGGCCATAGCAGCCCGCTGCCTGGTAGCGGCGGATTTCGATATCTTCTGCGGCAATGTCCGCCAGAACAGCCAGATCGCCACGCAGCATATGCGGGTTCTGGGTGCCTGCCCAGACGATTGGCCTACCATTGTTCCAGTTCGCCACCGCACAGGAGGGGCCGATCGAGCCGTGCTCGTGATAGGGCCAGACATACGTACGCAGGCGTGAAACATCGCATTGGCTGATCGCCCTTGCAAAATCGCCTGATCGATCAAGGAGGCGGGGTGTGGAGGGATGATCCTTCAGCGCCTGCCGCAGGTTGGACATATCAGGGATTTCGGGCGGCATGTGCCACTGCGTCGGCAAGGCCTCCGCGATCGCCCAGGCCTGATCGGCGCGATCGGCAACCACGCCGAGGAAGTCTGCTTGCCGAACGATGGCAATGAAGCCCGGCATGTCTTGGACGGCGCCCTCATCGTAGCTGATGAGACTGTGCCCGATGAAAACTCCGCTATCGCGCCCTTCGTAGGGCGGACGAATGACATGGCCGTGTACCATGCCCGGTACATCCACGTCGTGAATATAGGGATGGGCCCCGCGCAATTTGTCGGGAAGGTCCCGCCGGACTGCTCTTTGCCCGACGATGCGGTAGTCCGCAGGGGCCTTCACGATCGTTCGTCGGTCGAGCTTGAGAGATATCGTCTCGCCGGCGACGAGGTCGCCATAGCTACAAGACTTTTCCATCCAACAGGCGCGGCCGTTCTCGGTGACGATGCCATCGGCCGGGGCGTTGAAGCGAAGGGCCGCTTCGCTGACCAGAAAAAGACGGGCCTGTGCTGCGGCGATGCGCAAGGGGATCGCGGCGATCTGGATGGTTTCGGACGCAATGGTCGGTCCCTGGTCCGGCACCCGCGCCGTGTCGCCGAGTACCATTTGTACGGCGGCTAAGGGAAGATCAAGTTCCTCGGCAACGATCTGCGCAAGGGCAGTCTCGATTCCTGTGCCGAGATCGACATGGCCGTTGTAGCCTGTGACCGTTCCGTGATGGTCCAATTGCAGGAAGACGGAGGCGCCTTCGGGCAGATCATCATAGACAGACAGCAGGCCGGGTTGCGAAGTGTCATCCATGCTGGCGCTCCCGCATCAGTTCTGCGGCACGTTCGACCGAAGCGATGATCTCCAGATGACTGCCGCACCGGCACAGGTTGTGGCGCAGCGCATTGCGAATGTCGTCGCGCGTCGGCGAAGCGTTGGCGCTGAGCAATGCGGTTGCTATCATCACCATCCCGTTCAGGCAATAGCCGCATTGCGCACCTTCGCGCTCGAGAAAGCCCTGCTGCACGGGCGAAAGTTCACCGCTGGAGGGATCGGCAAGTCCTTCCAGGGTCGTGATGTTACGACCGATAACTCGTGTGGCGCGCAGCACGCATGCGCGCGCCGGCAGCCCATCGACGAGCACGGTGCAAGCTCCGCATTGCGCCTTGCCACATCCATATTTGGGTCCCTTGAGACGCAATTCGTCCCTCAGAACATCAAGAAGCGTTCGATCACCCGCGTCTGAAATAAGGCGCGCTGACTCGTTCACGGTCAGCTCGATCGTGTTTGTCATGGTTCCCTCTGGGCTTTTCTTGACCCTTGTCGAGAATTCAGCAGAAAAATCGTTTGTATGCAAATGAATTTGACGGCGGCCGCCGAAAATTTTGCGCACGATGGAGGCAGTGTCTGTTTTTGCGGTATTTTTAGGCAGGGTGGGAACAGACAGCATCGCTCTTCGATTCCCGGCTTGACGCGCGGTGACCGGATGCTGCAGTTCCTTTAGCAGAATCAGAAGTCTTGGGATTAGTCGATGAGCGACCGGAATGAGCCTTACGTACTGGATGAGCAGGTCGGCTTCCTGCTTCGCCTTGCGACGCAGCGGCATATGGCGCTCTTCATGGAGCGAACGGCGGGCGGCCTGACGCCAACGCAGTTTTCAACGCTCTATCGCTTGCGTGAAGCGTCTGACCCGATTTCCCAGAACGCCCTTGGCCGCTTGGTGGGGATGGATGCGGCAACGACCAAGGGCGTTGTCGCGCGCCTGTTGTCTCGGGATCTGATTCGCGTCGAGAAGGACACGGAGGACCGCCGGCGCTACACGCTTTACATCACCGAAGTCGGACGCCGGTTGCTCGATGCCGTGATGCCCGCCGTGCAGGATATCAGTGAGGTGACCCTAGCACCGCTTGCGCCACAAGAGCGCAATCAGTTTCTGCAGATGTTGAAGCGGCTGATTTAAAATTATACATAACAATAATTATCAGCTTTCGTGCCTTGGTTATGGGTGCAGACATTGAGTGGCGAGGATACAGTGGTTGAGCGCAAAAAAAACAGCCGGGCCCCTGGTCGTCCCTCGAAAGGCAATGCGCCCGGAGCCGAGCTGGATCTGCGAGGCAAGATCCTGGATCATGCCGAACTGGTTTTTGCGGATCTGGGCTTCGAAGGTGCCAACCTGCGTGAAATTGCGGCGCAGGCGGGCGTCAATCAGGGGCTGATTCGCTACTACTTCGGCTCGAAGGTCGATCTTTTCGATGAGTGCTTCAGGCGGCGTGGCGGCCTTCTGGCGGGTCACCGGCATGTCAATCTGGACCGGCTGTTTGAAATTACAGAGAACCCGAGTGTCGAAGATCTTCTGTATGCCTATCTGAAGCCGCAGTGGGACATGAAATATTCCGGACCGAATGGTGCCGCCTTCGTGGCAATGCAGGCGCGGTTGCACGCTGAGCCGGAGGAGCATGCTCTCCGCCTGAGGCGCGAGGTGTACGATGCCTCCGTCAAGCGTTACATCGTTGCCTTGTCCCGCGTGCTTCCGGATGTACCCAAGGATATTATCAGCGTCCGCATGGCGTTTCTCGTCGGTGCCTATCTCTTCATGCTGAATGATCTGGGTCGGATCGGGGATCTTACCGAGGGGCATCTGACGGCCTTCGGCAAGGATGAAATGTTGGACCAGCTGGTGCGCTTTCTTTCTGCGGGTCTGCGCGCTCCGGCTTGAGAGTCCGGGGGGCAGAGGGCACTCTCTGCGTCCCTGTTCAGCCCTTATTTTAAATTGTTTTGGCTGGCAAGCGGCGGATTTTGCTCGTCGTTTTTTTGGGTGCACGTGTGGATTGCCTAATTATGACGCATGCCGAAAGAATGATCTTGTAATTCTTCAAATGAATAATTAATCTCGCTTCATCAGCTTGATGGAGCACGCATGAGAACCTTCCGTATTGGCCAGATTGTCCCCAGTTCGAACGTCACGATGGAAACCGAGATTCCGGCGCTTCTGCGGGCCCGCGAACAGGTCTCGCCCGAACGTTTCACCTTCCACTCCTCACGCATGCGGATGAAGCATGTGACGAAGGAGGAGCTGGCCGCCATGGACGCCGACAGCGACCGGTGCGCGCTGGAGCTTTCCGACGCGCGCGTCGATGTCATGGGTTACGCTTGCCTGGTTGCCATTATGGCCATGGGAATGGGCTACCACTGCCAGAGCCAGTCGCGCCTGCAGGGCATGACCGTGACGAATGGCAATCCGACGCCGGTCGTGACGTCCGCCGGGGCATTGGTCGAAGGCTTGCGGGCAATCGGCGCCAGGCGGATCGCGCTCGTTGCCCCTTACATGAAGCCGCTGACCGAGCTGGTCGTAGCCTATATTCGCAATGAAGGGATCGAGGTTTGCGACTGGCGGGCGCTTGAGATCCCCGACAACCTGGCGGTGGCGGCCCATGACCCGATGAACCTTCCGGAGATCGTCAGAGGCATGAATACGGACGATGTCGATGCGGTCGTTCTTTCGGCCTGTGTTCAGATGCCTTCGCTGCCGGCCGTTCCAATGGCGGAAGCAATCACCGGAAAGCCCGTGCTGACGGCGGCAATCGCGACGACATGGCAGATGCTGCGGGCGCTTGACCTTGGCACCCGCGTGCCCGGCGGCGGTACCCTCTTGTCCGGCGCATATTAAGGAGGGGAAGTCATGGCAAAGGGATATAATCTTCAGGCAAATGGCATCCGCCATCATTTGCTGCATTTTCAAGGTGATGGCCCGCCGATGCTGCTGGTGCCAGGCATCACTTCTCCCGCAACCACCTGGGGTTTCGTTGCCGAACGTTTGGCGACGGCCTTTGACGTGCACGTGCTAGACGTGCGCGGTCGCGGCCTCAGCCAGGGCGGTGATCTCGATTACACGCTGGATGCCATGGCGGCCGATGTGGTTGCCCTTGCAAAGGCAGCAGGTTTCGTGAAGCCCGTCGTACTCGGTCATTCAATGGGGGCACGCACGGCCATTCGTGCTGCCCGCCAGGCGCCGGATGTCTTTTCAGGCCTTATTCTCGTCGATCCTCCGGTCTCCGGTCCGGGCAGGCGTGCTTATCCCTCGGCCTGGAACTGGTACGAAGACTCGATCCTGATGGCCCAAAAGGGTTGTTCCGGGGACGATATGCGCCGCTTCTGTCCGACCTGGACGGACGAGCAGAATGCGCTCCGCGCAGAGTGGCTCCACACCTGTCAGCTGGACGCCATCCGCATCGCTTATGACGGTTTCCACACTGACGATATCCATGCCGACCTACCCCATCTTGCCCTTCCGATGCGCCTAGTTGTCGCCGGAGGTGCCCCGGTGATCGGCGCGGAGGATATCGATGAAATCAAAACGCTCGCGCCGGTCGTCGAGGTGCGGATCGTCGAGAAGGCTGGCCATATGATCCCTTGGGATGATCTAGACGGATTTCTCGCTGCTACCTTGGACTTTCGGCCAGACGGCCCCGCCAATTGAGAGGATATCGAAATGGACCACGCAAGCTTTTCCGAAATTTGCCTGCATCAGCTGAAAATGTCCGGCGTGCGCGAGGGTGAGAAACTCATTGTTCTTACCGAGGGCAACCAGCGGCTGGATTATGCCGACGCTTTCATGGCGGCTGGCCAGCGGCTCGGCGCCTTGATGTATCACATGCGGCTTCCGTCGCCTTTGCCGACAGGCGGCTGGAATGTCGGCGTCACCGGGCTTGCCGCCATGCCTGACGCCGTGGAGGCGCTGAAAGCCTGTGATATGTTGATCGACTGCATCTTCCTGCTGTTCTCGCCGGAGCAGATGGCAATACAGGCCGCCGGCACACGCATTCTGACAGCTGTCGAGCCGCCGGAATTGCTGGCACGCATGCTGCCGACCAGGGAGATCCGCGAAAAGGTCGAGATCGCCGGCGGGATGTTGTCGAAAGCTAAGGTAATGCGGATCACCTCCCCGCATGGAACCGACGTCATCTATAAGCTCAACACCTACCCGACCGTCACGGAGTATGCCTGCACGGACGAGCCAGGTCGTTGGGACCATTGGCCCTCCGGCTTCGTTTTCACCGGTGGCGATGACGACGGCGTCGATGGGCAGATCGTGGTGGCTCCGGGCGACATCCTGCTGCCGCAAAACGTCTATGTGCGTGAGCCGATCATCTACACCATTGAAAAGGGCTGGGTTACCGACATCCGTGGCGGGCTTGATGCGCAACTGGTCAAGTCCTACATGGACGACTTCAATGATCCGCGCGGCATGGGCATGAGCCATGTCGGCTGGGGTATGAACCCGCATGCCAAATGGCACAATCTTGTTCCCGGCGCTTTCCCCGGCGGCATGGGCATGGAACCGCGCAGCTTCTACGGCAATGTTATGTTCTCCACCGGCCCCAACAACGAGTTGGGTGGTCCCAATGACACCGCCTGCCATCTCGATATTCCCATGCGTGGATGCTCGCTCTTCCTGGACGACGAGCCCGTTGTCATTGATGGCGATATCGTTGTGAAAGACATCCAGATGGTGCGTGGCTGAACAACGCTCTTACCGCGGAAAGGACGAAAAACATGTCGCAGCAGGAAGTTTACCAGTCCGCAGGCTTCGGACAACCCGTTCCGCGCGGCGCGCGTCCCGGAATCGTCGTTGTCGATTTCACCTACGGCTTCACCGACACGCTTTATCCCACGGCGGCCATTATGGGCGCCGAGATTGCCGCCACGCGCCGACTGACAGATCTCGCAAGAGCCAAGGGTATTGTGGTCGTTTATACCACGATCGCCTATCATCCAGGGGAGGTGACCCTGCTACCCTGGCTTCGAAAGGCAAGCGGGATGGCAGCTCTGCTTGAAGGTAGCCGCCTTGTCGAGATCGATGCTGCCACCGGTATTCAGCCCGGCGATCCTGTGATTGCCAAGAAAGGGGCATCCGCCTTTCACGGAACCGCGCTGGCTGCACTTCTTGCCGGCGCCGGTGTCGATACCTTGATCGTGGCAGGTGCCACGACCTCCGGCTGCGTTCGTGCGACGGTTGTCGACGCGGTACAGTCCGGCTTCAATGTGCTGGTCCCCGCCGACTGTTGCGCAGACAGGGCAAAGGCGCCGCACGACGCCAACCTATACGACATGCATCAAAAATATGCTGACGTTACCGACTCCGCCGACATTGCGGAGTGGCTTGCGTCGTTCTGATTAACCCGAACGATCCAAGCCAACGGGTCTCCGGTCCCCGTCTTTGCCCGACCAGCATCCAGGTAATGTATGCTGGCCTGAAACAACAACACTGTCATCACGATTTCCAAACCGAAACAAAAGCCGTCTCTGAAGCGGCAAACTCCTGAGGGAATGACAAATGAAAAAATTCATCAGAATTTCCGGAATTTTACTTGCCATGGCATCGGCCGGGGCGAGCCTGGCAGCCGATATCAAAATTGGCGAAATCAACAGCTATTCCAGTCTCCCGGCGTTTACCGAACCCTATAGGAAGGGATGGGAACTGGCCGTCGAAGAGGTCAACGCCGCAGGTGGCATCCAGGGCAACAGGCTTGTCGTGGTGTCGAAAGACGATGGTGGCAAGCCGGGCGACGCGCTCACCGCCGCCAATGAACTGGTCTCGAAAGAAGGCGTCGTCATGGTGACCGGCTCGTTCTTCTCGAATGTCGGTCTTGCGGTTGCCGATTTCGCCAAGCAGAAGAAGGTGTTTTATTTGGCCGGTGAGCCTCTGACGGATGCCATTGTCTGGTCCAAGGGGAACGATTACACGTTCAGGCTTCGGCCTTCCAACTATGTGCAGGCAGCGATGCTGGCTCAGGAAGCGGCAAAACTGCCGGCAAAGCGCTGGGCGACGATCGCGCCGAACTATGAATATGGCCAGAGCGCTGTCGCCGTCTTCAAGGAGCTGTTGCTGAAAGCGCGTCCGGACATCGAGTTCGTTGCCGAGCAATGGCCACCCCAGGGCAAGATCGACGCAGGCTCTGTAACCCAGGCCATAGAGGCGGCAAAACCCGAGGCGATCCTCAACGTGACCTTTGGTGCGGACCTGGTGAAGCTGGTTCGGGAAGGGACGACCAGAGAGCTGTTCAAGGGTCGGTCGGTTGTGTCCTTTCTGACCGGAGAGCCGGAATATCTCGACCCGCTTCAGGCGGACGCTCCCGAGGGCTGGATCGTCACCGGCTATCCGTGGTCGTCGGTCGACACGGCGGACCACAAGAAGTTCCTCGACGCCTATCAGGCGCGCTACAACGATTATCCTCGCCTTGGATCCGTTGTGGGTTATTCCCTGATCAAGGCGGCGGCAGCCATCCTTGAGCGAGGCAAGTCAACTGAGGTGAACGACCTGATTGCCGCCGCCAAGGGCGCGACCTTCGACACGCCGTTTGGTCCGGCGTCCTTCAGGGCGGCAGATCATCAATCCACGCTCGGCGCTTATGTCGGCAAGACTGCATTGAAGGATGGCAAGGGCGTCATGGTCGATTTCAAATACCAGAGCGGCAGTGATTTCCTGCCGACTGAAGCCGAGGCTGCCAAGCTTCGTCCCTGAAACGATTAGCAACGAGCCGCAGGATTGCGGCTCGTCTTCACTTGCCCGGCGAGCAACCGCCAGTGAAATCGAGTGTTCTTCAGCAGGAGCGCCGGAGAACGAGGGGATATCCATGGAACTCTATGTCGTTCAATTTCTGACGGGATTGGCAAATGCCGCCTCGTTGTTTCTTGTTGCCTCCGGTCTGTCCCTGATTTTCGGGGTCACACGCATCGTCAACTTCGCTCATGGCGCATTTTATATGATCGGGGCCTATATCGCTTATAGTCTGACGGTCAGGTGGCAGACACCCCTTGGCTTCTGGGCAGCGCTTCTGGTTTCGGCCGCTGCCGTGGCTCTTGTCGGTGTTTTTGTCGAAATCCTCCTGCTTCGACGAATCTATCATGCACCTGAACTGCTGCAGCTACTGGCAACATTCGGCCTTACGCTGATTGCCGAAGATGCGGTGCGGCTGATCTGGGGACCGGAAGATCTCGTGGGACCGCGCGCAGCGGGTCTGTCCGGCGCCGTCTCCGTCCTTGGCCGTCCCGTGCCGAGCTACGACTTCGTCCTCATCGCTCTCGGGCCGGTTGTTCTGGCGCTGATCTGGCTCCTGCTGCACCGATCCCGCTGGGGTCTGCTGGTTAGGGCTGCCACTCAAGACCGCGAAATGGTCAACGCGCTCGGCGTCAATCAGAAATGGCTGTTTACCAGTGTCTTTGCGCTTGGCGTCTTTCTGGCGGCCTTCGGGGGCGGATTGCAGATTCCTCGCGACGCGGTTACGCATTTCATGGACCTTTCCATCATCACGGAAGTATTTGTCATCGTGGTGATCGGCGGTCTCGGCAGTATCGGCGGCGCCTTTCTGGCGGCGATTGTCGTGTCGCAGTTGAATGCGTTCGGCATTCTGATCCTGCCAGGCATCTCTTTGGTCCTCATGTTCGCGGTGATGGCAATCGTGCTGATCCTGCGCCCCTGGGGGCTTCTCGGCAAGCCTGTCGTTCGCTCGCGTAGCGCAGCCGTGCCCGAGGGGGGCGCGTGGAGACCCTTTGGCCTTGCCGGCCGGATGACCTGCGCTATCGCCATCCTGGCAGCGATCCTGCTCCCATTCTTTCTGGGCAATTACGGCATCAGCGTTGCCTCCGAGGTAATGATAGCCATCATCTTCGCCATCAGCCTGCAATTCCTGATGTCCGTTGGGGGGCTCGATTCGTTCGGCCATGCGGCAAGCCTGGGACTCGGTGCCTACGGTTCTGCATTATGCGTCCAGTATTTCGGCATCTCTATGGAGCTGGCGCTGATCGTCGGGCCGTTGACCGCCGCTGCCTTCGCAGTCATTGCGGGGTGGTTCTGCGTCCGGCTGTCCAACGTCTATTTTGCGATGCTGACGCTTGCTTATGCACAAATCCTTTGGTCAATCGTTTTCCAGTGGGTGGATCTCACCGGAGGCGACAACGGGATTGTCGGCGTGTGGCCTTCCGAGTGGGCGTCGAGCCCATGGGCCTATTATTGGCTGACGGCCGCCTTTGCTATCGCGGTTGTTGGCGCTCTCCGCTATCTGACCTTCTCTCCCTTCGGCTACAGCCTGCGCGCTTTGCGGGATTCGCCGATGCGTTCGGCAACGATCGGTATTTCGCAGCGCCACGTGCAGCACGTAGCCTTCGTTGTCAGCGCATTCTTTGCCGGGCTTGCGGGTGTGTTGTTCGCTTTTCAGAAAGGCAGCATCTTCCCGGATGCCTTGGGCATCGCGACCTCGGTCGATGGATTGATCATGGTTCTTCTGGGTGGCTTCAACACGATCTCGGGCAGCGTGGTCGGTGCCGTCGTCTACAAGATCGTGTCGATCTGGCTGATGAGCAACATGGATTTCCCCCGACTGATCCTGGGTACCGTCATCGTGCTTCTCGTGGTGCTTTTCCCGCAGGGCATTGTCGGCACCAGCCGCCGCGTCATCGAGACCTGGCAGGCCAGACGTTGGCAATTCAGAACACTTGTCAGTGCACGGGTCAAAAACGGAGGCGCGGCATGACCAACGCTCTTTTGAAAGTCGAAAATCTCACGAAGAGCTACCAAGGCGTAAAGGCCGTGCAGGGTATATCGCTCGAGGTCGCCCCAGGGGAACTCCTGGCCATGATCGGCCCGAATGGCGCTGGCAAAAGCAGTTGCTTCAATATGCTCAACGGGCAGATTCGTCCGGATCTCGGTCGTATCAGCATCTGCGGCAGGGAAACAACCGGACTGTCTCCGGAACGTATCTCGCGCCTTGGTGTCGGTCGCACGTTCCAGGTTGCCGAAACTTTCCTATCGATGAGCGTGCGGGAGAACGTTCAACTTGCGGTTCAGTGTTCTCGAACCGGTCCATTGTCTCTTGTTTCCTTCTTCGGCAATCTCAGGCGCAATTTCGCAACGGAAGCAGACGATCTGCTTGACCTCATCGGCCTGAAGGATCAGGCGGACCGATCCTGCCGGGAGCTTCCCTATGGAGATATCAAGCGGCTTGAATTGGCAATTGCCCTGGCAGGCGATCCCAAGCTGCTGCTGATGGACGAGCCGGCAGCTGGTATGGCCACCAAGGAGCGCATGTTGCTGATGCAATTGACCTCCCGCATTGCCAAGCAACGTCAACTGGCCGTGCTTTTTACGGAACATGACATGGATATTGTCTTCGAACATTCGGACCGGATCATCGTGCTAAACCGCGGCAAGTTGATCGCGGAAGGATCGCCTGCCGAAGTGCGCGCGAACCAGGATGTCCAGGCGGTTTACCTGGGCTCCGGCGCTCTTTACAAGCAGGAGCATTGAGACATGCTGAATGTTGAAAAATTGAACAGCTGGTATGGGCCTGCCCATATTCTTTTCGATGTCAGTCTCCAGGTGATGAGTGGCGAAGTCGTGGCACTTCTGGGCCGCAATGGTGCCGGAAAATCTACGACGATGAAGTCCATCCTCGGGCTGGTAAACCGTCGCGAAGGCAGGCTCGTCTTCCGCGATGACGACATTTCGACCCTTGCGCCTTTCGAAATCGCCCGCAAGGGGCTGGGTTATGTCCCGGAAGATCGCCGGATCTTTACGGAACTGACCGTCGAGGAAAACCTGGAAGTCGGGCGCCAACCCAAACGAGACGGCAGCGCTGCCTGGATGCCGGAGCGGATCTACGAGATTTTTCCCAATCTTGCCGAGATGCGCAAACGGGCAGCCGGGCGCATGAGCGGCGGAGAGCAGCAGATGCTGACCATCGGTCGAACCCTGATGGGCAATCCCTATCTTGTGTTGCTCGACGAGCCCTCCGAAGGGATCGCACCCAAGATCGTTGAGCAGATGGCCGAAGCGATCATGCTGCTGAAACGCGAAGGCGTCTCAGTGCTGTTGTCCGAACAGAACCTGCATTTCGCGCGGCTGATCAGCGATCGTTGCTACATTCTTGAAAAAGGTGTCACCCAGTTTTCCGGCACAATCGCAGAACTGGATAACCGCGCCGATCTCAAGGAAACCTACCTCGCCCTTTGAAGCTGCCAATGGACGAGGCGTGGTTGACCCATCGGTTCAATCCTGAGCGCCTCTGCCCTGCGGACCCGTTATTATGCAGTTTTTGCTAAAACAGGAGAACACATGAAACGCAGTGTCTTTGCAATGCTGACAGCTTTAATGCTTTCCAGCGCTTATCAGATGGAGACAGCACGAGCCGCACAATCGGACGATTTCGCACCGCGTTGTTCGGCCTTAAAGGGAACGAGTGTCAAGGGTGGTGTGGTCACGCTGACCGAGGTCACCCCGGCGAGCGTCCCGCCTGTTACCGAGAAATCTGTTCCGGATCATTGCCTTGTGCGCGGCGCCATGAACCAGCGCACGGGGATTGACGGGCAACCCTACGCCTTACAATTCGAGCTTCGTCTTCCGGCGAAATGGAACCAGAGATTTTATTATCAGGGTGGCAGCGGCGTGGATGGTGTCCTGTTCGCGGCCCTGGGCACTTATAACGGGGGCGGTAATCTCAGAAACGCGCTGCTCGATGGTTACGCTGTCGTTACGACCGACTCTGGCCATCAGGCCGTTGCTGACAAGCCGAATGGCCGCTTCCTGTTCGGTGCGGATCCCCAGGCAAGGCTGGAATATGGTAATATGCAGATCCCGCAGGTCACGGCGGCAGCAAAGGGTCTCATTCAGCGGTTTTATGGAGAACCGCCGAAGTTTTCCTATTTTTACGGCTCGTCGAACGGCGGCCGACAGGCTATGATCGCGGCTCAGCAATATCCGGATCTGTTCAATGGCATCTTGGCAAGTGCGCCGGGTTTTCGTCTGGCAGAAGCTTCGGTTCAGGCTCTTTATCAGGCGCAGATCGCGGCTGCAGTTGCTCCCAAGGGACCGGACGGACGTCCTGACATTACGAAAACACTGACGCCCGACGAGAAATCCGTTGTGGCCAAGCGAATCCTCGATGCCTGCGACATGCTCGACGGTGCCATGGACGGCATGGTCAGTCGCTTTAGCACTTGCCATCCTGATCCTGCCGATTGGGCTTGCAAACCAAGCGAAACACGAGACTGTCTGCCCGAGGCGAAAGCGGCTTACCTCAAAAAGCTTTTTCCCGGCGCCTTTACTCGTGATGGCAAGCTGATTTATGCGCCGTGGCCGTTCGATCCCGGTATGGCGGAACAACCAAGCAACCCTTTTTACCCCATCTTTGCCGGGGAGGCTTCGCACATCTACACCACGCCACCGACCATTACACCCGACCTACTGGGCTATGGTCTGTCTGCCGATATCGATAGCGAATTTGCGAAGCTCTCGACGACCGACGGTGTGTACAAGGTTGCCGGAACCGACTTCACCAACGCCGCTTCGCCCGATATGGACAAATTTCGTGCGAATGGTGGAAAGTTGATCATCTTCAACGGTACAGCTGACCTCGCTTTTTCCGTGTATGATGTGGCGGCCTATTACAAGAAGGTTGAAGAACGCTATGGAGCCGATGCCGCGCGTGATTTTGCGCGTGTCTTCTTCGTACCAGGCATGGCGCATACGAGGGGGGGTGCCTATGGAACGGATCAATTCGATGCCTTCGGTGCCCTGACACAATGGGTCGAAAAGGGCGTGGCGCCAACCCGACTGGTCGCGAGGGCACGGGCCGATGCAGGCGTCAAATGGCCGGGCAGGACGCGTCCGCTCTGCCTTTATCCTGCCGAAGCCATGTATGACGGTCACGGCGATCTCGAAAAGGCTGAAAGCTTCGCCTGCCGATAATTCGGGTATGCGCATGGACATCACATCTCCATGCGCGACTTCCTGGAGAAGAATGTGAGGTAATTCGGAAGATGTGAAAAGTGGATAACCATCGCGCTGCGGCCATCGCTAACGACCATAAACAGAACCAAGCCAGCTGCCGTGGAGTTATTGGCTAGTCATCTGGAACTGAAGTTCATTACATTGTACGCTTAGCCTCTTCATGGGAGGTTGAGCAATGGCGAATGCGACTGGCCGACCGACGGCACCATTGGTTTTGAGCGAGGCGGAGCGGGAATATTTAGAGCGACAGGTGCGTAAGCATCGCGTTGCTCGATCCATGTCTGAGCGGTGCCGGATCATTCTTCGCTGTGCCGACGGAGTTGCGAGCAAGGTCGTTGCCGGCGAACTCGGTGTGCATGAACACACGGTTGGCAAATGGCGGCGGCGCTTTCTCAAAGATCGGCTTGATGGCCTGCTCGACGAAGTTCGCCCTGGCCGCCCCCGCACGATCGGCGATGATCAGATTGCGGCTGTGATCGAGCGCACGCTTCGCTCTACGCCCACCGATGCGACCCATTGGTCGATCCGCTCGATGGCAGGAGCCGCCGGTTTTTCGCACACGACGATCCGCCGGATATGGAACGCCTTCGGCCTGCAGCCCCATCGCACTGAGACGTTCAAGCTGTCCAGCGATCCTTTGTTCGTCGATAAGGTCCGCGACATCGTTGGTCTTTATCTGTCGCCTCCCAATCGGGCGCTGGTTCTCAGCGTGGACGAGAAGAGCCAAATCCAGGCGCTCGATCGCGAGCAGCCAGTGCTGCCGATGATGCCTGGCGTGCCTGAACGGCGTACCCATTCTTATGTTCGGCACGGCACGACGACGTTGTTTGCAGCACTCGATGTCGCCTCCGGCTTTGTCATCGGCAAATGCTACAAGCGGCATCGGGCCACCGAGTTCCTGGACTTCCTGAAGCAGATCGATGCGAACGTGCCGCCCGATTTGGACGTGCATATCGTGATGGACAACTATGCAACGCATAAAACTGCATCGATCAAGAACTGGCTGATGCGGCGGCCACGCTACCACGTGCACTTTACGCCGACCTCGGCCTCCTGGATCAACCAGGTCGAACGCTGGTTTGCGGAATTGACCCGCAAGCAACCACGACGTGGCGTCCACACTTCGACAGCTCAACTCGAAGCCGACATCAAAGGCTTTATCGAGCGCCACAACGAAAACCCCAAGCCATATCGCTGGACCAAATCGGCAGACGACATTCTCGCATCCGTCAAGCGCTTCTGTCAGAAGGTCGACAACAGCTTATGACACGAATTTCGGATTCAGATGACTAGGCTCATCAAGGCACGCTGAACAACCGCGAAGACCCGCCCCATCGAGCTCAGCGCCTCGACGGAAAGATCACTTAAATCGTTCGTGGCTTTCGTCGACGCTATGATGAGATAGCCGGGAAGCGTCGAGTTGACACGATGGTTTATAGACCAGTGAGCATTTCGGGCGATATGAAGGAGCGGTGGAATATCCTGGGTCATCGCATCAATTTATCAGGCCGGCTTGTAGCCGCAACGGCTGGTGTACGGCGCAATCCAGTTGAGACAGAAGTAGCCCCGTTTGCCGCTGTGGGTGGCAATGGCTACATTAACCTACCGCTCAACGTAACAGAACTTTTTTCCAGAGGTTACAATCTAAAGCTACGGGTTAGTGGTTCGAATCCGCTCAAGAGCTTCAGGACGTATTGTCTGAGATCGTAAATCCCAACTGTCGCCGTGCCTCCCCAAACCAAAAGGATCGCTCTGGCAACTGCCCTTGTCAACAAAACCTAGTCCTCAGTTTTCGGAACGACTTTCAGAAAGTACTTTGATTAACGCTCTCAGGCCGGATGATACGTGGCGACGCCCCGAGTAATAAAGACACAGTCCCGGAAACGCTGGACACCATTCTTCCAGAACTCGCTTGAGGCGGCCGTCTTCCAGTGCATCTTTCGCAAGATGGTCGGGCACGAAAGCGATGCCTATCCCATCGATTGCGGCCTCCACCATCAGCGGTTGGTCACTCAATGTGAGAGACCCGGAAACATTGATTTTCTCCACAACGCCCAGGCGTTCAAATTCCCAACGATAGATCGCGCCACTTTCAAACCGGAAGCGGATGCAATCGTGGCTATTTAGATCCTGTGGGACGGCTGGATATCCGCGGCGCTCGAAGTACTCGGGTGACGCAATAGCCGCAAAGCGTACCTCTCCCATCACCGGGATGGCCACCATGTCTTTTGGTACGGCCTCCGCCAATCGAATGCCGGCGTCGAAACCATCGCCAACGATATCGCTGAGCCTGCCATCGCTGACTATGTCGAGATGGACCTGGGGATACTCGCGCAGGAAGCGTGCGAGCACCGGCCGCAATACCAGCCGAATAGCCCCTTCGCTGGCATTGATCCGCACCGTGCCACTGGGGACGGGACCATTTCCCTCCAGATCCTGAACGGCTTCTTCCATCGAGGCCATTGCCGGCCTGAGTTTTGCGGCAAAGCGCTCTCCTGCCTCTGTCAACGAGACGCTACGAGTCGTTCGGTTGAACAGGCGGACGTTCAACCGCTCTTCGAGAACCTTGATCGAATGGCTGATCGCCGAGGGCGTCATGTTGAGCTCCTGAGCGGCACTCCGAAAACTGCGATGGGTCGCGACCGCAAGGAATGCGGCGAAGGCCGCCAGATCGTTGCCCTTGGATTGGTGAATTGCTTTCATCATGACATCAAGAATTGATCAGATTGTTTAGATAGTCAACGAGTCATAAAATCAGCGCAGGGCGCAGCATCTCGGGGTCCACGCTACCTCCAGGTCGCTGTGAGGCTCCCAGACCGCCAACCCCACCAGCGACCCGCCGAAGAGAGGAAATTTTGATGAAGATGAAAGCTGTCGTTATGACCGGGGCGAACAAGCCTTGGGAGGTTCAAGAGGTTCCCGTTCCGAAGGCGGAGCCGGGGCTTGTTCTTGTGAAAATTCACGCCTCTGGCATGTGCTATACAGACGTCTGGGCAACTCAGGGCGCCGGTGGCGATATCTATCCGCAGACCCCCGGTCACGAGGTGGTCGGCGAGATCGTCGAGGTTGGTCCGGGCGTTCATACACGCAAGGTGGGAGACCGGGTTGGCACGACCTGGGTGCAGTCCTCTTGCGGCCGATGCTCGTACTGCCGCCAGAACCGCCCGTTGACCGGCCAGACGGCTATGTACTGCGATTCACCCAGAACGACCGGTTTCGCGACGCAGGGCGGCCACGCAGAGTACATCGCGATCTCTGCCGAAGGCACTGTTCTGTTGCCCGACGGCCTCGACTACACGGATGCCGCGCCTATGATGTGCGCGGGCTATACCACCTGGAGCGGCCTGCGCGATGCGGAGCCCAAGCCCGGTGACCGGGTCGCGGTGCTGGGCATCGGCGGGCTGGGCCACGTCGCCGTGCAGTTCTCCAAAGCGTTGGGATTTGAGACCATCGCGATCACGCATTCGCCGGACAAGCACAAGCTGGCCACCGATCTTGGGGCTGACCTCGTCGTCGCCGATGGCAAGGAGCTGCTTGAGGCCGGCGGCGCAGACATTCTTCTGGTCACGACCAACGATTTTGACACCGCCGAAAAGGCGATGGCGGGGGTAAGACCTGACGGGCGCATCGTCCTTTGCGGGCTCGACTTCAGCAAGCCGTTCTCGATCCCCTCCGACGGCAGGCCGTTCCACATGATGCGCCAACGTGTTGTCGGCTCCACGCATGGTGGACAGCACTACCTGGCGGAAATCCTCGATCTCGCCGCCAAGGGGAAGGTCAAACCGATCGTCGAGACCTTTTCGCTCGATCAGGCCACCGAAGCATATGACCGGCTATCTTCCGGCAAAATGCGATTCCGCGGCGTGTTTCTGCCTCACGGCTAAATCTGACGTTCAGAAAGGGTCCGGCGACCCGACGGTCGCCGGAATAGCTTCAATCTGAGAGGTCGCATAACGAGCCGACCCACCTACCGAGAGCGGTTTTCCTGACTGCTTTGCCGAAAGTCCGAGCGCCTGTCGCTGAGAAAGAGCTAGGTGACATAGCTCTCGTATCCTAAGGCTGAGAGGACCAAATTTAAAAGGTGATCGTATCTGAGTTCCGCGTCATGACACCAACGTGGTCGATCTGTCAGAGTCTTGAGACATCGGGTAATCCCGCTGGCATAGTGGAAGTCTGTAGCCACAACAATTTCAGATCAAGGCTGTCTACTGCGGTTCTGACGCAATAGCCATTGAGACTGATGTGCTGAACCCTTTCCACAGGCAGCTCAACAAAAATATCCGCAATATATGCGGAGGGAGACTTCGCCTATCAAGGCCATCACAGCGTAGTGGCATGTTGATTGAGCTGTGCGACGGCCCAATTTTTCTAAACGTTTGATTTCTTTGCACCTTTGAAGATTAGCTACGCTGTGATATCGGTTCATATCCCATTAAGGCAAGTTACCTTCTCGGAACTGTCCGCACCGCAACAATAACGGCGAGTGCCAATTGCGAGAACCCTTTCGCCGTGCACAAGCCCTCCACCCAGCGCCGAGACCGGTCCTTCAAGTCGCTCCGTTCACGGCGTTTGCAAAGCGGCACATAAGGCGGATGAGTTCCTTGACCTCGCCTTCCTCCCAATCCGCGAAAATCTCGCGAGCCATCTTGTCCCGAGCGTCATCAACCTTGTCGGTCATAGCCTTGCCCCGGGCTGTGATAACCGCCTCACGGATGCGGCGGTCGGTGGCGCTTTCCTGGCGTTCGGCAAGACCGAGTTCCTCCAGCTTCGAGACCTGTCGGCTGACGGTGGTGTAGTCGCGCCCGACGCGGTCAGCGAGATCGACGATGCCGATCGGGCCTATTCGCTCGATCATGACCAGCAGCGGAAACAGCGCTCGATCCAGCGCGATGCCGGCCTCTTGGACCATGTACTCATCGCGTTGCGGGCGGTTCATTACACTGACGATATCGATTAGCGCTCCATGCAATTCGCGTAATGATGCGGAATCGAGTGTATTTTGCACATTAATTCTTGACGGCATCGGCAATCTCCATTTAAGTGCATAATACACATATGGAGGCCGACATGACAAATGATTTCGCAACGGATGTCCTCATCTGCGGCGCGGGAGCCGCTGGCTTGACGCTCGCCATTGATCTCGCACGGCGCGGTGTTTCCTTCAGGCTCATCGAAAAGCTCGACGATCCGTTTCGCGGCTCTCGCGGCAAGGGTATTCAGCCGCGAACGCAGGAAGTGTTCGAGGACCTTGGCATTCTCGACCGCATCGTCGCAGTCGGCGGCTTCTATCCGAAGCAGCGCGAATATCGGAACGATGGCAGCTTTGTCGATGCCGACGTAGTCGAGGCCGAACCGGCGACATCCGCCGAACCCTATCATCTGCCGTTGTTGGTGCCGCAGTTCTTGACCGAGCGGGTCATGCGTGAACGACTGGCTGAACTCGGCCATCGTCCCGAGTTCGGCACGGAGCTCATCGGCTTCGACCAGAATGGGGACGGTGTGACGGCGCGGCTCGCGGCCCGATCCGGCGAGGAAACGGTGCGTGTCCGCTGGCTCGTCGGGACAGACGGCGGACGCAGCTTCGTCCGCCGCGCGCTCGGCATTGAATTTCCCGGAAGGACGCTCGGCCTGCGCGCCATCGTCGCGGATGTGACGCTTTCTGGTCTCTCACGGGATGTCTGGCATCGTTTCGGCGAGGGGGACATGCAGCGTCAGATCTCCGCTTGCCCGCTGGCGGGCACTGACCTCTTCCAGCTTCAGGGGCCTATCCCGATGGAAGGCGACATCGACCTGTCGCCCGCCGGCCTCACTGCATTGATTGCCGAGCGCACCGGCCGCAGCGACATCGTTATCGAAACCGTCTCGTGGGCGTCGGCCTTCACCATGAATGCCCGGCTGGCGGATCGTTATCGGTCGGGTCGCGTCTTTCTGGCCGGCGATGCCGCGCACACTCATCCGCCGACTGGTGGTCAGGGGCTGAACACCAGCGTGCAGGACGGCTATAATCTCGGCTGGAAGCTGGCGGCAGTCCTGTCGGGCGCGCCTGAAGCCTTGCTGGACAGCTATGAAGAGGAACGCCGGCCCGTGGCGCAGGCCATGCTGGGGCTCGCAACCGGGCTGCTCGACGCGATGAAGCGCGGCGAGATGCGGCGTGGGCGCGAGGTGCACCAGCTCGATATCGGCTATCCCGAAACAAGCCTCGCCCTGGAAATGCCGGAACGCAAACATGGCATGTTGGCTGGAGATCGCGCGCCGGATGCGCCGATACGAGGCGCCGCGGGGCAGGGGCGGCGACTGTTCGATCTATTCAGGGGGCCGCACTGGACGTTGCTCGGCTATCAGGTGGAAGGAACTCTCATCGCGGCGCGCTGGGGGCTGCATGTTCATGTCATCGGGTCGGACATTATCGATGATGGGGATTATGTGCGGCAGGCTTACGCCTTGGCGCCTGGTTCGTGGGCGCTGATCCGCCCCGACGGTTACGTCGGCGCGATCGTATCCGCCGAGAACGTCGGCGCTCTTGAGGAATATCTCAAAAGGGTTGGCCTTGATGACCGCTCCACATCCTTTACACGCCATTCTAACGATCAACACGGTCGCGCCTGAGATGTGCGATCGCCAGAAAACGATCGGTGCCGAAGAGGAGCCCTCCCGCCAGCCACGGCTGGACTGGCGGTTGATGCTGCCTGTCTTCGTCATCGTAAGCCTCGACGCTGCAAGTGCCGGTGCAGTTTTACCAATCCTGCCCTTTTATCTCAGAGAGCTTGGCGCCACGCCGCTCGTTCTCGGCCTTGTCCTCGGCGCCGAAGCGCTCAGCCAGTTCGCTGCTGCTCCGATCCTCGGGCAGCTTTCAGACCGGTTTGGCCGGAAGAGGGTGCTGCTTGGAAGCCAGGCCGGCGCGTTGGTGAGCCTGTCACTGCTTTCCCTTGCAAATGCCGTCGCCATCGTCCTGCTGGCCAGAGTTCTGCTCGGCCTCACCGCCGCGAACTTTTCGGCAGCCGCCGCCTACGTCGCTGACAACAGCTCCCCGGCCAACAGGCGCCAGACGATCGGCATCCTCAGCGCCGGGCTTGGTCTCGGCGGTATCATCGGGCCGGGCATCTCAGGCTATGTCTTGGATATTTCGCTCACAGCCCCGATTTGGCTGTCCTTGATCTTTACGGCAACCAGCATCGTCATCACCACCTTTGGGGTGAAGGGTGTCGCGCCCGACCAGCTCACCGGCGAGGTCGGGAACGCGGAGATCCACGAAAGGGCGTCGTTCGCGTCGCTCGCCGCAGCGCCGGCCATCCGCGTGCTCATCATTGTTCTTCTCTGCCACTATTTCTCCTATGGCCTCTTCACCTCGCAACTCGCCGTATTCCTGGGAGACACGTTTACGTGGAACGGACACGCCTTCGGCCCGAAGGAACTGAGCTACCTTCTCGTCGCCGATGGCGTCATCAACATCGTTGTCCAGCTCTTCCTGTTGAAGAGGATCAGTGATGTCTTCAGTGAACGGGATCTCGTTGTTGTGATCTTTGGTATTCTCTCGCTTGGCTACATCGCGGCTGGCCTCGCAACGCATATTCCGACACTGGCCTTCGCTGTCGTCTGCGTCAGTACGGGTGTTGCGCTGGCACGGCCGACCTTCATGGCAGCCCTCTCCGTTCGGGTTCCTCAGGAGCGGCAGGGCGTTGTCATGGGAGCAATCCAGTCGCTCGTTGCGGTCACGGACGTAGTCAGCCCCGTCATCGGGGTTTCGTCCTCGGCGTGGGCCTTTACCAGGCGTGGATTGCGGCTGTGGTGGCGATCGCTCTGACCGGCGCCCTCGTCGCGCGCACTCGCCTGCCGCGAGATCGGTCCTGAGACGTGCTAAGCGCGCTCCGCGTATCGGACAGCATCGACTGCACGACCACCTTCGATTGCGGAGAGTTCAATAAGCCAAGGCACTATGAGAATATAAAGCCATGACCATTCCCTGTGCAGCTTCACTACTGATTCGATAACCAGCGAAGACCGCCGAGTCCCGGAAGGAAAACATGCTCACCGCCGCGAGTCACGGTGAACTCCTTCAGTCCGCCGACGCGCTTTCTGACCGGACAGGCGGGATACTGATAGTCGTCGGCGCGGTCGCGTCTGCCGACGATCGGGTCCGATCGGTCGCCCTGCGAGATGAAGTCGCCGTCATTGATCCATTGTGCCTGGACGAACTCGAACTGACGGCCCGGATCGGCGTTGATGATCGCCAGAACGATGCCGCGATCGACGCCATCATCGTCTGTAGAACCTTCCTCCAGCTCGGGGCCGTAGGAAAAGCCACGCCTCATAACCCGGTGAAGCCGAGTCTGGGTCAAGGAGTTCCTGAGGGCATCACGTGGGTTGATCCGTCGGATGTGGCTTCCGGCGGGCGTAAGCTTCCCGTCCGGATCGTCATCGGCGTAGCGGAAGTCGTTATTGCGAACCGGGTCCATTGCAAGTGCCGCGTCGTCGCTGTCCGGCGAGAGTGCCAGCGGCGCTCCGCTGCGCCAGCGGCCCATCATCTTGGCCGCGAGGAACTCCTGCCCCTTCGTATCCGGAGCCGAGTCCTTCAGGAAACGCCGGAATGCGGCAACATCCTGTCGCAGCTTGCGAATGGCAATGAAGGTGCCGTTGCGCCAGAGTTCTTCCGGGGCATCGAGAGAGGCACGCGCCCCCAGCTCGTTCTCGTATCCAAGAACGAATTCTCCCGACTTGAGAATGTCCTGTCCGGGGAGGGGCTCGCCGCCCTGTCCTTCGATAAAGGGGCGGCTGATGCCATCGGCATAGCCGAAGTGCTCGCGCAATGTCGATGGAACGGCGACGTCGAGCCGCGCCAACAGTTCGACTCCCGCAAGGCCTGCGAGCGCGGCGTGACCGATCGCTAGCTTCTCATCCTTCAGCTCGATGCTGCCGGCCATCACGAGGAGGCCGACGTCGAAGCCGTTGCCTGCATGGGGCAGATCCCAGTTGTCGGGAGACGAATTTCCGACATCGCCCAGATATGCGCTACGAGCGGCCATTCCCTGGCGGAACTCCGGCGGAAAGCCCGCGACGATGCTCGCATCTGGCACCATCTTGGCAAGGCCGGAGTAGGAGAAGACGATGTTGATCCACGCATCCTCTGGCGGATTATCCCAGTCGGCCGCCGACGCGATGCGCGGCACGAGCCGCCTCAGAAGCTCGCGAGCATGCGCAGGATCGTGGATCCTGAACACCAGATAGCTGCCGAAATACGGCATGGGACGATTGCGCAGAACCGTCCCCTGGATATCGTGAAGCTCCAGTGCAACGGTCATCACGATGCCGCGTCGAGAAGGTCGCTGACGGCCTTCGACAGCTTCTTCATTTTGGTGACGTCGCGAGCCGTGACATCGGGATTGCTAACATAAAAGAATTCTGCTGCAACGAGTCGGTCCTCGACCCATTTAGCAACTTCGGGCGTGTTGATGCCCGGGTAATCTTCAAGGACACCGGTCGCCAACGTGTCAAGCCATGGATGAGCCTGGCTGGCGATGTCAGTAAGATAAGGCTTAAAGTCGCCATCATAGACGACTGTCAGCATGTAGCGTGTATCGTTGTCAAAGAGGAACCCGCGGAATTCCTGAACGGTGCCGACACGGCTCTCCCAGTAGCCGGCTTCAGCCTGAAACTGTGGCAGGCGCTCGCGAAAGAGTTTTGCCCCGCCCGGTACGACGTTGCCGATCAACGTCAATTCGCCGCGCTTTCCGATACGTTTGCCCGGTCCATCCGGCTGTTCGGTGATTGGCTGCGCCATTGCCATGCGTTCTTCAACGGGTGCGATAGTATCGCTCATCATTGTTCTCCACTGTGAGGGGTTGAATGACCGAGCTGCTTTTCGAACAGCTCCCGGTCGATATATTCGCGCTGCTCGACGATGCGGCCGTTGTGCCATTTGCAGATAAGGGCGAAGGTGATACGGAAGCGCGCCTCGCCTTTGGGCCCAGTACCGGTCATCACCGCCACGCTGCAGGTCTTGTGTCCGTCGAGACTGAGGATCAGATCGATGTAATCCTCTTCGACGTGACTGTCGGGGAACATCGCACAGAAGCGTTGTGCTCTCAGCACATGCTCGGCCTTTCGGTGAGGCTCCTGATCCCCGGACATCCAGGAGACGAGATCATCGTCGAGGAGAGCCGCGTAATCGTCCCATTGCCGGCGGTTCCACGCCGCGTCGATCGACCGAAGATATTCCAGATTTCGCCGGCCCATGGGTTCAGTCTCCGGATTTGGACGGCGCTCCATGCCAACCACCGCTGCGCTGGGCGGCCGACGCCTCATAGACGCCCCGCCTGATCTGGAGGATCGGGTCGTCGGTTGCTTCGATGCCGTCGACGAGCATCGTCGGATCATGGTTCATCAGACGGTCGCCGATCTCCTCTTCGCTTGTCGCCGCAACCAGGGTCATGCGACCGATCCGGATGCGTTCACGATCTTCCGGCCACAGGGCGGTTGCATCGTTCAGTGGATCGCCCGGCTGCCCCAGTTCGAGTTCGAGTTCGAATTCTACGGGTCCGAAATTCAGCCGGGTCTCAACCTCGCCAAACAGGACGTCGACGCTTTCATGCGTCAAGACGTCCGGGTCCTGGCCTTTGACGCCGTCGAGGGGAATCCAGTGACAGCGGACATGGGTCACGTCACCGGCTGCGTTGACATACCGGAAGACGTGGATGGCGTGGAACTCCGTGTTGGCGAAGCTCACGGGGGCGAGGGTTGCGGCGCGCATCTTAAAGACGTTCGCCACGTTCGGGTTCTTGGCCAGGAAGGCGTCCAATCCCGGTTTGTTGACACCCGCGCCCGGAGCGGTCGGCTGCAGCGCGTTCACCAATTCGACAAACTGCTCGATCGTGTTGGCGAAAAAGAGCTTCTGGCTCAGCATCACGAGATTTGTGACCCGGCCGTCTTCAAGATAGAAGCGCGTTGCCATGCCGACGGTGGCGTTGAAGGGCGCATAGGGATTGCCGCCGCCTTTCGAAAACCGGACGGTGACCGGAAGTTTCTGGCCTTGAAGGTGTGCGGCGCGGGTGAAGCGTCGAGCCACCTCGTATGCCCGAAACGTTCCCTTGTAGAGGCGGCCGTCGGCGTGGAGGGTGCGATAGCCCGGGTAATGTCCGAGGACGCCGTGGATGCGGTCGACGATGAGGTCCGCGTTGCGGTACTGACTGTTCTGGCTCACGTCCCATCGCCTTCGTTGATCCTGGCCGCGACGATAGGATGGCGGTGCTTGAGCCGGAAGTGAGATGTATCCGGAGAGAACCGTGAGCTTCGTTAGTGATGCGGATCAGGACAGTCTTAGGGCATCGAGCCGGGCGAGAATCTGCTTGAACTCACTGGTCGAGCGGAAGGCATCGAAGCGGATGTCGGTGCGCAGCCAGACGGTTGGCAGTTCCTGTCGATCAAGTGCCAGGTTGAGGTGCGTGTAGACGAGTTCGGCGTCGCCGACGGCGGAGGCAAGTGAGGCGTGGGCGAAGTGGCTCGCTTTGGGGTTGCCGGCCCGAATTACGCGTAGAGCGCGCTCCGGCTCGCCGAGCCAGGCCTCGATTTCGGCATCCGCGAATACGATTTGCGGATTGGTGGCGAGCAAATGGTTCAGAGGTCCGCCGTACTGCCGTGCGCTATCTGGCTTGCCCGCGAAGTGATTGCCAAGCGCCAGATAGAAGGCGGCCTCCAAGGGCTTGTTACGCCTGTCGATCGCGGATTCGGCTTCAGAAAGCAGGTCGAAGCGTCGGGCCTGGAAACGGCTCACGGCCTCGCCAATGTCCTGCTGCTGAGAAAATGGCTCGATGCGTCGGGCTTCCCGGAACATGCGCTCCGCCTCGTCAGGGGATCCTATGATCGTCAGGTAGGTGCCGTAGAGACAAGCCGCTCTCGCGCTGCGCCCCAGCGCAAGGGCCGTCTGGAAGCTCTCTTCGGCCGCTTTTCGGTCCCGTTCGAGCCATGCCTGGATCGTCGCCAGCGCTGTGTGCGCCTCGACCGATTCCGGGTCGATCTCCAGCGCATGCGTGACCGCGTCTCTTGCATTCCTGTGAGCCGTGTCGTGGTCGATGATCCCAAGCCGAAACAAATCGCAATAGCAATCGGCCATGCCCGAATGTCCACGGGCGTAGTCCGGGGCGGCATCAGCGACCTGGGTGAAGAGCACCAGCGCCTCCCGCAAATGCTCGGGGGTTTGTTTGTCCAGCAACTGGCGGGCACGATAGATCTTCGAATGACTGTCTACGGCGGAGGGACCGGGACTGATCTGGCGCATCCGCATTTTCGTGCTGTCGAAACGGACCCGGCTCACCAGCGTCGTTGCGATCCGTTCCGGGAGCGTCGTACGCGCCTCGATGTCGCCTTCGAAGCGATCCGAGGACACAACAATGCCGCGGCTGTCGGAAATTTCCAATGTCACGCGAATGGCGCCAGCGTGTTCGACAAGTGTTCCCTGCACAACAGCGTCCGCCCCAAAATCCGCTGCAAGTTCCGCAAGTGTCTTGGTGTCGCCCGCAAATGTGTAGGTAGTCGTTCTCGAGGGTACGCTGATGCCCGGTTCGGATCCAAGTGCATAGATCAATTCTTCAGTGAGATGATCTGCGCATTCACGCAGTTCATCGCTTGCGGCAAACGATCTTATCGGCAGGACGACGATGATGGTTCCCTGTCCCGGCTTGAATATCCTGCGCGCCTGTCCGGCTTCCGACGCCATGGACGGAGACGGCTCGTTTCCGAAAACCGGGATGTAAGAGCCAACCGGGATCGTGATCACAACGGGATCGTTGGCGCCACCTTCGCAGAAGTATTCTTCGAGCTTCTTGCGCAGACGCCGAATTTCGACGCGGACGGTGGAATCGACCCGTGGATCGTACGGTGGATCGCGCTGGTAGACGGCGTTTCCGATCACCGCCTCCCTGAGGCCGCGTCCGCGTCCGGCAAGCGTCTCCTCGACCACGAATTCCAGAAGCGCAAACAGGCGGTCCGAACCCGTGAACGCGCGGCTGGTGCGCAGCACCTCCATCTGGCGGCGGATCAAAGAAGGTGCAGGTTCGGATTTCAGGTCCATTAACGTCCCTCCGCGTCTCTCGCGGATTTTCTCACTGTGTTACGAACGGCGTCAATAAACGTTTTCGACGAGCCGTTCGAGGGCGGCTGGGGCGAACTAACGGGGAAGCTACTGTTAGTCGCGTCCATCTCACATTCGGCTAACTTCCATCGCTATGCTTAAGCCTTACCCTCTGTTTTACCGAACAGGACAGGGTGGTTGAAAATGGCGCAGGGTCAGAGCGAGGCTCTTTACGGCAAGGTCGCCGTCATTACCGGCGGTGCGAGCGGCATCGGCCTCGCAATTGCGGTTGAGGCCGCGCGGCAGGGTATGAAGGTGGCGCTCGCCGACCTCAGTGAGGAGAGGCTTGCGGAAGCACAGAAAATCGTCGAGGCCGCAGGCGCGGAAACGATCACCGTCGTCACCGATGTCAGCAAACTCGACGATATCAAGCGACTGCACGACCAGACGGTGCAAGCGCTGGGAGATCCCTGGCTGGTCGTCAACAATGCCGGCATCACGAAGCTGTCGCTCACCTGGGACCACAGCGAGGCCGACTGGAAGCGGATGTTCGACATCAATGTCGGCGGCGTGGTGAACGGCCTGCTCGCCTTCCTGCCTGGCCTGCGCCAGAGAAAGTCCGGTCACATCATCAACACGGCATCGGCCGCCGGCCTCGTGACCATTCCCGCGGCTTCCGCCTATGTGGCAAGCAAGCACGCTGTCGTCGGGCTTTCGGAGACGCTTTATCGTGAACTCGTTGCAAGCCGCTCTGGCGTCGGGGTCTCTGTGCTCTGCCCCGCTCTGGTGAAGACCAACATCATGAAGTCCGAGACGGCAGGCAAATCCGAGGATGCCGACGCGACGAAGTCCTCCCATGCCATGGAACCGTCCGAGGTCGCCGATCAGGTCTTCGCGGCGATCGCCGCAAAGCAGTTCTGGATCCTCACCCATGCTGCGCACATGGAACCTTACATCCGGGCGAGGGCTGAGGAGATGGTCACCCAGACCAATCCAAGCCATGCCAGCGTCGATCCCGATGTCGCCAAGTCCTCTAGCGCCGTCACAGGGGTCGATTTCGTGAACTCCGGCGACGCATAAAAGGGGCGGACATGATGGGACGTGTGCTTCGCCTGCTGATCGCGCTCGCATGCCTCGGCGCCCTCGGCGTGTCGCTTTGGTTTGCAACTCTTCCGCCGCCACTTGTGGTGCAGGGAGAGGTATCGACCGATCGCGTCGACATCAGCCCGCGCGTTTCGGGGCGCATTCGCGTCCTGAACGCCGACGTCGGTGACACCGTCAAGAGGGGCGAAATCATCGCCGAACTCGAAAGTCCGCAGTTGGTCGCCGCCATGCACGCCACGGAGGCGGCTCTTGGCGTTGCACAAGCCGACCTTGTGAGGGTCAACAGCACCCGGCCGGAGACCATTGCCGCGCGGCAGGCCGAGGTCGACGCGGCGGAGGCCGACGTCGTCCTCTACCAGACCAATCAACAGCGCCAGGAGAGACTTTTGAGCACGGCCGCCGTCGCGCAGGCGACCGTCGATGAGGCCAGACGTAATCTCGAAGCTGCGATCCGCAAGCGCGAAGCCGCCCAGGCCAACCTCGCGCTTGCCGTTGCGGGTTCCAGCAAGGAGGAAAAGGCGCTTGCCGCCACGAAGGTTGACCAGGCCCGTGCAACACTCGATCAGCAGAAGACCGATATCGCGGAATTGACCATACGCGCGCCGATCGACGGACAGGTAACCACCCGTGTCGCCGAACTCGGCGAGAACTTCAGCCCGGGAGCACCGCTGTTTTCGCTGATCGACATCGGTCACCCGTGGTTCACCTTCAATCTGCGTGAAGATCTCCTCGACGGGCTGAAGATCGGTGACACGTTTGCGGTTACCGTCCCGGCGCTTGGCAATCTGCGCGTGGACGTGAAAGTGACCGTTATCAACGCCCAGGGACAATATGCCACCTGGCGGGCAACGCGGGCGACGGGCGATTTCGATCTCAGGACCTTCGAGGTGCGCGCGGAGCCGACAACGCCGGTCGAGGGATTGCGTCCCGGAATGAGTGTCATCGCCTCATGGACGAGGGGAGGCCGTTGAGATGCCTGGCGCCCGCAGCATCAGGTCGGGTTTCTTCCTCGTCTTCCTGAGAGAGGCCGCGCAATTTCGGAAGCGCCCCTTTCTCCCATTTTTGACGGTGGTTCTACCGCTGATGCTGATGGGCATATTGTCGATCGTGTTCAGCGAGGGCCTCGCAACGCGACTTCCCATTGCTGTCCTGAACCTCGATGGGAGCGACCTGTCGCGCACCATCATCCGCACGGTCGATGCGACGCCGGACGCCGCCGTGGTCATGCACGTCAGCGATCTCGGCGAGGGTCGCCGGTTGATCCTGTCAGGGAAGGTCCACGGCCTGCTGATGATCCCAAAGAATCTCGAACGCGACGTCTTCGCGGACCGCAGGCCGGAGGTGGTCTTCTTCTACAACACCCAGCGAATGACGGCCGGCAATCTGACCTTACGAGGCGTCAATGCGGCGCTTGCCGGTGTCGAGGCAGGGATCCGCCTGTCGCTCAGGACATCGCGCGGACAGCCTGTCGATGTCGCGAAGTCATCGCTTGCACCGATCCCTGTGCAAGTGAATCCCCTGTTCAATCCGACCCTGAACTACACCCACTTCCTCCTGACGGCATTGCTTCCGGCGATCCTGCAGACGATAATCGTGACGACCATGGCCTATTCCATCGGACGGGATGCGGAGACACGCCATCGGCTTCGTGTGTTGCGCCGTCTGGGCGGCGGACTTTGGCCGGCGATGCTCGCCAAAATGCTTCCCTACACCCTGGTGTTTCTCTTCGTCCTGGGGGTCGCTGACGCTCTGCTCTTTATCCACTTTGGACTTCCTCTTCGAGGCGATCGTTTTCTCCTGCTTGCTGCAGGAGCTCTGTTCATTCTCGCCAACCAGTTCTTCGGTGCGTTTATCGGTCTTGTTCTCAAGCCGATGCAAAGCGCCGTCAGCATCGCGACGCTCATCACAGCTCCCGCCTTCGGATTCATGGGCATTGGATTTCCGCGGATCGGTATGAACGCCTTCGCCTATCATTGGGGGCAAATCCTGCCGGGCACCTGGTATCTGATGGCCCGTGTCGACCAGACTGTTCGCGGCACGCCGCTTGATCTCTCTATCCGTCCGATCGCCGTGCTGCTTTTCATGGCGATCTTCTTCGCTTCGATGACAGCGTTGCGGCTTGAAACCATCGGAAGGCGAGCAGATCGTGTGAAACGCATGGCAACCCGCGGATCGGAGGCGATCGCATGAGCGGACTGCTCTGGGTTTTCCGCCATGAGCTTCGGCGCATTTTTTTGCTGCGGCCGGTGTTTTCGGTCATGGTACTGGCGATTGTTCTCTACTCCGTCTTCTATCCGCAACCATACCGGACGGAAGCGCTCCGGGACGTACCGATCGCCCTCGTCGATCTCGATGGGACCGATATGAGCCGACAGTTCGCCCGGCGGCTCGATGCGAGCGCGGACGTGTCCATCGCAGCGCTCCTGCCGGATCAGGCGTCTGCGGAACGGGAGGTCTTCGCGCGAAACGTCTATGGCGTGCTTGTCATCCCGAAATATTTCGAGCGCGACCTTCTGCACGGCAGGTCCGCTCCGATCGCGCTTTACGGCGACGCCAGCTATTTCCTGATCAACTCCCGCATTTCCGGCGCAGTGAACACGCTCGCGAAAACCATCGGGGCGGAGGTCGAGACCGGCAGGCTGACTGCCGCCTCGGTCGATCCGGCAGTCGCGGCCGTCGTCCCCGATCCGATGCCGACGACCGCGATCCCGCTGTTCAATCCTCAGGGCGGCTATGCCACCTATATCCTTCCCGCCGCCTTTGTGCTCATTCTTCAGCAGACGCTGCTGATCGGCGTCGGCCTGCTCGGCACGTATCCCGACCCGGATCAGGCGGAGGTCTGCGAAAGGGCCAGCGCCGCTGTCAGGGTCGGCGGCAGGCTGCTTGCCTATCTTGTCCTGGAGGCGGTGGTCTTTTCCTACTATCTGATCGTTCTTCCCTATCTCTACGGCATTCCGAGGCTTGGTTCTCCGGCTGCCATCTTTATCGTGGCACTTCCCTTCGTGGTCGCTGTGTCAGGACTTGGAATGGTGGTCGCCAGGCTCTTTCGCAGCCCGATCGTTGTGCAACTTGTCTCCGCCGCGATCGGGATGCCATTTCTGTTTCTCTCCGGGTTTTCCTGGCCGGGGGATGCCATTCCCGAACCGCTGCGGTCGATTGCCCTTGTGGTGCCAAGCACGAGCGCGATCAACGCGCTTGTCAATGTCGGCCAACTCGGCGCTGAGCTGTCGGATGTGAGGCCGGAGATTCTGACCCTGGGGGGCCTTGTGGCGGTGTATGTCGCGTTCGCAATAGCCTTGGAGGTACGCGCGCCTCGAACCATTCGGGCACCAACTGGACCCTCATAACTTGCCGTCGTCGGATCTGTCCTAGTGGTCAAGTGGGCGCGGAGAGTGGCGACCCAGAATGCGTTAGGGATGTAAAACGGTCTGACGAGGCAAACCAGAATTCTGCGACCGGGACGTTCTCCGAACATCGAAATTGGACGCAGCAACGTGCCTAAGCGTCACTTATCGGAGATCTTGAACATGGAGCTCGCGAGCAACGCTGCTGTCCAGCTTGTTGTACTGGTAATCGTCTTTGGAGTGACGAACTGGATTGTCTTTCGGAACAGCCGGAACCTCCGGCTGCTGAACAGGATCGCGCTCTTCATCCTGCTGAGTGCGATGCTGTATGCGAACAACGATGCGCCGTTCACTCCGGCGACACTCGGGCCCAACAAGGTCGATGATATCTCCCTCTCGATCGCCAAGGCGGCATGGTGGCTGGTGGGGTCGGCATGCCTAGTGGGTTTCGTCAGGATTTTCCTGATATTCGAGCGGCAGCCGCGAGAGGCGAGGCTCCTTCAGGATCTCATCGTCGCGATCATCTATGTTGGCGCCTTCCTTTCGATCATTTCCTACGTGTTCAGTGTTCCCGTCGGCACGTTGGTTGCAACATCCGGCGTCTTCGCCATCATCCTCGGTCTGGCGCTGCAAAACACACTGAGCGACGTCTTTTCCGGAATCGCTCTCAATCTCGGCCGCCCCTATTCCGTCGGGGATTGGGTGGCGCTTGAGGATGGGGGTGAGGGCAGGGTTGTCGAGACCAACTGGCGCGCGACGCATCTGATAAACGGTGACAACGATCTCGTGACGATACCGAACAGCTCTCTGGCAAAGTCGAAACTCGTCAATCGCAGCAAGCCGGATTCGTCACACGCTGCTTCGTTGAAGGTAAGGCTCGCTTTGTCCACGACGCCGGCGGCAGCCGTGGAGCTGATGGAAACGGCCTTGAGGGCCGCAAACCACATAGTCCGGCATCCGCCTCCTTCTGTGAAGGTGACCTCCATCGATGCCCAAGGGATCGAACTCGAGCTCAAATACCGCCTGTCCAGCCTTGATAAATCGGTCTCGGCGCAAAACGAAGTCTTCGACCTGACATTCAGGCACGCCAAGGCCGCCGGTGTCATGCTGGCGGACGCACGGGATGCTCCCGCACGCGCCGAAAGGACTGCAGAGCCGCAAACACCGCATCCTGGGACGGCATGGCGCTTGCTGAACGCACTTCCGCTTCTAGAATCGCTGACGGACGACGAGAAGGAAGTTTTGAGCGAGGCCATGGTGCGCCGCGTGTTTAGGAAAGGCGATATTATCGCCCGCGAGGGCGATATCTTGGATTCGATCTTCATTATACGCTCCGGCATCGCCACCATCGATCATGACGGCAAGGAACTGCTGACCTTGTCGCCGGGTGACTGGTTCGGCGAGGGCGGGCTGCTGACAGGGATGGCCGAGACGGGAACCATCAAGGCACTGACAGCGGTTGTCGCCTTCGAGATCAGTCAGTCGCATGTCGCATCGATCCTGATGGAACGACCGGCGATCGCCGACGAACTCAGCGCCGTTCTGGCAAAACGACTTGAGACGGAGCGGAAGCTGCTAGCGCCAGACAGCGCGCATAAGCCGGCGATTTCGCTGGCAAACAGAATCAGAGAACTCTTCAATCTGCCGAACAGATAATTGGGAGGAGCGAAATGAAGCTTCCGTCAGTCATCGTTGTAACGTGCCAAGCCGTCACCAGCCATCCTGTGAGACGTCTTGCACTGGGTCGTAGGTTCGCATCCGTTCAAGGTGTTCGATTTAAGGTGGGGTCAGATCCTCTTTGAGGTGCCGTAAAGGGCACGTGTGAGCCAGACTCTGGACGGCTTGTCACCAGTTGGAACGGGAGCGCGAAGCGTCTGTTTGGCGTCACACAGACGGAGATGATAGGAAAAGCCCGTCCTGATCCGAATCCTCGTGAGTTTTCAGATAATAACCTAGAAGGTCACTCTCATCGCTAAGGGCGCTCCGGAGAACCACTGAAGGCTGATCGGCAACTCGTCCGATGACGTCTGTTCAATCGCGGCCCGAAACGCCGCGGCCGCCTTTACAAGCCCGCCGATCTAGGAGAACCGACCGGCAATCTTCATCATCTCGCCGGTCAGCACGTCGGCGTCCGTGAAGGGATCCGTGCCGCTATGTGCGTTAAACTGCGCGCGAAGATTGACCGCGCGGGCCGTGGCGGCGGGAATCCGATCCTTGGTGTCTTCGTACACTGTCTTGCTGTTCTTGGCATAGGTCGGGTAGTGCGCCGGCTTTCGCAACTCGGCATAGACCTCGGTCCGGTGGATGGGAGAGAGAACGTCGCGGAAGTGCAAAAGGACCCACAGCTCGAAATTAGGAACCGACGGGATGGCGGTAAACGGAACCGCTTTCCCCTCGTCGCTTTTCAGCTTTTTGTCGGTGGCCTCAGCTTTGGCGAGGGCATTGTGGTAGCTCGGATGGTCGTCCCGGTCAAAGACGACGTAGACGCGATCAAAGGCCTTGGTTTCGTTGAACAGGTCGATCGCATACTCGACGATGTTCAACGGAGAGGTTCCGTAGTTGGACGGCACAATACGGATATCGGCGTTAGGGAGTCGTTTTTCGCGGCGGATAGCCTCGAAATAATTGACCTCTGTCTTTTCGCCTTCGCACACGATCAGCGTCCGGTCATAGGACCTCTTGCGACCCGGTCGGCGTATCAGGCGTGCTTCAGTACGTTCAAAGCGGTGCTTCTTGGCCAAATCTTAATCTTTCGTCGTACCGAAGATTGGGATGCCGCCGTAGCGACCACCCAAATAGCCTTTCTCCAAGGCTTCGCCCTTCCGTGGCGAAAACTCCAGCAAGGGGAAGAGATGCGAGACTTGGGCTGCGTCTTTTTCGGCGAACCAGATTTGGTCGCGCCGGAGTTTGCCGTCGAGCAGGGACACGTCATGGGTGGTAAAGATCAGCTGCGCTCCCTTGGAGTTCAGCTCCGGATTGTTGAACATCTCAACGATCTTCTGCACCAGCAGCGGATGAAGGCTCCGGTCAAGTTCATCGACGATCAGTAGGCGGCCGCGCTGTAGAATATCCAAGATGGGCCCCGAGAGGCTAAAGAGGATCTGCGTGCCAGCGGATTCCTCGCCATACTCAAATTCGTACACCTCGCCCAAGGCTAGGTGGCCAAACTGCGGAATGTCGATTTCCGTGTCTTTAACCTCCGGTACACCTGTGCCTAGATTAATATGAAATTGCCGACCAGGCTGTTTCGTGAATGATACTCGGCAAATGCCCGTATCGGCAGCAGCGATCAGGGACACAACGCTCGACAGGTTTCGGGAGTTTTCTTCCGCATAGTTGGCTGAGAACCCGTAACCTATGCCCCCTCCATCCGGGAAGATGGCCATATCCTCGGCGAACTTCTGGTAGAGGGGCTTCAGCTGCTCGTTGTTTAGCTGGATGGCCGTTGTGAGGAACAACGTTTCTTTTCGGGTCGCGCTCTCCCAGAGCTTCTTCGAGCCGGTGAAATAATCGCTGTAGGTATAGTCGTAGCGGCTCTTTTTCTTCTCATTGTACGTGCGGGAGAACCAGACCTGCGGCTTCGCACTTTCGTAAACCAGCAGCCATTCGCTTAGGACATGGGCCCGTGTCAACTCGAAACCGTATTGAAAGCGCTTTCCGGAAATAAGAAACGTCGCCTCGAATAAGGTCGGGTGAGTTTCATGATCTGGCCGCATACGGAATGGGGTCAGGTTGTTTTGCTGGTCGGGTTGCACCTGGTTTGACGTTGTCACCATGCTCTGCATGAATTGCAGGGCACGGATGATGTTCGTCTTGCCGCTGGCGTTGGCTCCATAAATAGCCGCGGTATTGAGCACCCGCTTCACCTTTTCCAGGCCGGTTTCACGGGTATGCGTGCTCTCTAACGTAGAGTCGGGACTCGCGGCCATGCTCAGCAATGCCTCGTCACGGACTGAGCGGTAGTTATTGACACGGAATTCGAGCAACATAATTTATGGCCTTCCTGTATTAAGGTAACATTGCGCGCAATTTCCGCAAAAAGTCAATTTATTTCGGCCAATGGCCCGAAATAGAGTACATGCAGCTGCCTAGAGAATCTCCATCGGCCACGTCGGGGCGACGTTGTCGTTTGGCACTTAAACGCAAGAATGCGGCTGTTTCGAATTTGTTTGGCAGATAATCTGAGATTCCTGACGACGAGAATCTCGAATTATGTGCAATTACGAAGACATTCGCAATTGGCTTGCGTGGTCCGCGATATCGTTGAAAACGCTCTCAAAGCCATCATTGTTTTCGCCCGTAGGTCATCGGAAATGGATCGCTCATTGAAAGAACGCCATCGATTTTGTCGACCACCAATTCTCACGTTAAGTGCCAGAAACCGCATAAAAATCTAAAGTTAACCCAAGACTCTCCTGAAAATTGGAGGGACGATGGGTCTCAGGTAAAACGACACAACTCTACGCCCAAGGACATTTGGTCGAATGCTGCTCTCAAAACTCAAACAGTTTCGCCGCATCGCCACTCTATAAGAGAAAACCGCAAGGAACTATCGAGCCATGATCGCTCTGGCCGCAACAATCCTCTGGCTCAAACACCTGTCCGCAATTCCTAACGCTTAGACGTCGTCTTTGGCCATCTGCTCATCATTTCATCCTACGCCAAATTCCATATACGACGGAGAGGAGATGTACATCGCATTGGCTTAAGCGGGAGTGCAGGCACGCGCTTGCCTGAACCGCACCGGATTTACCGGAGACCCCAACTCGTGAGAAGTAGGGTCTATGACAAGCAAGACGACGAACAAATTCTCCCCTGAAGTCCGCGCCCGTGCCGTGCGTATGGTGACGGAGCATGAAGCCGAACATCGCTCCCGCTGGGCAGCGGTATCATCGATAGCGGCCAAGATCGGCTGCTCGGCGCATACCCTCCATGAATGGGTGAAGAAGGCCGAGGTCGACAGCGGCAAGCGGGCTGGCCTGCCGAGCGACGTGGCCGAGAAGATGAAGGCACTGGAGCGGGAGAACCGGGAGCTTCGTCAGGCGAACGAGATTTTGC